>DVJT01000139.1 GCA_018716565.1 Candidatus Avigastranaerophilus faecigallinarum | reverse complement strand
AGCAGGAACAAAAATGAGCAAGGTTCAAATACCTTGGTTCGCTATTTTATTTGTAGTTGCTTGCGGTATCAACTCAATCGGGTTTATTCCTCAAAATGTAACAAGTGCAATTGTTGAATTTGATGTTTTCTTATTGACCCTTGCAATGTTTGCTCTTGGAGTTGAAACAAACTTTAAAAAGATTCAGGGGCTGGGTTTAAAACCAATTCTTCTTGCATTGATTATGTTTATTTGGCTGGTATTTACAGGTTTCACAGTTGCTAAGATATTATGATTTTAGTTGAAAATAAAGACGATATTACCAAAATATACAATGATATGCTCACTCAATTCCCGACAAATGAACTGAAATCTTTTGAGCAATTTGAATTCCTTAGTAAAAAAGATGAATATATAATTTATGATGCAATTGAGAACAATCAAAACATTGGTTATATAATCATTGTTGATGATAAAAACTCAAAAAATATATGGATTGATTATATTGCAATATTTAAACAATTTCAGTCAAAAGGTTATGGGCATAAGGTTTTAGAAAAATTAAAAAAATTATACGCTGATTATAACGGTTGTTTTTTAGAAGTTGAAAAAGAAAATAATAATAACTACAACACTATAAGAAGAGTAAATTTCTATAAATCGCAAGGGGCTGTAAAACTTCCCATAGAATATTATTATCCTGATTATAAAGAAGCTTTGCCTATGGATTTATTTTATTTCCCTTATCAAAATGCAAAAAATGAAAATACTTTTAATGTAATTAAAACAGTATTTAGTATATTGCATACAGATGTAAAAAATTTAAGCGAAATATATAATAAGATTAAACTTGTTGAGTAGGATTGCTATTATCGTAATGCAAAACTATTTCACCTTTTTGCAGAGTTTTTTGCACATCAATAATTCTTTGATTAGAACTTCCAACCCAGCAAAGATTATTATCTTTCAAAGCTTTAACAAATCTACCATCAACAAGAACATCAATATATTTCATTTTGGGATGTTGTTCAAAATCTTCCCATCTAAAACCGGTATAAACCCAAACAGTTTTATCAGGATATTGTTCTTTAACTTTTCTCATTAGCCGAAAAGTTTCACCACGGTTGAAAGGATGTAAAGGATCACCACCGGAGAATGTAATACCTGAAATGTGCGGTTTTGCTAAAGCTTCAAAAAGTTCATTTTCTGCAGCTTCATCAAACGGAATACCACCTGTAATATCCCAAGTTATAGGATTTTGGCAGTCCTCACACTGGTGATTGCAGCCCGCAACCCACAAAACAACCCTCAACCCATCGCCATTTAGCATGTCGTCTTTTGTAATATTATGATAATTCATGATTACATACTTTTTCTATCTCTAATCTCTTCCATTTTAGCTTCGTTAAGACGAGTATCACCTTTTACTCTTGAATAAGAGAGATAACCGTTCATCCTATCGATTTTTGTTAAATTTCGGCTTCCGCATTTAGGACAAACATCCATATTCAACTCTTGGTGACCGCAATCGTCACAATATGAAAGTGATAAGTTTACTCCTTCGTAGAATCCCATATCCATTGCTCTTTCTATTAAGGTTCTAATTGCCTCTTTATTGTAAGAGATTGGATATTTAACATATTGAATTTTTCCGCCATTCATCAAATTCCAAAATCTGTTTTCCAAATCTTGTTTTTGAATTGGGCTTATATCTTCAGAAACGTGACAGTGGAAGCTGTTTGAAACATATCCTCTGTCTGATACGTTTGCTATAACACCATATTTTTCGCGGAATTGTTTTACCTGTAATCCGCAAAGATTTTCAGCAGGTGTTCCGTATAAAGCATATAAATTACCGTCTTCTTCCTTAAACTCATTTACACGCTTATTAATATATTCCATAACTTCGATTGCAAATTGACCATCTTCAACAAGTGATTTTCCGTTATGAATTTGTTGTAATTCATTTAATGCGGTAATACCAAATGAAGCAGTTGCAGCCTTTAATAAAGGTTTAATTTTATCGTGGAAACCTAAATGACCGCCGTAGAAACCACCCTCACAATATGCAAGAGGATTTGTTGAAGCCTTCATTTCACCAAGATAATCATATGTTCTAATATGCAATTTTCTGATTAATTGTAAATAGTAATCAAGTACTTCATAAAAGTCTTTGCTTTCTTTTTTAGCCTTTGCATATATCATTGGTAAATGTAAGCTGATAGCACCAATATTAAATCTTCCGACAAATACAGGTACATCGTTTTCATCAGCAGGTTTCATACCGCCTCTTTCAAACCAAGGGGATAAGAAAGCTCTGCAACCCATAGGTGAAATGACTTTTTTATATTTTTTATAAATACTTGCAACGTAACCTTCACCTGTTAATGAAAGCCAATCAGGGTACATTGATTTTTGTGAACATTCAATACCGGCTTCAAAAACATCTTCAAGTTCACAGCCTTTTCCGTGCAAATCTTTATCATATAAAAATACAATTTTAGGGAATAATACAGGTTTTTTGCATTCTTTCTTGCCTTGCCCATTTTTTCTGGTTTCTAAAGCAATAATAGAAGCCATTTTTTCATATTCGCCTGTACCTAAACCAAGAGTAATTGTGATAAACGGATAATCACCTCTTGAAGAAGCAACAGTATTAAATTTGTATTCCCAACCTTGGAAGCCTTGTTCAAAATCAACTTTTACATCATTTAAAGCTTCTTTTCTGGCTTGTTCAAAGCTCAAGCCCATAGAAATATAACGAGAATATTGTTTTTGATATGTTTTTTCAGCATATGGGGCTAGTAGTTTATCTACTTCAGCAACCGTAAAACCGCCATATTGTTGGCTTGCAGCAGCCATAACAATATCGCCTATAACGTCAAACGCAACAGCCAAAGATTTTGGTTCATTGTACCAAAGGTTACCCATTTCAAAACCGCCTTTAAGTACAGAAGCAACATCGAATAAACAACAGTTCATAGTATCACGTCTTGCAGACATATCATGAATGTATATGTAACCGTCACGAATAGCTTGTAAATCTTCTACTGTTAGGAAGAATTTTTTGTATAATTCTTTGTTTAACTGATTAAATATTAAAGAACGTTTAGTAGAAACTAAAGCGGAGTCGGAATTTGAATTTTCCTTATCTCCGATGTACATAATTTTTTGGCTTTCTTGATAAACTTTATCAAGCATTCTAACGAAATCTTGCTTGTAGTTTCTGTAATTTCTATAGCTTTGACCTACTTTAGAGTTAACATTTTCAAGTGCATCTTCAACAATGTTGTGCATTTCTTGAATATAAACTTCATTTTTTCCACTGTCTTTAACTTCTTTTTCAACAATAGAGCAAATTTTATCTATTTGTTCGGGGGTAAAATCAATCAACACGCGAAGAGCAGATTTTTTAACTGCATTAACCACTTTATTTATATCAAACTTTTCTTTAGTTCCATCTTTTTTAATAACAAAAAGTTCTTTTAATTCACTATTTTCCATGCCTACCCCAGCTATATTATTTGCATACCCTAAAACACGTTTAAACAACGCATTTTTAAATGATATTTTTCCCAAATCTCGAATTTGTAACAATATTATTTTACATCAAAATTGCATGCCTGTAAATAGATAAAAAACATTTTGATAATAGTTATCATTTTCAAAATATATAAAAATAATCAATTTTAAGGGCTGTTCAATAATATAATTTGATTTTAAAACTTAGAAAGTAAATTGGAATTAGGATTAATCATAATTAATTCATTTCAAAATTTTGTTCCAATTTAATAAATTCACTTTGTAAGTTATTAAAATTTTCCTTTAATATATCAATTATGTTTTCTATATCAGTTTTATAATATAAAATAAGGGTTATAATGAGTTTTGAAAATTTTTATAAAAATTTAGGGAAAAGAATAAAACAGCTAAGAGAAGAAAGACATCTTACGCAAGAGAAACTTGCAGAATTAGCAGGCATAAGTTTAGATTATTTAGGTAAGATAGAGATAAGCATAAACAGACCAGGGTTAATTACATTGTTGAAAATAGCAAAAGCCCTTGATATCTCTATGGAAGAATTATTTAAAACATTATAATTCTGATTTTAATTTTTTTGATTTTCTCTTAATTTAAAATATGTTATAATTTATATCGACTACGCATTAAATCAACACTAGTTTTGATTTTCTCTTAATTTAAAATATGTTATAATGACAAAAGTATGAGCGAACTACTAGATTTGTTTTGATTTTCTCTTAATTTAAAATATGTTATAATCTCATAGAGATTATGTCTATACTGCAGACGGTTTTGATTTTCTCTTAATTTAAAATATGTTATAATTAAACTATGACATCATTTGAACAGCGTATGGTTTTGATTTTCTCTTAATTTAAAATATGTTATAATTTATTAGTATTTTTTTGAATATTCCAATCGGTTTTGATTTTCTCTTAATTTAAAATATGTTATAATCAATAATTTGCACAGGCAAGGGAGTACCAGGTTTTGATTTTCTCTTAATTTAAAATATGTTATAATTAAAAGGAAGGGTTTAATTATGCGAATAAAGTTTTGATTTTCTCTTAATTTAAAATATGTTATAATGAAAAATTAACGAAGAATATACACCACAAGGTTTTGATTTTCTCTTAATTTAAAATATGTTATAATCTTTAATCATTAGTGCAGACCAAGCCTCTGTTTTGATTTTCTCTTAATTTAAAATATGTTATAATTAATTAAAAGTTTAATAGGCTTTGTTATTTGTTTTGATTTTCTCTTAATTTAAAATATGTTATAATTCTAAATGGTCTGATTCGCCTATCCAGTGGGTTTTGATTTTCTCTTAATTTAAAATATGTTATAATGCAAGAATTGTTTATAACCCTTGGGCTCAAGTTTTGATTTTCTCTTAATTTAAAATATGTTATAATTTATTTATTTGCGTGCTCTTCTAAGAATTAGTTTTGATTTTCTCTTAATTTAAAATATGTTATAATTTAGCCGAGATGAAGGCAGAAAATTATCAAGTTTTGATTTTCTCTTAATTTAAAATATGTTATAATTGTAATGCCTCAAAAGTTTCAGGAGAATTGTTTTGATTTTCTCTTAATTTAAAATATGTTATAATCAGCAGGAGTAGGGCGTATTTCTTCGTCGTGTTTTGATTTTCTCTTAATTTAAAATATGTTATAATGAACTATAGCCAATATGATTACGGTTCTGGTTTTGATTTTCTCTTAATTTAAAATATGTTATAATCTTTCGCTAAGTGGTAATCACGCATCTAAGTTTTGATTTTCTCTTAATTTAAAATATGTTATAATTATCACCAGTTTTAATATAGCCATTGTCATGTTTTGATTTTCTCTTAATTTAAAATATGTTATAATTAATAAGTTTTCTAGTATTGATATGATAAAGTTTTGATTTTCTCTTAATTTAAAATATGTTATAATTATGGAGTTGTAACTTACCATCCTAAATACGTTTTGATTTTCTCTTAATTTAAAATATGTTATAATCAAAAAAACATACAAGAACAACAACATAGTGTTTTGATTTTCTCTTAATTTAAAATATGTTATAATTTTCAACGAACGCTGATACTTGGGAACAAGGTTTTGATTTTCTCTTAATTTAAAATATGTTATAATTTACTGACGCTACAGGAACACTCGAAGGCGGTTTTGATTTTCTCTTAATTTAAAATATGTTATAATGTAAAGTACCTTCCGTTATATTTGAAGCATGTTTTGATTTTCTCTTAATTTAAAATATGTTATAATACTAATTCGTGTTTTGTTTTTCAATTCTTCGTTTTGATTTTCTCTTAATTTAAAATATGTTATAATGGGTGTATTAAATACATCTTGTTTAAGTCGGTTTTGATTTTCTCTTAATTTAAAATATGTTATAATAAGAT
>DVJT01000138.1 GCA_018716565.1 Candidatus Avigastranaerophilus faecigallinarum | reverse complement strand
AATCCTATTGTATTCTTGACTTGCAAAACTTTCCATACCATTTTCTTGTAGTTCTTTGATATTATTTTCAATTTCATTTAGCGTTTCGATATACGCTAATGCATTCTCATCAGTTATCTGATATATACTATTGTCTATTTCTCCTTCAGGTGGAGTGGTCGGTTCATTATTTATTGGTGTTCTAATCTCACCTCCATTTATAGGATCTTCGGTAATTATGTATTCACCAATAATATTATTATCTTTATCTCTTTCTACTAAAGTTTTACTTGTTTGTACATCATTCTCATATGTTGTGTCATATGTTAATGTTGTTCCATCTTCACGATAGTATATTTGTGTTCTTGAAGTTTTATTACCTGTTTCAACATCGTATTGTGTATTTTCTTGGTAAGCAACTTCTTGACTATTACCTCGGTATAAATATTGAGTATCACCTGTTATTTTACCATTTTCATCATAGTAAGTCTGTTTCGTAATTCTACCATCTTGATCTCTTATTGTTTCTGATTCTTTAATACCTCCTGGTGAATATTCTTCTGTTATTGTTCCATTATTGTCATCATTAGTTACTACTGAAGAATTTCCTGCTTCTTTTGTTATTCCGAGTACAGTATATGGATCGGGCAATATAATTTTTTGACCAATATATATTAAATTCGGATTAGATATATTATTTTCTTCAACAATTGCATCAAGTATTTTCTCAGTTGCTTCTTTTGATGACACACCCAGTGCTTCAAAATCATAAGAATTACGTATTATTCCATATAAACTTCCCATGTTTGTAGAAGAACTATTCCATTTCTCTGCATTAACATAATAATTACCATTTTCATCTTGTTGAATTTTATCATTATCTAAAAATCCATTTGATGTAATTGTATTTTGACTTCCTGTTGCATCTGTTGCTTCTGCTGTCTCTCCGGTATTAGCATTGACTGGTGTTTTTATTTCAGTTCCATTCATTAGATCATATGTTATTTTATATGTTCCAATAATTTGATTGTTTTCATCTCTTTCTACTAGTGTTTTACTAGTTTCTTGTCCATTTTCATATCTTGTGTCATATGTTGATGTTGTTCCGTCATCATTATGGTATATTTGAGTTCTAGCGGATTTATTACCTGTTGCATCATCATATAGTATTGTTTCTTCAAGTCTTAATTCTTGAGAATTGCCCTTGTAAAGATATTTTGATTCTCCTATTAATTGATTATTTTCATCATAATAGTTTGTACCGATAACTCTACCATTTTCATCTTCAATTGTTTCTTTTCTTGCAGATTCAAGTTCTTCTTTTTGTTTAGCGGTGTTAATTGCGTTGTTATATGTAGATAGATTTTCTTGAAGCTGATTCATATCTGCATTTAAATTTGCATTTTGCTCTTGTTCTATTGTTTCTAAATTTTCTTTTGCATTATTATATTCAACTAATGCTTCTTTTACTGCTTGTGCTGCAGGATTATTTGCTTCTTGCTCTAATATTTTTTGTGTTAATTCTTGAATATCTTGATCTATTTTAGCTCCATTTTCTTCTAAAGTTTTTAAAGCCATTTCTGCTTCTGCTAAATTTTCTTCCAGTTGAGCAAGTATATTTTCTGCTTCAAGAAGATTTGCTTCCAATGTAGCTTTTTTGTTTTCATATTCTGTTTTTGCAGCATTGTATGCTTCTTGGTCAATTACTTCTTCGCCATTTTCATTAGTTGTTTTATAGTCATTTTCTGATGGTTCGATTAATCCAGATAGTTCAGAATTAATTGAATTTATTATTGTGTTTTGTGAGTTGATTGAATCTTTTAATCCTGTTATTATACTTTTTTGGTTTGATATATTTGTATCATTTTCTGTTTTCTCATTTTTTAAATTATTTAATGATTTTTCGTTTTCATTTTTTATTTCATCATTTTCTAATGAGGCTAATGCGTTATCATATGCGGCTTTTTTTTCTTCAACATTATTTTTCGCATTATTAATGATTTCGTTATTATCTTTTTTAATCCTAAGTTCATTGATTTGATTTAATATAGAGTTTCTTTCTGTTGTTAATTCAGAAATAGATTTTCCTGTGAGACTATCTAATGATATTGTTTCAACAGAAGTAGTTGTTTGGCTTTTTTGTTGCGGAGCTTGGTAATTTTCATTGTTTATATAATTATAATTGCTACTTTGCAAAAGAGTAGAACTTTCACTATTCATTTGTGATAAATCACTATAAGAAAGCGAATCTGAAGCTCCATCTGCTCCGGCAAAGTCTTCCCAAGCGTCCATAAACTCGTTTTCAAGATTTGTTATATCTATTTCTTGTTTATAGTATTCCGATATGGCTTTAATGAATTCTTTTTTGTCTATTTTTCCATCATTATTTGAATCTACTGACATGGAAAAAATTGATGTTACGTCAGAATTACTTACTTCTTGGTTTTCAACTCCAAATTCTTTTAAAATCAGATTAATGAAATTTATTCCGGAATTATTGTTAGTTACCTCTGACATAACTTTCTCCTTTTCTTATACACTTAACTATATATATCGTTGTAATATTTGTAATCTTTAGAGAATCTTAAAAAGTGAAAATAAAAATTTACAATATTTAATAAAGTATATATATGGAAAAGAATTTATTAAAATTCTTAAGGGTTTAAAAAGAGTTTTAATATCTTTTAATGATGGAAATAAGAAAATAATTTCAGCAATTCATTTTGGAGAACTCAATATAAAATACTTTTGAATTAAGGTTGTGTTAAAAATTTTAACCCTGCAATTCCTGTTATTATAAGAAAAATACATAAAAACTTAATTAAAGTTATAGGTTCTTTAAATAATAATATACCTATTATTACTGTTCCTACTGTTCCAATGCCAGTCCATATTGCATAAGCTATGCCAAGAGGTAGATTTTTAAGTGCTAAAGCTAAGAAATAAAAGCTTGTTATCATACAAATTATTGTTATTGAGGATGGTAAAATTTTTGTGAATCCTTGAGTGTATTTTAGTCCCACAGCCCAGCTGATTTCAAATAAGCCTGCAATTAATAGAAATATCCAATGCATTTTTATACCTTTCTTTTAATATTTAATAAGCCTGAGAGAAATATTTTTTCTCCCAGGCTTTTATCCTTCCGTGTACACTTTTGTGAATTTCCTCTCGGACCAGCCGGTATTACCGCGGAACCCTAGAAAATATTTTGTATTTAATTTTATTATTATTTATATAAAATCTTAAATCAATATTATCAGTTTTATTAGCAAAAAAAAATATTTTAATATTTTTTAATCCAAAAAAAGGAGAGAAATATGAATATAAGTAAAATTTCATCAGCTCAAGGTTTACCTTTTAAAGCAAAAGTTACTGTTAATGCACCTGAAAATTTATTGAGTCGTGAAGATAAAAAATATTTTGAATCTTTAGGTCCTTCCATTGGAAATCAAGATGATGTTTTTGACGTTACTATAAGTGAGTTGAAGCCAAGTGCTATGAATCCTTCTGTCCTGGTTTATCAATGCTCACAGAAATATTTATCGCCATCCAATCCTTCATATTCAAGACTTCTAAGTGTGCCTGTTCCTTATTCTAAAAATGGGGAAATAATGGAGGATAAATCTCCTAAAGCATATCTTCAGAAAATTTTTGACAGATTAATAAAAAAATAAATGTTTTCTCTTATTACAATCAATACTCTTTTTCAGATTATTAATGACTTGTTTATAGGTTAATGTTATAATCGGGAAGAAGAGTATTTTTTATGAGTAATAATTTAAATCTTAATAGTAAAAAATATGACTTTATATTTAGGTCGCCTGAAAAAATTCTTCCTATAACTTTTTTTATTTTGTGTTTTATAGGTAGTTTATTATTAGCTATTCCTTTTTCAAATGTAGGGAAAATAAATTTTTTAGATTCTGTTTTTACCGCTGTAAGTGCTGTTTGTGTTACGGGTTTATCTGTTTTTGATGTTGGAAGTAATTTGTCTTTGTTTGGACAATTAATTTTAATAATCCTAATTCAACTTGGCGGTTTAGGTATAATGAGTATTTCTTCTATCGTTTTTTTATTGCTTGGTAAAAGAATGTCTTTATCATATGCAAAAACGGCAAGAAATATTTTTGACGTTGAAAGTAATCTTGAAATAAAAAAAAGTTTGTTTTTGATTTTTAAATTTACTTTTTGGACTGAATTTCTTGGTGCATTAATCTTATCATATTGTTTTATTATTGAGGAAAACAATATTTTTTGTGGATTAAAACTTGGTATATTTACTGCTATTTCAGCTTTTTGTAATGCTGGTTTTTTCTTAAAGTCTACAAATTTAATATCTTATAATACCAGTCCAATTATTCTTTATACTATTTCTTTTCTAATAATTTTAGGTGGAATTTCTCCAGCTATTTGTGCTTATTTACCAAACCTTTTAAAGAAAAAGAAAATACCCGCAATGGGAGTTATAGTTTTTTATACCACAATGGTTTTATTATTTGTAGGGACAATTTTCTTTTTGATTTCCGAATACAATGGCGCTTTACAAGGTCTTAATTTTATGGATAAATTCAATAATGCTTGGTTCCAGTCTGTAACAACAAGGACTGCCGGTTTCAATTCTGTTGATTTATCTAATATTAATACTGTTTCATATATTTTATTTATCTTTTTAATGATAGTAGGCGGTTCTCCCGGTGGAACTGCAGGCGGTATTAAAACTGTTGCTTTAGGGATTTCTTATATTACTTTATATAATGTTATTACAGGTAAAAAAAATATTGTAAGAAACAGGCTTATACCTAGTGATGTTTTACAAAAAATTGTTACTTTGATTGTATTTTATTTAAGTATTTTATTATTAATTATATTAATGCTTTTAACAACGCAAAGCCTTTCTAATAGAAATTTGATATTTGAAGCAGTTTCTGCAATGGGTACAGTAGGATTATCTTTAGGAATTACTTCAAGTTTGGATGAGGTAGGCAAAGTTATTATAATAATTGCAATGTTTTTGGGACGTGTGTTCCCTGTTACATTATTGTGTTATATTAATTCAAAATCAGTTGATAGTAATATTGAATATCCTGATGCAAAAATTTCTTTAACTTAATAGGAGTAAATATGTCAAAACAAGTTTTAATAATAGGATTGGGACAATTAGGTTCATCATTGGCAAAAACATTATCTGAAAAAGGAATGGAAGTTGTAGCTGTTGATATAAATAAGGATATTGTTGATAAAACTGCCGTTTTTATTGATGATGCAGTTTGTTTAGATGCAACTGATGAAACATCTCTTGAAAAATTATCCCCAAGAGAAAAAGACATAATAATATGTGCTATAGGTTCAAAAGAACCATCTATATTGGCTACTGCACTTTTAAGACAGATGGGATGCTCAAATATTATTTCGAGAGCTACAGATAAAACTCATGAAAGAATTTTAAAAGCTGTTGGGGCTAAAATGGTTATAAATCCTGATGAAGAGTATGGTAAAAAATTTGCTTATAGAATTCTTTTCCAAAATGAAATTGCTGACGGCAATGATGATGATATACAATTACTTGATATTAATGTTCAACCTTTTATGGTTGGAAAATCCTTAATAGAACTTGCTTTGCCAAATAAATATGGGATTATAGTTGCTGCTATAAAAAAAGGCAATAAACTGACTAAGCCATTACCTACCGGAATTTTAGAAAAAGATGATGTATTATTACTTGTTTGTACAGAAGCCTCTATAGAAAAAATGCTTAAGGAGAATTCATAATGCACTTTTCAAAAAAAATACATTTTTATTTTCTTATACTGTTGATTTTTTCAACGGTTATGGCTATAGCAGGAATTAGAGGTTTTTTAAGGTTAGCGCCTGCAATAGATGAAATTAATCTTCATAATACTCGTTCATTGTATTATGCGGAACAGATGTTATCAGAACTTGTTGTCAATCGTAATATGAAAAACTTTGAAAATGCAATGCATCTGGAAAAAGCTAATATTACTGAGGTTGGAGAAGCCGATTTGATAAAAAAAATTGAAAAGAATTATAAATTTGCATTCTCGGGTAATATCAAAAAAGAAGAAGAAATTGTTGATTATATTATTGATTTATCTACAATTAATCGCAATGCAATGAAAAGAGCAACTATTGCAGCTAATCAATTAAGTTCTGTTGGCGCTTGGGTAATTATTTTTTTAACTATATTTATTTGGTTTTTGGGATTTATGCTTATGAAATCTATAGAGAAAGGATTTATTAAACCTTTGGATGAACTTAATGATGTTTTGGTGAAATATAATCAAGGCAATAAATTAAGACGTTGTCCAAAGCAGGCTCCCAATAAAAATTTTCAAAAGATATATGATTCTGTAAATGTTTTGTTAGATAAATTGAATTAGCGATATTATATAAAAAGGAACTTAATCTAATTAAGTTCCTCTTTTATCGTTTATTGTATATATTGATTGAAAGTAAAAATATATTTTTTTGTTTCTTCTTTTTTGTTCCTGCAAAAGTTAAAATGCCTGCAGCAATTGTTGTAAGAATAACTACAATTACAATATTTTTTTATTTGTTTTTGTTTTCGAGAATAACAATTCACTATGAACTTTTATAGTATAAATGAAGTGTTCGTATAAATATTTTTCATATCTTCATGATGTTTTTACTTAATTTGGTGAGCCCAGAAGGAAACCATTGTTTTATATAAATACACTACACCCATTCTGATTTGCTTGTTTAACTTTTTTTGAATTGATTTATGAATCAATGCATTTATATGTATTGGCAATGTAAAATTAATTGATTATACTCCCAGAACATGCTCTATATAATAAAGATACAACGACCTATAAAACAAATATTTTACTAGTATAAAGTTGTAATGTGTAAATAATTATTAAGTCTTTATTATTGCTTTTTTGAACTTGTTTTTTGTAAAGTCGTTATAAAAAATGTAAGACGAAAAGGTGAGGTTATTATGAAAAAGATAGTTATTTTAGCAATGTTATGTTTATTTTCTATTGTAAGCATTCAAAGCGTTGAAGCAAAATCAGTTGATTCTCATCATAGAACTCGAGACGTAGGTAAAATTGAAAGAAAAGCTGATTTTAAAAAGCACGATAAGCAAATAAATAATAGAAATCATAATTTTGATAAGAAAGATAAACATAAACAATCTATTCATAAAAATAATAAAAAGATAGGTCAATATAATCATAAAAAGCATGAAAAAGTTCATAAACAAAGTCGTCATAAAAAAATGAATCAGAATAAAAAACATAATAATTTTCAGAACATGAAAAAACACGATAGAAAAAAATATTTCCGTAAGTAATTTGTTCCTAAACCCTAATCCTGAGTACTACCCTGCGATTTTTTCGCAGGGTATGTTGTAAAAAAATTATAAAAATATTTTCTATAGATGTTATTATTTTTTTTTTTATCATATTATTTAGTTATGAAATATATTAGCCGTTTAATATTAATAATATTTTTATTTCTAATTACAATTAGCGCAAATGCTTTTTGGAAAGATTCTTCATCTACAGAAATTAAAACGGTTGATTCTATATATTCGATTAATGTTGTTCACCAGGATTGTATATGTACACAATCAGCTGAAACTTATATTTTGACAAACCAGCGTAATGATGGAATATTTGTAAACGGAAGAAAAACAGATACTTCTTTTGATAATTCTACTAATGGTATTTTTTCGGAAAATACTGAGCAATTTGAAAACTTGTTATCTTATTTGTATAACCAATCATTTTTACATAACAAATCTAAAGTTCATTTCTCTGTTAGTTTATCCGAAATACAGCCGAATGCTCCATAGTTAGTGTACTCTTTATTTTATTTTTACCGTTTTGAAAATACGGTGTTTGGATTAGTAAAAAATAGAAATTGGAGCTTTTATGAATACTGAATTTTTAATTCAAACTTTAAATGCCGGCTTGATGATTTCCATAATCGGTATGGGAGTTGTTATGTTGTTTTTAACTCTAATGATGGGAATTATGAGAATTACAGAAAAAGTTATGGCTATACTTGCAGTTTGGTTTCCTGAAGAAGTTAAAGAAGAACCCAAGAAGAATGTTAAATCAAGTTCAGATAATGAATTGGCTATTGCAATTGCTGCAGCCAGAAACTTTCTTATAAAAGGAGGAAATTAATGGAAGCACTTCATTCTTTTGTTGCGGCTCATAATGTTATGATATCTGCAATTTTATTAATTTTGGCATATATTTTTATTGCGACTGAAAAAATACCGAAAGTAACTATTGCTCTGTTAGGTGGTGCTATTACGGTAATTTTAGGATTAGTAAGTCAATCTAAAATTGTTGACGGAAATGTAAATCCTCTATATTTTGTTAACTTTGTTGATTTTAATGTAATCTTTTTGCTTGTATCAATGATGATAATTGTTTCCATAACTACAAGGAGTGGTGTATTTAGTTGGCTTGCAAATGAGCTTTTAAAACTAACAAAAGGACATCCAATAAGTGTGCTTGTTGTTCTTGGATTATTTACGGCAGTAGTTAGTGCTTTTTTGGATAATGTAACAACAGTTATTTTAATTATGCCTATAACATTTTCAATTGCAAAAAAATTGGATATAAATCCAATTCCATTTCTATTAACAGAAATTGTAGCTTCTAATATAGGCGGAACTTCAACTCTAATTGGTGATCCTCCAAATATTATTATTGGTAGTGCGGCTGGATTTTCTTTTATGGATTTTATTAAAGAACTTACAGGTGTTGTTGCTGTTATATTGTTTGCAGTAATTGCAATGTTGGCTTTCTGTTTCAGAAAATCACTTAAAGCTGATCCTGAAAAGATGAATGAAATAACTAAAATAGATAATTCTAGCACAATTACTGATAAAAACCTTATGATTCGTTCTTTAATTGTATTATCATTTGTTATTATAGGATTCGTATTGCACGATATGACTCATATTGAAACTTGTATTGTTGCTATGCTTGGTGCAAGTATTCTTCTTTTGTTTGAAAAACCTACAGAAATATTACGTGATGTTGAGTGGAACACAATTTTCTTCTTTATAGGCTTATTCATTATAATTGGTGGTTTGGAAGCATCCGGCGGTATTAAATTAATGGCTGAATGGGTTTTAAATGTTACTAAAGGCTCTGAAAGTGCTACAGCTATGATTATTCTTTGGGCTTCTGGTATTATTTCAGGTGTTATTGATAATATACCTTATACTGCTACTATGTCCCCGATGATTGCGGAAATTCAAAAAGTTATGGGTCAGTCTTATGCTTATCCGTTATGGTGGTGCTTATCATTAGGTGCTTGTCTTGGTGGTAATATGACTATTATTGGTGCTGCTGCAAACGTAATTGTTTCAGAAAATGCAGCTAAAGAAGGTCATCCTATAAGTTTTATGAGCTTTCTAAAATATGGTATCCCTATAGTATTTATTTCTCTTGCTATAAGTACTGCTTATATTTATATAAGATTTTTAAGATAAGGATTTAAATATGAAAAGTGGAAATAATAATACAAATACTAAGTATAAAGATTCTCATGGCTCAGAAATATTAGGTGCAATAATATTTACGATTGTATTGATATTATTGATGTGGGGAGCTTCTGTTTGGTTACTTTAATTTGATATAAAAAAGCCACCTGTTTAGGTGGCTTTTTTATTATTATATTTCCATCTCTTTTAGATATCTACTTATTCTGAAATCTGCTTCTGTTGATGCTTTTATATCATCTATTGTAAATAGCGGATTTATTTCAGTTAAAACTAATCCCTCTGAAGTAACTTGAAAAACACATCTTTCTGTAACAATCATATTTACTTCTTTATATGCAGTTAAAGGCAATGTGCATCTTTTCATAATTTTTATTTCATCTTTTGATGTATGTGTCATTGCAACAATAACTCGCTTTGAACCTATGATTAAGTCCATTGAACCGCCAATCCCTGGAACAAATTTGCCCGGAATTTGCCAAGAAGCAATACTTCCTTCTTCATCTACCTGCAAAGCTCCAAGTACTGTTGCATCGATGTGTCCGCCTCTCATAATTGTAAATGCCATTTGTGAGTCATAAAAACTTGCACCTTTGTTTAATTCTACGCAAACACCGCCGGCATTTATTATTTTATTATTATAATTAGGACCTTTTTGGTCTTTTCCCAGTCCTAAAATTCCGTTTTCTGACTGAAAAATGATATTCATATTTTCATCAACGTAATTTGCGGCTTCGGTTGGCAGACCTATTCCTAAAGTTACAATATCATTTTCCTTGAATTCTTTTGCTATTCTTTTTGCAATAATTTCTTTAATTTTTTCTTTTGTTAAGTTTTGCATTGTTAAGGTCATTAGTTTTCCTCGCTATTAACAATGTAATCAATAAATATTCCTGGTATTACAACTTCATTGGGGTCTATTGTATCAACAATTTTTTCTGCTTGTACTATAACAACATCTGCAGCTGTTGCCATTGATGTATTAAAGTTTCTTGTTGTTCCCTCGTATTTCACATTACCATATTTATCAACTATTGTTCCATAAATAATTGCGATATCTGCGCCTAGTGGTTCTTCAAAAATATATTTTTTTTCATCTATTTCTATTGTTTTTTTACCATTTTCAAGTATTGTTCCAACGCCTGTTGGTGTTAAAACACCACCTAGTCCTGATCCTTTTGCATGTATTTTTTCAACTAATGTTCCCATCGGGTAAAACTCTACCTCGATTTCTCCTGAGTGCATTTTTTTACCAGTAACTGGATTTGTTCCAATATGTGTAGTAATAACTTTTTTTATCATTCCTTCTTTTTGAATTAATAAACCTTTGTCTTTATCAGGGAATGATGTATCATTACATATTAATGTTAGACCCTTAATATCTTCATCTACTATGGCGTTGATAATTTGATCAGGAGTACCGCAGCTTAAAAAACCTCCAACCATAACTGTTGAATTATTTTTTACTAATTTTGCTGCTTCTTTTGCTGAGATTATTTTTTTCAAAGAATGTTCCACCTTAAATCGACTTTCTTCCTTGTTAATACTAACATAAACTTTTATGCATTTTTTATTTATTAACAATTTGTAATGTCTTGTTGTAATGTATAAAAAATAATTTTAGTATTTATTCTTTTGCCCATTTTTATGTGCTATGTTAGCATAAGTTTATGAGGTGATTAAATGAGTAAAATAAATGTATGTATTACTTGTGATAATAATTATGCAAAATATGCAGGGGTAACTATTGCTTCTATCTTATTTAATTCTTTAGAATCTGATTTATATAAGTTCTATATTGTTTCAGATAGTATTACTGATGAATATAAAGATGTAATTAAGCAACTTTCTAATATAAAAAATTTTGAAATAGAATTTATTTATCCTGAAAAATATTTATTTGGCGAATATAAAAACACTAAGACAACTGATTATCTGCCTTTGGCATCTTTTTATCGACTAAAATTGGCCACCTTGATTCCCAATGAAGATAAAATTATATATTTAGATTGTGATACGGTTGTTAATACCAGTTTATCCTCATTATTTGATATAAATATTGATAATTATTTTTGTGCCGGGGTAAAAGATGTAGGTTATAAAAGACTTGGTAAAAGACTGGGACTGACACAAGAACAAACATATATAAACTCCGGTGTTTTACTTATAAACTTAAAAAAATGGCGTGAAGATAATGCAGAATTAAAATTATCTGACTTTGCAAAAGAACATCCCGAGAAATTATCTTTGGGTGATCAGGATTTGATTAATATATGTTTTGCAAATGAGATATTATTGTTAGATGGTAAATGGAATGTTCAAGTTGTGAATTTTTGTTCACGTTCTGATTATTCTAATAATTTTAAAATATTGCACTATATGGGGGGCTCTAAGCCTTGGAAAATGGGATCTTATATTCCTCTTAAAAAATATTATTTTAAATATTTGAAAATGACACAATGGGAAAGCCCTGATATTATTTGGCATTTAAAATCTAATATACTTGGTTCGTTATTGTATTTTAAGCATAGACCTTTATTTATGTTTCGTCCGGGTTTCTTTAAATCTCTGTTCTACTTATTAATCAGAAAATAATTATATAT
>DVJT01000137.1 GCA_018716565.1 Candidatus Avigastranaerophilus faecigallinarum | reverse complement strand
ATATTTAATGCTTGAACAAGCCGCAACAGCACCATCTGAAGCTGCCGTTATTACTTGTCTTAGTGGTGTATTCCTAACATCACCAGCTGCAAAAACTCCATTTATAGAGGTTTGCATATTTGTATCAGTTTCAATAAAACCTTGTTTGTTTTGTTGAATTTGTCCATTGAAATATTCTGTATTGGGTGTAAATCCAATATAGGGGAATACGCCATCTACTTGAAGTTCTTTTATTTGATTTGTTTTTAAATCTTCTAATATGATTTTTTCTACTGTATTAGTTCCAAGTATTTCTTTTGGGGAATGACTTAGTATAAATTCTATTTTCTCATTATTAAAGGCTTTTTGTTGATAAATTTTATCAGCTCTTAGTTCGTCTCTTCTATGTACAATGTATACCTTTTTTGCAAACTTTGTAAGATAAATAGCTTCTTCAACTGCGGAATTACCACCTCCTATTACCGCAAGAGTTTTATCTTTATAAAATGCACCATCACATATAGCACAATAACTTACACCTCTGCCTTTAAAATCGTCTTCGCCCGGAATATTAAGCTTCTTTGCCTGAGCACCTGTTGCAATAATTATTGATTTAGCTTTAAAGATAGTATCTGTTGTTTCAATCTCTTTAACTTCATTTATAAGGTTTATCTTTTCTATTTCAACCATCGGAAATTTTTCAACACCGAATTTATCTGCGTGTTCTTCAAATTTTTCCATTAATTCAAATCCGCCAATCAATGAAAATCCCGGATAATTTTCTATTTCTAAATAATTAGAAGGTTGTCCGCCAAACATGTTAATATCAAGTATAGCTGTTTTTAAATTTCCTCTTGAAGCGTATATCGCTGCAGAAAATCCGGCAGGCCCCGACCCCAAAATTATTACATCAAAAAATAATTCTTTTTTACTTGTCATATATCCTCACTCATCAATTATAGTCCCAAAATCCCCGAAATAGGTGATCCTGAAATTTTAGTGCCTTTTACTTGATATTCGACGTAGTCCTCTTTAATAAGTTTCCCGTCTTTAAAAGTCTTTATACTTATTTTATCAACTCCTGTAAAATTGTCACCTTGTAAAGTTAAGATTGGAGTTTCAATTGATTCTTCATCAGGATAATAGCTTCTTTTTTCAAATTTTACAGTTTTCCCTTTTACATCATTAACTGTAATATCTGCTCTTGCACCTGATAAAGGATTCATTAAAGTTATAATGTCCCCGGTTCGTTTTAAAGTCCAAATATCTACACTTTTACTGTCAAAATATTCTTTATTTGTGCTTTTTGTGCAAACAGACACAACTTTCCAGTCGCCGAAAAATTCCTTTGGTACTTTATCTGTCATTGCAACGTTACCTTCTATAACCATTGCACTGCAGGAATTTATTAATACACACATTAAACTAAATAAAATTAATAATATCTTTTTCATATTATTAATTTAATGTTGTTTTTTAGAAAATCAAATTCTCCAATCAGAATGATAAGCTTTATTATATTTTGTTATCTATAATATTAACTCAATTTTATTTTAAACTTTATCTTTGAGGTATAAGATTAATCTCTTCTATTTCTTGAACTTTATAAAATAATCTGGATGCAGTTGCAAATTGTTTTGGATTTGCACTGACATATATTTTATGCTCGTGTTTCTTTTCTTCACATAAAAGGTTATTTTCTTTTAGGTTTTGATATATGTATCGAGCAAAGTGTCTTGCAGGATTTATAAAAAGTTCTTCGGGTACAAATTTGGTTAAAGTATGTAATAAATAAGGATAATGAGTACAGCCAAGAACTATTTTATCTATATTATGTACAAGCATTTCATCTAAATGCATTTTTATATTCTTTATACTGTCTTCATTTTCTTGCAACTCTTTTTCTACAATATTTACCCATTCAGGACAAGCTATCTCAAATACTTGTGTAGTTGGTGAATACTTTTGAATTTCTTTTTTATAAGCATGTGAATTAACAGTACCTTGTGTTGCAAAAATACCTATTTTACTGTAATTTTCTATTGCTATTTCTTTTGCAACGGTTTGAACAATAGGATATATTTTGAAATCATATTTAGGACTTAATGTTTCGTAAGTTAATGCAGATGTAGTGTTGCAAGCCATTACAACTGCCTTGACCTTTTTAGATTTAAAAAAATCAAAAATATTCTGAGTGATTTTTATAAGTTCTTCTTTAGTTTTATTGCCATAAGGAAGATTTAAAGTATCTCCAAAGTATATATAATTTTCATCAGGCAAAAGCTGCACTAATTGAGAAAAAACACTTAACCCGCCAACCCCTGAATCAAATATACCTATAGGAGAGTTATCCATTTTAATTAATACTCCGTTAAATAATTAACTATGCCATCCGCAATGGCCTGTGCTGAACCCATTTGTCTTTTATCTGATTTTAATGAACTTCTTTCTTGTTCATTTGATATAAAACCTAATTCCAAAAGTACAGCAGGTGCTTCTGTGTGGTTTATAACATAAAATTTAGACTTAAACAAGCCTCTGTCTGTTGCATTTATATTTTTCATTAATTCTTTATGAACTACTTTAGCAACTTTATATCCGTTGTCTGAATAATAATGTGTTTCTATACCGTTAATCTCTGTTTTTACACTCGCATTAATATGTACACTTACAAAAATATCTGCGTTATTGTTATTCGCAATTTGTACACGCTCATCAAGAGTTAGCGTTTTATCTGTGCTTCTTGTCATTATGATATTTTTCATTCCCATATCTCTTAGACATTCTCTTACTTTTAATGCAATATCTAATGTTAAATCTTTTTCTAAAACGTTTCCTCTGGATGCGCCCGTATCAAGTCCTCCATGACCTGGATCTATTACTATAACCTTATTCTTTATTCTTTTGGAAATTGCTTGTTCTGTCTTTTTGGGTGGAGATTTTTTTGTCTTTGAACGTTCAAGTAAATCAGCAAAAGGACTTTCTTTTTTTATTTCTTCACTTGGCTTTCTGACAGGTGTTTGAGTTTGTGATGGTAATGATATTATATTTTTATTTACTTGTGTTTGAGCTTTTTCTATAGTTGATTGTGTACTTGTTGTTATTTTTTTCGTAAATACAAAACGTAATTGAGATGCGTTCAAAGCTTCATAGCAATCAACCAATGTAGAGGATTCTGTAGGAAATGATATTGAGTATATATTTGTCCCTATTCTCTTTGCATTAAATCCGTTTTTGTTCTTTATTGCGAGTGTGTTAAAGGATTCTGTGTCAAAATTTGTGAGATTGTAGAATAAAACATTAATTTTATTAGTTTCTCTTTTGATTGAATATATTATAGGATTTGAAAATATTATATTTATTACATCTGTGTTTTGATTTATATTTTGCTCTTTAAAATATGTCAGTTCACTTCTGACTGGAGTCATACTTACTCCTGAAATATTATTACTGCTTCCAATTAAAAGAGTTTGTAAATTTGTTGAATATACTGGTCTATATGCATTGGGGTTGTCTGTTTTAATTACAATCCTTGCTTTTGAAGGTTCAAATTGACCTATTTTAGCTGTTGCAGTTTCTGATAGTTTGAATTCTTTATCTCTTAACTCTTGTAAGACAATTGTATTTGGTAAATCAAATACTACTCTAGAAGGTTCTGTTAAGGTAAATGGTTTTTCAACATTAACAACACCAATACCACCAATTAGTAGACTTCCGTTTCTGGGAATTGCTTTTTCCAAGAAAAATCTTGATTTTAATTTAGCTTGTCTTTGTTCTATGTTGGGACGTACTATCTCTTGGTCATCTTCTTTAAAAGCTTGTTGAACTTTTTGAAAAATTTCATCTGATTCATTGGTTGATTGATCTTCTTCTTGTATTGCTATGGCTTTCTCATAATATTCAATAGCACTTGTTTTTGTTTCTTTATATGTTTGTGTTAAATATTGCTGCGTTGGAATTTCATTATTTAATTTGATAATAATGTTATTTTTTATTTTTAAAACCTTAATTTGAGATGTATCATAATTAGGAGATTTCCATATTACAATGCGAACAATATTAGGATTTACTGAATTTTGAGCAATTTTTACTTGTGTTAATTTGCTGTTTCTTATTTCATATGTTGAATTTGAAAAAGTTATAACAGCATTTTCAATATCAAAAAAGACTCTGTCCGGTTCTGTTAATATTTGTTTTGTTATTTTTATATCAGTATTATCGTTACTACCTGATGTTCCCAGAAATATTATAGAATCTGAATTGTCAAAATTTATACTATTTATTTTTATTGTAGTTTCTTTTTGAGCAACAGGAACTATATCTTCCGCATAAGAATTGTAGCTATATGCGAAGACAGATATTATTAAATATATAAAAGTTAATAATATTCGCCATTGTATCATATTTATAATAATAAACTTAATTGGCTGAATATCAAATAATTTAAAGAAAATAAACAAAAAATACTCTTGCCTGACAAGAGTATTTTTAATCTATATTTTTATATCAAACTATGAGTTCGAGCTTGAATTATCTAAATTAGGACGAAGAGAATCTAAAACACTGGAAGTATCATCTTCAACACCATCGTTATAGTATAAACTTGTTTCAGAAGCTCTATATGATTTATATTTAGCAAGCGCTTCTTCACGTTGACAATCATAAGTAAATTTTGTTATTTCTTCACTAGTAACTCTTCCGTCGCCATTTGAATCTATTTGGTTAAAGTATTGTAAAACAGTAGAATAGAGACTTGAATCGCAATTACCTGATGCGCATAAGGTCTGAATTTCACTATAGGTTAAACCTTGAGTTTGCATTGTATTCATTATTTTATTTAAGTCAGTTCCTGTTAATTCTCCATCTCCATCATTGTCTAAAGATGCAAAATTTGAAGTTAAATATTGTAGAAAAGTATAATTAGAACCTAATTGATATAAAGTTGTAGAAGAAACATTTGTTAAATCATCTAGTGTAAGACCTTTTCCGGATGTGCTGCTGTTTGACATTAAAGTTGCATATGTGTTTGATAAGCCAGCCATTGCACTTGATAATAGAGATTGTCCGTTTAAAATACTCATATATTGTTACTCCTTTATTTGCATAATATTCCGTACTAACATCTTAATGAGATTTTTTTAAAAGTAAACCATTTGTTTGATTGATTTTCTTTGTAAATAAAAAAGGAGTTCAATTTGAACTCCTTTTTTATATAATTTATTAGCATTTTTTGTATTTTCTGTAAGCTTTCTTTTGCTGATCTGATAATAATGCTTTGAATTGTTTTTCATAACATTTGCAAATTTCTTTTCTCTTTTTCTTTAAATTTTTGATTGTTTTCTTTACTTTATTAATTTGACTTCTTTTTGCACAGCTTTGTTTTAATTGACAAAGGTTTGCTTCTTCACATTCTAATCTTTCATTTAAACTTAGAACCTCAAGTTCATATTTGTCTTGGATTTTCATCGCAGTACAAATTTGAGTATCACTTAATCTCATTTGTGTAAAAAGAGTTTTCATGTTTTTGTTAGTGCATAAAAAACATTCAGAAGAACAAGGTTTCACATAAGCTTGAGGACTTGGTTTTTCACAAGGCTTGTTGCAAGGTTTTTGACAAGGTTTTTGACAAGGAACAGATGTTTGAGTTTTTGGCTGCATTTTCATTTCGCTGTCACAAGGACTGTTTGCAAAACCTGATAGTGAACATAAAAATGCAAATGACAATAATAATAGGTAAACTTTTTTCATGTTAGATCTCCGTTATATCTTAGTACCTGAATAAGTATTCAACATAATTTGAGATTTGAATATTAATAAGATGACTAATATAAGAGACTAATATTTAGAAAAATCCAAAGTAAAAAGGAGTTGAAAACTCAACTCCTTTTCTTTAGAAAAAATAATTTTAGAATTAGCAATAAAACTATTTGATTTCAACAGTAGCGCCAGCAGCTTCAAGTTGTTTTTTAATAGCTTCAGCATCTTCTTTTTTAACGCCTTCTTTAATTGGTTTTGGAGCGCCGTCAACTAAATCTTTAGCTTCTTTTAAGCCAAGACCAGTGATAGCTCTAACTTCTTTAAGAACAGCGATTTTGTTAGCACCAGCAGAAGCTAAGATAACGTTGACTTCAGATGCTTCTTCTTGAGCAGCTTCAGCAGGAGCAGCAGCAACTGCAGCAACAGCTACAGGAGCAGCAGCAGAAACGCCGAATTTTTCTTCCATAGCTTTAACTAATTCAGCTGCTTCGATTAATGTTAATTTTTCAATTGATTCTAAAATTGATTCTACGCTCATTTTATTTCTCCTTTTAATTTAGTTTTGTAATTAGTAATATAGTTATAAAAAAGTCATTAAGCAGACTTTTGTTTTGCAACTTGATCCATTGCTCTAACCAAACCGCCCATAACAGCGTTGATAGCACCAACGATGCCGGTTGCAGGTGAATTTATGCTGCCAAGCATTTTTGCGTAAAGTTCTTCTTTTGAAGGAAGACTTGCAAGAACTGCTGCTTCTTTAGCATCTAATAATTTGCCATCTAAAGCGGCTGCGATGATTTCGCCTTTTTTAGTTTCTTTAATGAATTTAGTAACAACTTTAGCTGGTACAACTTCATCACCAAAACCGAATGCTATAGCAACAGGTCCTTTTAATGCGTCAGCAAGAACTTCGAATTGAGTTCCTTTTGATGCAACTTTTGCAAGGGTATTTTTAGTTACCATGTAATCGCTGTTTTCTTTTTGAAGCGCGCGACGAAGTTTTGTAATTTCTTCTACTGTTAAGCCTCTATATTCAGTAACTACAGCAACTTTAGCCTTTGCAAAATTTTCTTTCATTGCTTCAATTTTTTCTTGTTTGAAGGCTTTTGTTGACATTTTTAGCTCCTTGTTTGTTTGTATCGACCTATTTCACCGTAAAACAAAAAATTTACGGTAAACCGTAAATCTATCAACAAATAATATTAAACCAATCCTTTAAAAATTGACTTATGAACTTTTTGTTAATCCTCGGCTAGGTTTAATTTTTAAGGTTTTCTGACCTATCAGAAACGGGTTATTTAAAGACCCTTCCCCCCTAGCTTTCTACGGTTATGTTTGTAGTTTATATAAAACAAAGATGAAAATCAAGAGAATAAAAAAGAGAATTGCAAGTTTGTTAAAAAATGTAAAATATGCAGTTATAAACTTTATGAAGTTTCAAAATTTATTTTTATGGGTATTTGAATTTAAGTAGTGATTATGCAATCTAAAATATTGTATTTGCAAAGTAAAACCTTATCTGATAAAATATTTGCGTTAGTTAAACAGGAGGAACGTACCATTAGTAAAGATAATAACCAACCGCTGTTAAATAGGAATATTAGAACAAAAGAAGTTCGATTAATAGATGACGAAGGAAATAATCACGGAATAGTTGCTACATCAAAAGCTCTTATGATGGCAGAAGATAGGGGGTTGGATTTAATAGTAGTCTCTCCTAATCAGGAACCGCCGGTAGCAAAAATTTTAGACTATGGGAAATATAAGTACGAAATTGAAAAACGTGCTAAAGAATCAAAGAAAAAACAACATACTATTGATATTAAGGAAATTAAAGTAAGATATAAAATTGATGTTAATGATTACAATGTTAAAA
>DVJT01000136.1 GCA_018716565.1 Candidatus Avigastranaerophilus faecigallinarum | reverse complement strand
TAATATTCTATTAAGGAGTATAGTAATATGAAAAAATGCAAAATTACTATTTTGAAAAAACACTTTGATAAAGAACTTTCACAACAATATGGTGTAGATGGTTTAACAGCTTGTCCAATGTTAAAAGAAGGACAAGAATTCTACGCAGATTGGGAATGTCCCGAAGGATTTTGTAATGAAGCGTGGAAAGCTATTTATCAATATGTATTTGCACTTTCTCACGGAATTGAAGATGTTTTTTATTATGGAGATTGGATTAAAGAAAAAGGAGTTGCTATTGTAAGTTGCAACGATGGATTAAGACCGGTAATCTTCAAAATAGAAGCTACTGATATTGATTCTAAACCTAATAATAATTAATATCTTTTGTATTTTTATCTGTACACATACAACGATTATATTTGACATTTTAAGTAAATAAAGTCCGGTTCGTATATTGAATAAAATTATGTTCTAATGATACAAAAGAAGGAAAAAAGGAACACCTTTCCGACTTCAGAGTTAATCTGTATGTATGGACGATTATATAAGTATTAATAAAATCGCAGAATTAAAAGGTTTAAAAAGTACCCGAGCTATAAGACTTGCAATTAACCAAGGTAAATATATTGCAAGAGAAGTTGAAGTAAGAGGCGGGAAATCGTATGAAATCCTTTATTCTTCATTAGAGCCTGAGATACAAGATAGATTAGATGAAGAAAAATTAAAAACAACATCAATTGTTCCGTTTGAAAATAAGGTGAATTTTGTATCAGAAAATGCGAAATTAACAGCACTTGCAAGAGTGGATATTGTTGTAGCTTTAAATAACCTTCGTAAAAAATATCCGACTAAAAAAGAAGCTGATTCGGTATTTTTAGATTTATATAACAGTGGAATGTATTTGCCCCAAATATATAAGTTTGTTGGTTCAATTTCTATAGGTACACTTCATCGTTGGGTAAAGACATTTGAAAATTATGGAACGGACGGACTTTTACAAAAACGCAAAACTAATCAACAAGGTGAATATAACACAATTTTAAATGAGGAAATGAAACAGATATTTTTAAAGTATCTGCTTCACCCGAATAAATTTAGTATCGGAAAAGCTATAAATTTAACAAAACATATTCTTGAAAAGCGAGGATATGAAAATATTCCTTGTAATCTAACATTCAGAAGATTTGCGGAGAGTTTTAAGAAAAACAATTATTCAAAGTGGATTTTATTTAGAGAAGGTGAAAAAGCATATCACGATAAAATTGAACCTTATATAGAACGAGATATTTCTAAAATTGAAGTAGGAGATGTTTTGATAGCTGACGGACATGTTCTTAATTTTCAAATAATCAATCCATTTACAGGGAAGCCGACCAGAGCAACTTTAGTCGGCTTTTTAGATTGGAAATCAACAGCATTAGTCGGATATGAAATTATGATGAGTGAGAATACTCAATGCATAGCAAGTGCATTAAGAAATTCTATTTTAAATCTCGGCTTGATTCCTAAAGTAGTTTATCAAGATAACGGAAAAGCTTTTAAAGCAAAATATTTTCAAAATATAGATTTTGACGAAGCGGGATTTAATGGGATTTATACAAAACTTGGAATAAAATCAGTTTTTGCAAAACCATATAATGCAAGAGCGAAAGTTATTGAAAGATTCTTCCTCGAATTTCAAGAAGAGTTTGAAAAAATGATGACAAGTTATATAGGAACAAGTATTGAAAATAAACCTGCTTGGATGAAACGAGGAGAAAAACTTCATAAAGATATGCATAATAAGTTAACAAAAAACTATATTCCAACTATTCAAGAAACAATAAAATTTATAGATTGCTGGCTAGATTACCATAATTTAAAACCTTGTCCTAATAACCGTTCAAAAACTATTCAAGAGATGTTAAATGATATTTCAAAAGAGAACATTGATAAAAGTATTTTGAACGACCTTATGATGAAAACAGAAGCAAGGACAATAAATAAACATGGAATAACATTTCTTGGAATGCATTATAGGAGTGATTATTTATTGGATTTAAGAGAAAAAGTATTTATAAAATACAGTTTGTTTGACCTTTCAAAAGTCCTTGTGTATTCAATAAAAGGTGAATTTTTATGTATCGCAAGACAAGTTGAAAAAGTTCATCCAATGGCAAATCATTTAGGAACAGTAAAAGATATGGAACAATTTAAGCAACAAATACAAAAACAACAACGCAGATTTAATAGAGTGAAAAAAGAGTTTTTAAAATATTTTCCGAAAGAAAAAGCGGAAGCCATAGAAATTGAGCAGGAAGAAGTTATTGAAATTGAAAAATTTGAACAGCCTAAAACACCGTTAAAACGCAAATTGAACTTTAGAGAACAACAGATGAATGTACCTGTTTTTAATGCTGATTATGAAAAATATGAATGGTTAATGAAATATGGCTGCACTAATCCCGAACAACGAAAGTGGCTTGAAAAGTATTTAAACAGTGATGAATATAACAATTTGTACGGAGCATAAAAATGAATAAAGTATTTGTAAGAACCAAAAATGTCAAAAAGTTTGTTGCCTTGATGGAAGAAGTAAAACAGCTTCCGGCGAATATTCCTAAAATAGTTCTGGTGTTTGGTGAATACGGACTTGGCAAATCTGAAACAATTAAATGGTGGACTTTTAAAAATGATTGTATATATGTGAGAGCAAACCAGGGAATGACAAGCAGATGGCTATTATCAGAAATTGCAGAGGAGTTAGGGGAAGAGGCTTTCTGGCATATTCAAGATACGTTTAACCTTGTTGAACATAAGTTAAAACAAAATCCCAAACCGCTAATTATTGATGAGGTTGACTACCTTGTAAACAATAATGTTATTGAGATTTTAAGGGATTTGTGTGATAGGACAGGGTGTCCAATGATACTGGTCGGGATGATAAATATTGACAAGAAGTTATCAAGATATCCTCATTTGAAAGATAGGATTTATAAGACATTTAAGTTTGAACCTTATGATAAACAGGATATTATGCAAATTCTATCGGAACTATCTGAAATCCCAATTACGAATGACGGCTTGGAGTACCTTGCAACAAGACACAATCAGTTAAGGCAGATAGTAAAACTAATTAATAAAATTGAAAAACTCGCCAAAACAAATGAACTAAAAGAACTTAACGAAAAAAATCTAAGGAGTATTTTAAGTGAAAGACAAAATATTACAACTTTGCAAACGTCTAAACAAATTTTCACTTGAGAATCTCGAAATATTGTCAGAAATTCCGAAAAGCAACCTGTTTCCTTTACTGGATGAATTCGTTAAGGAAGGCAAATTGATAACTAAAAACGGTGAATACATATATTGCAAACAAAACCCTGTCATACAGAATCATTCAATATTTAAACTTTATCCTGCTGTGGTAACGGATACTGTTATCAGGTGCTTTTGTGAAGACATTAAAACAATAAAGACATCTAATATTGCAAATATAGGCGAAGATCAGGTGCAGAAATTTTATACAATATTTAGAACCTTGATTTATCAAAGACAGAAAAGACAGCTTGACTCATATTATTTAAAACAGCCGCAAAAAGCACGACACAGAAAGTTTTTCAATAAGGAAGTTTATTTGTATTTCTATTTTAATCAAATTTTTGTATCCGAAACTCTTTTAAAATCAGAGGATGACAAGATGTTCTCATCTAAGGAAAAAGCTGAATTTACAACAATATATTGCTACCTGTCAAGAAACCTGACTCATAACACAAATGCCAATAACCTGAATTATAAAATAGCAGAAACTCTGTGGCGGAGAAAAAGAGTCTTTAAAGACCTTTATTTTGATTTAAAAAGTTTGGTACAACATTAGAAACACAACTTCATAAACTTTTCCCCGATTTGAAACGAAAAATCAGTATTTTAAGTCATATAGAAATTAACTATAATATACTCCTAATTTAACTGGCTTAAAGATTTCTGACTTATTGGGAAATTTCCCCGAGCAAAATTTTGAGCTTATTTATTCTTGTTTAACAGCAGATATAATTATTTTAATGGCGAAAATATAACAAAAACTTGTTTCGTCAAGACCACTTCATATTTCTTCGTAAAAAACAGGACAAATATTTGTCTTTTTTGAAACACAGATAAAAGGGAGATTACAGCTGATTTTGTTAAAATGTTTATTTTTGAATTTCGGATTATCAGTGATTTTCAACTTAGAAAATTGTCACAAATTTTATGTCGGAATGTTAAGCGAGCTTTAAATACAGATTTAATCAAACTAAAATTAGAATATTTATGAAAGCAAAAGACACAACAAATATATGGCTAGATATAGGAAAAGCAGCAGAAGTTTTGGGGCTGAGTGTTCAAACTGTTAAAAAACAATGTCGCAAAGGCTCTTTTGTGTTTAAAATTGTCAAGCGAGGCAAGCGGTCTCATTATTTTATTCACCTGAAATCACTTCCTGATTTCGCTCAAGACAAATATCTCGGGGAAAATATTTCTGATAAAAAATATTCAGAGGCTCCAAACTGGGCAAAAGAGCAGGCAGAAAAGTATCTTCCTATATTAAAAGCCTCAAATGATCTTAAAGGAGAAGCCTTAAAAGATTTTATCAATAAATGGAACAATGAAAATACAGAAGAGCTACGCACTTCTTATTCGTCATTGATAAAAATGAGAAGAAGATTTTTCCGCTACGGTATAAGCGGTCTGTTATCTAAACACGGACAACATTTAACAGGCTCGACTGTTCCTGATAATTATTTTGAGTATTTTAAAAATCTCTATCTTGTAGAAGGTGCTCCGTCACTTAGAACCTGCTGGGATTTAACTCTTGGCTATGCAATCAGAATGTTTGATGCAAAAAGAGAAACTTTCCCAAGTTTTATGGCATTTAAACGGCGGTTAGATAAAGAAATTCCAAAACAGAGTATTTATCTTGCAAGAATGGGTGAAACAGCTTGGAACAGAAAATATGGCGGGTATATAGAAAGAGATTATTCAAATATTATCTGTAATGAGGTTTGGGTATCGGATCATGCACAAATTGATGTTGCCTGTTTCGATTCTGATAACAAAGTTGTATTTCCTTGGGTTACAGTATGGCGTGATTATAAATCAGGTAAATGGCTTGGTTGGATATTACAGTCAGGGAATCCGAATTCTGACCATATCTTCCAGTCTTTTTACTATGCTGCTGAAAAGTATGGACTGCCTAAAGATGTTATCATTGATAATGGTAAAGATTACCGTTCAAAGGATTTTGCAGGTGGTCGTCGAAGTATAAAAATTTCAACCAACAAAACAAAAACTCAGTCAATGTTGGCAGAGTTGAATATAGAAGTCCATTTTGCTCTGCCTTATAATGCTCAGACTAAACCTGTTGAAAGGGATTTTTTGAAGATAAAGGAAATCCTTTCAAAACATTTTATAGGTTATAGAGGTGGTAATGTTGTCGAAAGACCTCAAAAGCTCGCAAAAGAAATTAAATCCGGAAAAATTATGAAATTTGAAGATTTTAAGCTTCTTTTTGATAAATATATTTTAGATATTTTAAATAAAAAACCTTCTAAAGGAAAAACTTTAAACGGGTTATGTCCGGATGAACTTTTCTATTCTGAATTTAAAGAAAAAATTACAACTACAAAAGATGCTCTAAAACTATTTTGTATGAGAACTTCAAAAGATTTTACAATCAGAAGAAACGGAATAAAAGATACAGCACTTGGTATAACTTATTGGGCTGATTGGATGATTTCAAAAATGGGCTTGAGAGTCTATTTACGCAGAGATATAGAAGATTACAAAGAAGCTTGGGCTTTCAGATGTGATAATGATGAATTTATAGGAACAGTGAATGCTGTAAAAGCTGTTGCGGCATTACATGCAAATAAAGTATCTAAAGAAGAATTTAAAGAGGCTATGTCTATTAAAAAACGCAATAGCAAAGTTGCCAAGGCCTATATTAAACAAACTCTTACAATATCTCCTGAAGAACAATATGAAAATTACAAAGCAGCTTATAACAGTGCAAAAAAAGAGTTCGATACAGATGTTAAAGTTTCAAAGATTGCAAATACAAATATGGATAAAGCAGTAAGGAAAAAGAAAGAACAAGATGATTTTGGAAAATTTGATTTATCAATATTTTTGCAAGAAGAACCTAAACCAAAAGAAACCTTATACCTTTATGAAACCGATAAAATATTAGCAGAACGAAATAAAAAGTATATTAACTAAGAGGAAAAAGTGAAAAAAGATAAGTATTATGCGATTGCAGAAAATATGTATGTTGAAAAATTTATTACAGTTGCTGAAATTGCAAGAAGAATAGGAGTACATGAAAGAACTATAAAACGTTGGAAAAAAGAGGGAGATTGGTCTGCTAAAAGAAAAGATTTTATTGAACATTTTAGTATTTCCAAAGAAGATACGTTTATACAAGCCAAATTTATGCTTCAAAGTTTTAATGTTGATCTACAGAATAATCACAACATAGAGCCTTCAAGAATATATAAATTTACAAACTTACTTGAAAGTGTTGTAAGAAAAGAAAAAGAACCGATGAATATTGAAAGTTTTATTCGAACAATAGAAAAAAGGACAAATATAGACAAAGACATTATTGATAAAATTGTGGATAATTTGACGGATAGTGATTAATTATCTATAGCTTTTCAATATACCAAGTAGAATTTCCAAAGTGATTAAAATTCCATTGTAATTGAAAGTAAAAATTGTATTCCATAGAATTATCATCTTTAAAGTTATAAGAATACTTATTTAATTGTGTTCTGCGATAACTTTCAAAAGCTGTTTGTAATTCCTTTGCAAACTTTTTTCTAAATTTAGGATAAGTTATTTCTAAAGTTTCTCTTGTCAGTTTATTTTTCAAAATCATCTTCAAACCCTCGTATGTTATCAAGCTCTATATTATATTTTTTGCCTTGTTTATCAACACAAGTTGCGTAATCTATCTCTGCATCAGCAAACTTATTTTTCCAAATACAAATCAACAAGTCGATTTCTTGTGTTTTTAAATTCAAAACCTTTGTGCCATAAAGTGCATAATCTTTTTCTGTCATTATTCTTCCCTTTCAAGTATCAAATCTGAATAGATATCATCAGGCTTTTGTGGATCAATTAAAAACTCTTTCATAAATACAAATCTTTCTCCGTAGGCGTTTTCACAAATTACAGTGTCGAAGTTATAGAATCCAATTACTTTGTAATACTCATTATCAGAGTTTTTAAAGCCTTTAATCTTTTTAAGTTTGTATTTTTTACCTGTTTCAATCATTGCTACCTCTTATCATCAATGACATTCATCACTCTTAACAATTTAAATATCAAGTAAATTCTTAGAAAACGAATCATTTAGACATAAAAAGTATTTTAATAATGTAAATTATATAAAAAGCGTATAACAGGCTTTTTAAACGAAGTTTTTAAGTAATGTATAATTTCCTATCTCTTATGAGTATAAAATTCAATACAGCGCTTTTTGAACACTTTTTGAACGGTATTAAAATCTTTTTTGAATATTACCTTCTGGATAATTTATAAAATAAGCGTTTACAGTATCAGTATCTCGCCTTAAATTTTCAACTATTGGAGTAAGATTATACAGCTCTTCAATTTCTTGTTGAGTCCTGCAAAAATAATCGATTACAGTGGCTGTGTTATAAATTCGCTCAGCTAGTTTTTCTAACTTTCTAAAATCTTTTTGTTTAATCCTATATTTCTTATTTTTACTCATACGACCTCCTTTTTAGGTGTCGTATTCATCACTTAAATATCAAAATAATGCAAGTATTAAATAATTGTCTGATATATAATACGAATATGGAAGAAAACTCTGTACGTGATAGATTTAAAGAAATATTGGACAGTACTGTTATTAGGAACTATGATAGTCCTGATGAAAATAATGCAAAAATAAAAGATTTTTGTCAAAAAGTCCAAGAACTGAAACCAAAACGTTTATTTAGATATCGTAACTTTAGCGACTATACTGTAGATGCTCTTAAAAAAGATTTAGTTGTATCTTCCAAACCTGCAGATTTTAATGACCCCTTTGATTGTTTAATCCAAGTGGATCCTGATGCAATAATTAATGATATTATCAATCCACAAAATCGTTGGAAGCTTCAAAAATGGTTAGACTATAATCCTAAGTTAGTAGAGATTATTCCTAAAAAAAATCTAAAAAAGATAAATGCACTCCTAGCAATGAAAGATACTACTTATTCCAATTTTATTCAAAAAAGGATTCCACGATTCAGACTCCATATATTGCAAGCTATTAAACAAGCAAAAGAATTTCTAAGAACATATCCTCATATAGCCTGTTTTTCCGAAACTCCATCTTCTCCACCTATGTGGGCTCATTATGCAGATTCACATAAGGGATTCGTGCTTGAGTATGAGTTTCAAGATTATTTTACACCTTGTTTAAATTGTAAAAATGAATGTGTATTTCGACATTATGAATTATTATATCCTGTAATTTATACAAAGACTAGATTTAATGCAAAGGACTTTTTTTCTTCATACTGGTCACAAATAATATTAATGAATGCTCCTGTTAAGGTTTTTATTCCAAAAGATGACGACTTAGCTATTTATAAAGTTCTTATACATAAGTCTAAGGATTGGGAATATGAAAAAGAATGGCGTATTATATCACATTGTGAGGCTTACCCCATGATAAAACAACGTCCAACAGCAATATATCTTGGAGCCAAGATGAAAAATGCTAATAAAAATTACTTAATTAAAATTGCAAGAAAATTAAAAATAAAAACATATATAATGGATATTGATATAACTAATACTGAATACAAAATGACTCCGAAAGAATGCAAGAGTTATAGAGTTTAATCAATATTATTTCTAATCAATTCAATTGCCCATTTTTCAATATCCTTATTTTCATTTATAATAAATTCTTGTCCTCGACATGCACTTTTTAATTGACAAAAATTATTATTCAATTCAGACCAACGGTTTTTATTTGTGTGATATGTCATATTGGTATTTAGAAAGCATTTCGGAAGCTGCCAAATTGATTTGTTTTCATTGGGTTTTGTTAATGTTGTTTGTTCTGAATATTTTAATCTCCCACACCCCCTAATTTTGCTATTTGTAGTTAAGATTGGAGCAGCGACATATAACAAATTAGTTTTATTGTATTCATTCGAGTCATAAGCAATATGCGGATGAGTTGCTGAAAGCTTTAATGCCTCTTGTTTTTCTGCTGATTTGTTTAAATCCAGAATTCTTCCGATTTTAAAATAAGCATATATACAATGTTTTCCTGCGATATCTAATTTGCTAAATTTATAATTTTTAATATCAAAATCTCTAAACCAGCCGAAGAATAACAATAAATCACCGACTTCCACATTATTATTCATTAAATGCTGTGCCGCAATCGAACACTGTCCGAACAAACCATTTTCGATATCAGGATCTAGATGACAAGTCGAAATTTCTTTGCCGTTTAATTTTGGTTTAATTCCACTTTTTTCAAAAAGTTTACCAAGATTATAATTATAAATTTCAACATTGCTATATTTTAATTTTGTATGTTCATCGGGTATTGGCAAAGAAACCAATTTATTTCCAATAATAAAACTTGGACATCCACCAGATGCAATATCAAATCCTTTTCTACTTAATACAATTTTCATGATCAAACCTTATCTTTGAAATACGCTCATTTCTTTTTGCTAGAAAATTCATTTGATTGTTATATAAAATAAACCATTCTTCTACCGTTTGAGGTCTAGGGTCTTCTGTAAATGCCAAATTATTCTGCAAAAGCAGCTTTATTTCAGAATAATCTTCTGCTACTAAATCTTGTAATAAAAAGAAATTGACAAAACCTTTAAAATCTATGAATAAATCAAAAAACTGAGAGTTCTTCGAAAAAACATTTGTTAATGGGCTATTTGAGTCTCTAGTGTAATATCTTCTAATACATTCTAAAGTTAAATCAAATCGGTCTTGGATAACTCGATTTATTCCTCTTTGGCAATTAATAGAATTGTCACGTTCTCTTTTTGGGAAAATCATACATCCACCAATTGTATAAGCGGTTTTTAAATAGTTTTCAAGAAAAACTTTATAATTTTGAGTTTTTTCTATTTCTATCTTAACTTTTTCAATAAAAGCCTTTAGTCTAATATTATGTAGATAAATATTGATAATGGAATCACTCCCAAAAACAAAGTCTTTCCATCTTAAATATTCATTAGTAGTTTTACCCTCTTTCAATTCTAAAAATTCACCGTTAGGTAATGACTTACTCCATAATATTTTATGGTATTTCCTAAGAGTAGGACTTTTTGTATCAGGATCTGCACTTCCACAGCCAAGCCCATCGCAATTTTGCCAAAAATTATCCCAATAATGAGGAGTATCAGATGTAAAATCAAATGTTGTGTCAATTGCGTTTTTCATTAAAGACCTTACTTATTTTAAATTTAGTAAAATATTATTTTCTAAATCTTGAATGTTATAAAGAGTATCCAAAACATCAAAGGTTTCTTCAAGATTGTTTTTTGCACTATTCCAACCACAACCATCAGTGAACCAGATAAATGTTACTCCATCTATTGTTGCAACTTCTTGGGCAAGTGTTTTATAACTTCTTGCTGTTTCGTTTAATTTTGAGCCTCCACTAGCATAGAAGTTAGTTTCAATTACATAAATTTGTTTATCTGTTTTGATTACAAAATCAAAACGTTTTTCCATTTTACCCTGATTAGAAATTGCCGACAAATTTACATTCCATTTTTGCTCAATTTCATGGATATACATTTCTTTAAAGTAATTTTGCCCCTTAATAAATCCTGCTTTTTGAATATAACTTTCAACAAGATTTTCCATTAAATGCCCGCCACGATTTTTACGAGCATTAGAATCTAAACCCGTTTCGACACCTGTTGCATAATCTACTAAATTATTTACAATATGGTTTTGTAGCAAGTCAAAAAGCTTTGTTTTTCTCATAAACATTTTGAATTCTTCAATAGAATAATTCATTTTCTTGAATGAAAAATTATACTCACCATCCTTATCTATTGTATATATTTCATTAGCCCTAACAGCTAAAAGTAAAGGAATACATTTTAAAGTTTCCGGATATTTTTTTATAATGTTTTCAAAATCTTGTTCAATATTTTTTGAACCTACTAAAGAGTTCAAAATATTTAGCTCAACTTTCACTTCATTAACATTTTTGTTAATTTTATCAAAATCTGCATAATAACAATAGTCAGCTATACATGTCCTAAATGTTGATAACCATTTTTGAAAATCTCTAAGCACAAATTTCTTCCTCATTAGTGATGTGTTGCAGTTGATACCATTTGGTAAATACTTGTATCGCAATTTTGTAATTGCTCCAATAAATTTTTAAACATAAAAGCTTGTTCGTAATTCGTTTTTTCTTGTAACATTAATAACCTTGCTAATAGCATTAAAAAATTTAAACTATATTCCCCTTTATCATTTAAATCTTTTAAATCAGAAAATTTATCTTTTTGGCTTGTTAACAATGTATCAATATTCAGCATTGTTATACGTTCTTCTTCCGATTTTATTGGCTTTGTAGTATTCCAAAGATTAATTAATATATCCAAAAATTTCTTTGTTTTTTCTGGCTCTTGTTTCATTTTTATTAAGATATCAACAGCCCAATGTATGTGTTTTGGCGTTCTTATATTTGACCAACGACCATTTTCTAACTGTCTATATTTTATTAATATATCATATTTACTAAGATTTCCTTGGTATGCAGCTAAAATATATTTCCCGTTTATTCTCTCTGCAAAGAGTGGTGTCAGGTATCTGTCCTCTCCACGTACTTTATGTGTCATAAAATCTTTTAAGTCAATCGATTCTTCCATTTTAATAATTCCTCACTAAAACTTCTGTAATTTTACCTCTACCATTAGCATTAGCGTTTACTGCCCTAGAAGCAAAAACCTTTTTTATTTCATAATTCGCATATAATTCATTTACTAATTTAGTATCAGAATTAGATAGCATAAACATTACACCTCTAGAATCCAATTCATCGCAAACCTCTCTCAGCTTAAATTGCATATCTAAATCAAAACCGTCCTTTGTGTATGAAGTAAAACTAGAAGTCTCATTTAATGGAACATAAGGCGGGTCAAAATAGACAAAATCACCTTTTTTGACTTTCTCTAAAATCGCTGAAAAATCAGCACATTTAATTTCAGTATCTTTAAGTAATTTTGAACAGTTTATTAAATTATCCGCATCAACAATTCTTGGATTTTTATAGTTTCCAAACGGGACATTAAATTGTCCTTGAGAATTTACTCTGTATAATCCGTTAAAACAAGTCCTATTTAAGTAAATAAAACGACTTGCCTTTTCTACATTTGAAAGTGTTGAATATTTTTCAGTTCGATCTAAATTTCTTATTTCTAAAAAATATTCTTTTGAAATTTCATGCTTATTTAGATCTGCAATTAATTCATAAACACTATCTTTAACAGTTGAATATAAATTTATCAACTCCTCGTTCATATCTGAAATGTAGGCATTTTGCGGTTGCAACTCAAAAAACAGGGCACCACCACCGATAAAAGGTTCAAAATATCTATTGTAAGACTTTGGCATATTTTTAAGCAGTTCAAACATTAGCTGACGTTTTCCACCAACCCATTTAACAATTGGATATGTTTCATTTTTCAATTGTTCTAAAACTACTGCCATACTTTTTCTTTCTTTGAAAATACTTGTTCAAACCTTTTGATTGAAAGGTTTAAATATTCTTTTTCCAAGTCTATACCAATAAATTTCCTATCTAATTCTAAAGCCATTATACCAGTTGTTGAGCTTCCTGTAAAAGGATC
>DVJT01000135.1 GCA_018716565.1 Candidatus Avigastranaerophilus faecigallinarum | reverse complement strand
AATACAGATTTTTTAAAAAAATTTTGCTTGCAAAATTTTTGCGTTGCGCAATTAAAAAATAAGGAGTAAATATGAAAGAAATTGAAATATCAAGTACAACATTCAACATGATTGTAAACACATTAAAAAATTTTAGAATAACAGATGATAGTCGTCCTATTCTAAAACAAATATATTGCCAGGTCGAAAAGAATAGAATAACATTCACGGCGGTTAATGGCTTTATCGCATCAAGAATAAAATTAAACTACACAAATGAAGAAATCGAACCTTTTGATTTTACTTTTTATCCTTTCAAAATTGATGAAGATAAGCGCGGATTAAATAAAATCAAAATCAAGTACACTAATGATTATATTACTTTTACATATAAAGATTCAGAAAATAACGAAATGATTAAAAAAATTGCTAATTTAAAACAACAATTTATTAATATAGATAATCTTTTCAATGAAGAAGAGCGGACTAAAATCACTTTTGATAATAATCTTTTGCTTAAAACTTTAACGTCGCTAAGGAATACGAAAAATAAGGTTGTTAGCATCGAGTTTACAAACAACCCTACAAAACCTATTCTCATAAAAAATGATATTTTAGAACAAGGCAAAGTCGAATGTATAGTGTTGCCAATAAGGACATTGAGGTGAGATATGGCTAATATTTCAAAAATTAGAGAATGTCGTGAGTTGATAAAATTGGACAATTTATTATTGCATGATAGACCTATTGAACTTACGAGTGCACAGATAGATTATTTATTATCTGCAGGTTTTGAAGGACATTCTAAAAGGAACTCATTTATATTTAAAGATAAACACCTTGAAATAGAATATTTAATTGTTAGGGAGAGGGAAAACAATGAGTAAAAGAATTTATGAAGATTACATAAACAATGGTTGTCATCCTGTTGGATATAACGAACCTTGTCAATCTTATTTCTTCGGTCAAACAAGTGTTGATTTGCTTTTAGATAGAATCGACCAACTCAAACAGCAACTCGTTGAAAGTTTCACAGAAGAAGATGTTGAAGGCTTGATTGAAGATAGAGATAAGACTATAAAATTTTTACAACAGCAACTCGCAGAAAAAGACGAAGAGATTGAATTAAAAGAACAAGTTATACAAGCCATAGAAAAACAAAGAGATAGAGCACATGATGACTATGGATATTTAAGTAAAATTGAGAGAGAACTTGCTTTGCAAAATTATGATTATGAAAAGCAAATAGCACTTTTAAAAAGTAGTGAAAAATGCTTGACGGAAAGAATTAAAAATCAAACCCAACTTGCAATTCAAGAACTAGAAAAAGTAAATGGTACATTGACTGATATAATTATCGAAGTTACTAAGAACGAGTTTGATTTAAATAAACTTTGTTATTTAGAAGAAATATCGGCAAAATTTAATGAAAAGATGCAACACCAAATCAACGAGTTAAAAGGAGGCAAATATGGTAACATACAAAGAAATGCTCCAAAAGATTATGGAGAAAAGAGGATATAACCAGGAGCAACTAGCAAATGCTTTGGAAGTAAACAAAGCGCAGGTTACTCGCTGGCTTACAGGTGCAATTCCAAAAATCGAAAACTTGCGTAGAATCAAAAAACTGTATGACGAGGTGAACAAATGAAATCGTCTAATATTTCACACAAAAGAAATACATTTAAAACCTATTATTTTGAAAACGAAGATACAAACAACAAATTCAATTTTCCAACACTAGATTATGTTAAGCCTCAAAAAGTACAAAATATTTTGCCTTTTAACATTTTCAAAACAAATCCTGATAAAAATAGTTGGATTCACTTCTTTATAGACGATTATCAATTTGAACGTGTTTGGCAACAACCTACACAATACATAAATTTATTAAAGCAGGCAGACGGAGTGATAACAACAGATTTTTCAATGTATATAGACATGCCGAAAGCACTTCAAATATATAACTGTTATCGCAATAGAGCACTTGCGAGATATTTTCAAAAGGAAGGTATTAATATAATAACTGCTGTTGGTTGGAGTGATAGAGATAGTTTTTCGTGGTGTTTTGATGGTATAGCATACGGTTCTGCCGTTGCCATATCGTCAAATGGTTGTTACAACAATCCAGAAGCGAAAACAAATTTTATTGAAGGCTTTTATAAAATGCTTGAAATAATAAATCCTTGTCAAGTTATTTTTGTAGGCAAGGTTCCTGACGAACTTAAGGATATATATGTTATTCAAAGTTTTCCAAATTTTAGTGAAAAGTTTGCAAAACATATTGAAAAGGAGTAAAATATGGGTGGAAGAGGAAGTTATTTAAGTCAAGGTGGTTTTACTAAGCAAGAGTATGAAACTGTTGAAGAAATAAATGGAATAAAAGTCATCGAATTCATTGATAAAAGGAAGAAACATAACACTCCATTCCATTCTAATACGTCAAACATATATGCAACTTATGATGAGAAAAAACATCTAAAGCAAATTACAGTTTATGAAAACAGACAGAAAGCAAAAGACATTGAATGGAATCATAATCATGATGATTTTAAAAAAGGAGAAATCCACGTGCAAGAATATGACAAATCAGGGAATCGTCTAAAAACCGCTCGAAATCCAACAAAGGAAGAATTAAGTCTAGTTAGAAGATTGAATCTAAAAGTAAAATTAAACAAAAATAATAAATATGAGGTGATAAATGAAGACAAGAGTTAAAGAAACATTATTTGACGAAGATTATTGGGAAGATATATTGGCTGATGCTCATAACCATTCCTGGACATTTGGTGTTGGAGAACTCACTTATTATATTTCTCAAGAAGGTTTAAATGAAACCTTGAAATTCTTTATTGATTGCGAAAATGATGAAACTGGCGAAGAGTATCCAAGGGTATATTTTAAGACTGTAAAGGAAATGCTTGAAGAATACAAACTCTATAATGGGCAAACAATAAAAGAATTTTGTATTAATGGTTTTGAAGATAAAAGATAATAAAATTTTTATGCTTTTATTTTGTGTTTTCGTGACTGTGTGCTATAATTACAAACAGGTTGCAAATTGATAACCCCAAGTATAATTATGTTGCCAACTATGAGTGGTGTTCTGAATGTACCTGGGGAGCCAGAGTCACTCATAGTATCGATACAATTTGTATCGATATTTTTTATTGCATCCTTTTCTTCTTTTGATAAGATGTTTGTTGAGTTGTTATGACGGAACCCGACAACTATATCCAAACTATGGTCTTCGTTGACTTTTACTCCTTGAACATAGAATTTTATAGCATTGTCTAATGTATCATTATCTAGGTGGAGTATTTTGTTTTTTAAATCATCAACTATTCTGTTTACATTGACCTTGGCTAAATAATTTTTATATTTTGTGTTTTCAATATTGAGAACAAGAGCCTCCTTCTTTTGTTGCAATTCATCCATCTCTTGTTTCATTTCAGGATATGTAATCCCATTTTTCATTAGTTCAATAAGGTTTTTGATTTGTGATTGTATTTTTTGCAGTTCTTTCTCTGCTTGGTTTGTACTTGTAGTCTCTTTTTTAAATGTTTGAATAATCTTTTTTGCTATATCATCTAAATTTAAACTTAAAAGCCATTGTCTAATAGTTTCTCTTACAAGATTGTTGGTAATTTGAGTATTAATGTTTTTCATATCACAAGTTTTGCTGTTCCTTTTATTTGAGCATACATAACTTACTGTAATATGTCCTCGGCTATCTTTAGTGCTATAGCCCTGCATTTGAGCATTACATTTGCCACAGTATATTAAGCCACTTAATAAGTAATCTTGCTTTGCTTTATTCGATTTTTTATATTGTCGACCTTTTAACCGTTCTTGTGCTTTTAAAAAAGTCTCTTTATCAATAATGGCAGGGATAGCATCTTCAATAACTACCACATTATCATTCTTTTTCCCAACCCATCGGTGCATTTCTCTGTTTATATTCTCCATCCAAATATATCTGCCAATGTATCTTTGGTTCTGTAAAAGTCCATTCAAAGTTGATTTAGAGATAGGTCTACCTCGTTTGCCTAACACACCATATTTTTGTATATCATTCAGAATTTCATTATAGGTGTAACCTTGATTATACAATTCAAAAATCTTTCGCACCACCTCTGCTTCTTTCTCGTTTATAACGTATTGTTGATTGACAATATCATATCCTAATGGAGCAAATCCACCTAAAAATGCACCATGTCTTGCCTTAGTATACTTTGCATCTATTGATTTTTGTCTACTTTGTAAAACAGTATGTTGACCTATTCCAATATGTATTAGTTCAGTTAGAAAGTTATCAGGATTTAATATGTCACCAATTTGTTCAGTAACAGAAAGCACTTGAATGTCAAGTGCCTTCATCTCTTTTCTAAAGTTAAACCAATCGACAACGTCACGACTTCCACGAGTAACATCATAAAGTACTACACAATCAATGAGTTTATTTTCTGCAACTTTTAATAAATTTTGATATTGTTGACGTTGTGTATTGGTTCCTGTAGTTTCTTCATCGCTGAACACAAAATCAACCTCAATATTATTTCTTTTACAATATTCCATACAAGCATTAACTTGTGTTTCTGTCGAGTTTTTAGTTTGGTTGCTTGTAGAATATCTTGTATAAATTGCTCCTTTCATTGTCACTCCTTTATTTAAGTTATTAATTCCCCATTATAATATATTTGTATAGGGTTATCGATTCGTAAACTTATAAGTTCAAAACATAATATAACATTTTCGGAACCATTTATAGTTAATCCTCTTTCATAACTATATCCAAATCCATCACTTCCGATAAATCCTTTTGCGGTTATTAAGTCATTGTTAGACATTATGGAAAACGAAGATGCTTCAATAAAGGTCGATTGGCTGGTTTCTATATTAAGTGTAAACCATGTTTCATCAGAATATGTTTCTGCAATACCAATATAAGTCATATTTATTACCGGCTCTTTTGGCATTGCAATAATAATTACAATTCCGATTATAACAATTGCAAGTATAACTAAAAATATTTTTAAACCAGTTCTTTTCTTTTTCTTTACATTTGAATTTTCTTCCATATCTTACCTCATAAATTGTTCTATTAATAGTTTGAGAAAATCGTTGTGTTGTTGTATTTCAACGAGATTTTAGTGTCAGTAATTTTTTCAGTTATGTTTGATTTATTGATTGTTGCTTTTAATGTTATATAAATTTTTTCGTTCGGTTCTATTGTAAAATTCGAAATTGTTCCACCTTGGAAATCTCTCATCATAATTAAATCAAAAATTGTATAATTTTCTATGTATAAATCAAAATTGTAAATGTTTAAGTTCGCTCCAATCATATTAACAGGGTTGTTGTTTTCAAATAATATAATAAAAGAGACTTTTTGTGTCCAAGCAGTATCAATCTCTTCGTTTATTTCTAAAACGGTGGCTGAGATTTTATAGTTATCGTTAATAGAAATTTCTGTTTTTGTATTAAGGTTGACATTGCATCCTACTAGAATTGTAGTGCAAATTAATATTAAACCAATAATAAAGTATTTATATCTATTATTTTTTATAGTCATACACTATTTAACCTCACAAATTACTTTGAAAAGCGACTGCTTTTCCTAAAATTCGAATTTTGTTTAAATCTTCGCCCTCATAAATTAAGGGGAGATAATTCTTATTGGCAGGCAATAGCATTAGCCTGCTTTTTTCTGGCTCATATAGTACTTTTTTAAGAGTTACTTCATCATCAATTAATACTACAGCGATTTCTCCATTTTCTACCATTTCTTGTTTTTTAACAAATATTAAATCACCATCAAATATCCTGGCTTCTATCATAGAATCACCTTTTGCCCATAAAGCAAAATCTGGATGAATGTTTCCTATTGCATCTACATAACATTCTAAATGCTCTTCAGCAAAAATAGGTTGTCCACAAGCCACAGTTCCAAGAATAGGAACTTTGATTTTTGTAATAGGTAATGTTTGAATTGTATCAGTTGAACATTCTTCCCAACCCATAAGGTAAGCAGGAGTAGTATGCAATGCATCAGCAAGTGGTTTTAATATTGACATAGGTAAGTCTTCAATATCACCATTTTCATACCTATATATAGTTGCTCTATTCTTACCTATCTTTTTTGCTAAATCATCCATACTAATGTTGTATTTTAGCCTAAGTGCTTTTATTTTTTTAGATATTTCGGACATAAATACCTCCTGTTCTCTTATATATTATCATTTTTATTGCAAATTTGCAATACTTTTTATAAAAAATAAATATTTTTTTGCAAAAATGCAATTTTTTGTTGACTTATAGTTTCTTTTGTGTTAAATTAATAGTGTCGCAGATATGCGACTATTAGGAGGTTGACGAAATGATTGACAAAGATAAACTGAAAACTGCAATTACAGATAATGGTTTAACAATAACATCATTATCTCAAAGATTGAATATTAACCCATCTACATTTTTCAGAAAAATTAATAAAGATGCATTTTTAATTAAAGAGGCTTATCAAATTTGTAGGATTCTAAATCTATCAAACGAAGATGCAATTAAAATTTTTTTTAGTAATAAAGTCGCATAAATGCGATTACAAGGAGTAAACTATGCCACGAAACGATAAAATCACTATAAACACATTTTCAGTTCCAGATGAATTTCCTGGTGAAGAATGGAAAACTTTTATATCTATTCTTTATCATGAATCTGCTGATGATGTTATTAAAAATTTAGTAAATGCAGAGATAGAACGAATAATAAAAGAAGATAGTGCCAAGTCACCAAACAAACCACTATCTTCTCATGAAGTACTTGAAAAGACAAGGCTAGCCTTTTTTGATTATCTCAAAATGACTGACCCAGACCTTTTTCAAGCCTACACAAATGATAACACAAATTTTAAAGAAAATCAAGGAAAAGGAGTTTTATTATGAAAGATTTTACAATTATCACAAAAGAGAGAATTTATAAATTTAGTAATGAAAAACACTTGCTAAATCGTTTTTCAGAACTTACAAGCAATGCTGTGTCATGTATTTTAACTGTTATGCCCAGAAAGGAGGTGAAAAATGTTGACCTTTCAAATTAAGTCTAAGACAAATCCAGAACTATTGCTTGACGTAGTTAACCAACTTGATAAATGTACAGTGTTTAATGCTTTGCAAGTTGCCATAGAAACTGGAGTTGATATTGAGATTGAAGCAATAGAAGAGAACGAAGAAAATAAAACCATCAAATGTCTAAAGATTTTAGATACTGCAATTTATCGTAAACTCGGCATTATTTAGGAGATAAGCCTATGAAAGCAATTCAACTTTCCATCTTCAAAGACATGGAGATTGATTACAATGTTTTGCAACAACGACTAAAACACCAAATCGCCAAGAAACGAAGAAATGGAGGTGTTATATGAAGAAATACATACGATTGCATGAATATTAACTTATTTTTTAAAAACAAATTTTAAAAGTCGAGAGGTTAAAAATGTTTATCTTAAAATTAATTTTAAAATTATTACCATTTTTAATATTTTTAACAGTAGTTTTGATAATCATTTTTTAATCATTTAGGAGAAATTACAAAATAATGAGCACAGGAAAGAAAATAGGAATATCATTAGGTGTTTTGGTTTTTATTCTATGCTTAGTTATTTGCTGTTGGTATGTTTACATCCTTGAGTTTGGTGCAGAAAAATTGACATCAACAACAGTTAATGCTGGAATTCTAGAGAAGGCAGATGGTGGAACCGAGTACATATTGACAGTTGATTACAAGTCAAATCAAAACCATAATGGACTTGAGATGATGGACTTAAAACTAAGTTATTTTACTGACGAAAACCTAGAACACACCTACTCTCAAGGTATCCAATATGTTGCAAACACACCAGAAGACACTATAGCATGGGTTGATTATGAAAATTATTCGGACTATTTAGGAAATGTTGTAAGTGAATACCTAGATAGTAATAAGACACTTGACTTAGATGAGTTTGTTGATTTTGCAACTAGCAACTACAAAATTTCAACTTACACATTAAAATCTACGGGCTGGTGGATATTTGGGACTGAATACAAGGCAAGTTATTACAATGTATTTGCAGATGCCACAGCCACATCTAGATACGAATATCAAGCACTTGACAACACTCAATTTACAGGTTCAACCAATCCTATAGACGATGATTCAATGTTCTTACTACAAGTAGGTGAAGGTGAAAATAGTGAATATGTATATATGCAATTCAAAGGTGATAATTATGTATCCAAGAAAGATTTTAATGCAAGTGAATTTGCACATGATTCACGAAGAATAGGCTATTCAGGTTCAACAAACTATTACTATAGTTATAATGTCGATTACCTGGCATATCAAATTTATCAACAAATCCAAGCCTTACCTGCTGGAACTGAAGGTACATATATTTTTGAGTTCGCTGACGATATGTTTGATTATTATGAAGTGGAATTAGATGGCTCAGTTGGAGAAGAAATATTGGCGGAAGATACTACACAAGTTATCAATAGACTCAAATCATATTATACTATCTATGTCACTATTTCTGCAGATGGTGCTAAGAACAGCAATGACTCAATGTTTGGCATCCTACATGGAAGTCCAACATATTCACTTGATGGTTCTAGTTCGTCCGCAGGCGATTATTTCCAAGGCAAATCTATTATAGACCTTGATGTTTATGATTTTGACCTAGTATTGCTCACAGATGACTATTACGGTCTTAGATTAAAGCAAGAATTTATAGACGAATATCTATCTTATGCCGATAATATTTACTTATCAATTACTATTGACGTTTCATTAATAGAAAATGCAGGATACAAGTATTCTGGACTTATAAATGATAGCGGACTGAGTTATTTTGAAGTGCTAGAATTTAGCGAGATAAATTCAAATGAGGAGGTGGCATAATGTTATCTTTATTATTTGATACGGGTTTCTGGTACGACTTAATTTTTATTGCTTTCATTGGATTTATTATTTTCTTATGCTTTAAATATCCAAATTCAAGAGTATATGTATTTTCATTTTTAGGAATTATTTTTGTTGGTATAACTGCATACTGTGGAATACAACTCAATTATTACTACACAGCAGAAGGCGGTGTTTGGGGATATATTACAGGGTTAATTCAGACCAACACTGTAACTACAACAACCGTTTCCGATACTGCACAATTTTCACTAGAAAATATTGTACTGACACAAAACAGTGATGGAACTTACTCGGCAGTGATTTATAGTGACGACAAAATAAGACTGGAAGCAGGCAAAATATATGGAGTTTATGTAAATGACGAGCCATGCACACAAGTTGACTCTTCAACAAATTACGTCAGAGCAGAATATCACTATGCATTTTTAAACAACGACTTAGATGTTTTATATGACGACACACTGCAATTCAATTTTGCTTTTTATGGAAACGGTGCAACCTTTACACTTACTACCTATGGCGGACAGGAAGCAGTAAATTATTGGAATACATATTTTACACGAAATAATTTAATAGTTGAGGTTAAGCCTATTGGCTATGAAAAGGATGACCAACTTTCAATAAATGGACAAATAGACGATTATGCTACACTAAATTATTACCTTGATGACGATATCATATATAGTTATATTTATACAATAGGCTCACAGGTTTCTAAGTTTCCAACTGCTGAAAAAGAGGGTTTATTATTTGCATACTGGAAAGACAGCAATGGTAATAAAGTTGATACATTAGAAATATCATCTGATACCAACCTGTATGCATATTTCTATGAAACAGCAGAAGAAGTACTTTTAAATTACAACTTAGTTTATGCAGTAGATAGTGATTACACTTCAGGAACAGGGCATCCATCATCAACAACGTATTTAAATTTTCAAGATAGCGATGAACTAAAAACTGCTGTCGAAAATTTAGAAAATAAAAAAGATAAAATAAAGGCTATTATTGAAAATGTAGATGGAAGCATTTATACGTACGATTTATTAACAACTGAAAGTAGCACAGATGAATATCATGGCTATTATAGTAGTGACGACTCCCATTCGGTTGTTGATATTGTAGTTAATAATTACAACATTAAATTAGGTGAAGATTTTTCAATTTACTTTAGATATGTAGAAGGTACAGACTACAATACATTCCAAATTGTAAATGAAGGTGGAGTTTCATCTACGAATGATAGAACTTACTTTAATTATTATCAGACTTCAAAATTGGATATGTATCAAACAATGCCTACACAAATCTATTTAGTTTGTTAAAAGGAGAAAAAATGAAAACATTTTTAAAAACATTTTTAATGACAGCGATATCACTTATTCTTATTGCTGTTATAGGACTAGGGGCAACCTATGCGATTAAACCTGACTTAGTCAAAGATTGGTTTAATATAGAAAATTCCGAAACGAATGAGGATGATGAGCAAGAAGCCAAAGTGCTTGATTTTAATTTTTCTACAAATGGTATGGTTACAGGCTATCTAGGAACTGATACAGACGTAGTTATTCCAAGTACTTATTCTGAGGTAAGAACATTGGTAGGAACTTTTGAGTCGGCTGAGGAACTTGAGGTTTATCTTGATACGGATGTTGAGCGAGATTTCAATTACGTTTTAACCGAGAATGACGGAACAGTTACTACTTATATACCTTTTGACCCGTTTGACAGTATGGAAGAGTTTTCTTTTCCAGCAAAACTTGAAAGTGTTGAGTATATAGAAGGTGATGATTATACAGTGACAGGTTTAGGCTATGCAGTATTTTCAGAATATAATTTTAATACAACAGCCGACCAAATAACAAGTGTGACAGTTCCAAATACAATTACATATATATTCAATGATTTTTTTAGAGATTGTACAAATTTGACTTGTGTTGATTTAAGTAATTGTACAAATTTAACAAGTATTGGTAAAAATGCTTTTAATAATTGTACAAGCCTAGAAACATTAATTTTACCTGCAACAGTTACCGAGATAGGAAGTGGAGTATTTTATCTTTGCGAGAATTTAACCGCTATATATGTTCCAGCAGACACAGTAGAATCATACAAGACATTACTTCCTGATTATGCTGACATTATAGTTTCAATAGATGAACTCAACTAGGAGGTGCATATGAAAAAGTTTTTTATGGTACTAATTTCAATAGTATTGATTTTAGGTATATCACTTGGCACAGCATATGCAGTTAAGCCTGATTTGGTAAAAACCTGGTTTGGAATAGAAGACACTCAAACTGAAGAGCCAACTGACGATACAGAAAAACCAGATGATGGCAATTTAGGTGACGTAGAAATACCATTGCCAGGTGGAGATGATGGTGAGATTGAAGTTCCGATTGACCCAGGAGAACAAGAAATTGTGTATACAACAAATGTTGCAGATTATGAAATTAATGGCGATACCATTACAGCATACAATGGAACTGATAAGAATATAAAAATTCCTACTTCATACTCAATTGC
>DVJT01000134.1 GCA_018716565.1 Candidatus Avigastranaerophilus faecigallinarum | reverse complement strand
CAAAAATATATAATTTAAATTTCCATACACCTTTTTGGTTTGATGTATATAAAAAACTGCCTAAAGATTTTTCTTTAAAAAATTATGATGTAATTATTTCTCATTTGCCTTGTGGCGCATTAATGGCTAATAAACTTTTGAAAAAGGATAGTATTAAGTATATATGTGCTGTACATTTTTCAGATATTGTAGTACTTAAAAGTTTTTTATATGTTCCATTTAGAAATAAGCTTAAAAAAGTATATAAAAAAGCAGATAAAATAGCAGCAAGAAGTTATGTTCTTCAAAAAAAAATAGAGGAAATTATACCGGAAACTCACAATAAGACTTTTGTTGCATATTCAGGAATTGATAAGGATTATATATCAGACTCAATAAAAAATACTTTTAATAGAGAAGAAGTGCAAATTTCAACGGTTGCTTCTTTAATAAAAAGAAAAAATATAGATGTAATAATAAATGCAATTGCAAATATTAATTATAAAATTCATTTAACTATAATTGGTGATGGACCAGAACGCAAAAGGCTTGAGAAGCTTACTCAAAAACTTAATATTTCAGACAAAGTTACTTTTTTAGGCTGTATAGCAAGAGAAAAAGTAATTAGTAAATTAAAAGAATCAGATATTTTTATTTTACTTAGTAGAAATGAAACCTTTGGTATAAGCTATCTTGAAGCTATGGCAACCGGCAATATTGTTATAGCAAAAAAAGAAGATGGTATTGATGGTATTATTCAAAATAACAAAAATGGTTTTTTAATTAATTCGGAATTAGGCGAATTAAAGTCTTGCATTGAAAATATAATAAAAATGAGTGATGAAAAAATCGAAATAATAAGACAAAAAAGTTTAGATACAGTAAAAAGGCTAACTATAAATGATGCAGCTGGAAATTATATTAATAATATTGTGAACAATGAAAATATATAATTTCATATAAAATCATGTTTGGTTTATAATAAATTGCGCTGTGCGATTAAGAAGATATGGAAAATATGAAACAGGAAACATTAGCTGTTATAAAGAAGATGCTCAGTAAAAAATCTACGGATTTATTTATACAAGAAAGTAAAACAACTGAGTTAAAGAAAACATTAAATATATTTGATTTATTGATTTTAGGTGTTAGTGCCGTTGTAGGAACCGGAATTTTTACAATTATAGGTAGTGCAATTGTTGGGAGTTATGATGCACCCGGAGCTGGAACTGCAGTAGTAGTTTCGATGTTAATAGCCGCTTTAGCAAGTTTATTTTCAGCATTAGCTTATTCTGAAATTGCGGCAATGATACCTGTTGCAGGAAGTGCATATACATTTACCTATGCAACTATGGGTGAATTTATGGCATGGATGGTTGGTTGGGTTCTAATGCTTGAATATGCAATTGGGAATATCACGGTAGCAACAGCTTGGACCGGGTATTTGACTCAACTTTTAAAGGGATTTAGACATGTTCTTCCTGATTTTGTTATTAATTTCCCTTTATGGCTTAGAAATGATTTTCGTTCAATGTATGCAATGTGTGATAAATACGGTTGGGATGTGCACGATAAAATGCCGTTTATCCATCTCCCTTTTGGGCTTGAAATGCCCATTGCAATAAATATTCCTGCTATTTTTATTGTATTTGTATTGACCGTTTTATTAATTAAAGGCGTAAAAGAATCAACAAGAGTTGCCGGAATAATGGTATTTGTGAATTTATCAATAATAATATCATTTGTAATTGTTGGGGCGAAATATGTAGCACCTGATAATTGGATGCCATTTGCGCCTAACGGTTTAGAGGGTATTTTAGCCGGTACTTTTATAATTTTCTTTGCTTATATTGGGTTTGATGCAATATCAACAGCTGCCGAAGAAACAAAAAATCCGCAAAGAGATTTACCTATTGCAATTATAGGAACTCTTATTTTATGTACAATTTTATATGTATCTGTTGCTTTGGTTCTAACAGGAATTATTCCTTTAGGAAATATTGACACACAAGCACCGTTAGCTCATGCTATGAGAGTCATAGGTAAAAATTGGTATGCAGGTGCTATTTCTGTTGGCGCATTGTGTGCATTAACATCAGTTTTATTAGTATACCAACTTGGAACAACAAGAATATTCTATGCGATTGCCAGAGATAACTTTTTACCTCAAAATATTATGAAAATTCATCCTAAGTTTAAAACACCGCATATTATAACTTGGATTTCAGGTCTGATTGTAATTATCGGTTCTTTATTTATGGATTTAAATATTTCTGCTGAGTTGTGTAATTATGGTACTTTTGCATCATTCGTAATTATATGTATAGAAGTATTAATTCTGAGAAAAACAGAACCAAATAGACATAGACCTTTTAAAGTTCCGTTTTGTCCTTTGTTCCCTATTTTAGGTATTATAATGTGCAGCTGCTTTATGATATATAAAAGTATGTCAGGCGGAGATTCCTCAAAATACTTTTTGTTATGGGTAATTATGGGACTTGCCATATATATATTCTATGGATATAAGAATAAACGTATTAAAGAATAGGTTAATAAACCTGTATTCAGAATAAAGATTAAACTTTTGTATTTATTCTTTTTTATGTTTGAAATAAAATAATAAAGAGAATAAGGATATTAAGATGAAACACACAAAGTATTCTGCAGTAATAGTAGGTAGTGGTATAGCAGGGCTTTATGCCGCAATAAAGTTGCATAAAGAAGCAAAACTTGAAAATGGTCTTTTGATTGTTACAAAATCGCAGTTGATTGAATCAAATTCAAAATATGCACAAGGCGGAATGGTTTGTGTAATGCCTGAAAATAAATTAGATTCTTGTACTTTGCACATAGAAGACACTATAAAAGCAGGTGCAGGTTTAACAGATGCAAAGGTTGCAGCTTTTATTTCCGAAAAAAGTGCCGAAGTTGTAAAAGAATTACAGAAGTTAGGTGTAGATTTTGATAGAGACGAAAATAATAAATTAAAATTTACAAAAGAAGCTGCACACAGCGTAAATAGAATTCTTCACGCAGGTGGCGATGCTACTGGTTTTTGTATAGAAAATGCTTTAGTAAAATATCTAATGTCTCAAAAAGATATTGATATATATGAGCAAACATTGGCTGTTGAATTATTAAAAGACTCAAAAAACATAAATAGAGGACTTATAACATATAATTATAGTGAAAATGAGTATGAAATAGTAGAAACACCTGTAGTAATACTTGCAACAGGCGGAATTGGACAATTATATAAATATACAACAAATCCTGATATAACAACAGGTGATGGAATTGCATTGGCATATAGAGCCGGCGCTATAGTAAAAGATATGGAATTTGTACAATTCCATCCTACGGCCTTTGCTCTTGGCGAAAATGGAACAATGTTTTTAATTTCTGAAGCTGTTCGAGGTGAAGGAGCTAAGCTTGTTGATAAAAACGGTCATACGTTTATGGAAAAGTATGATAAAAGATTAGAATTGGCTCCTCGAGATGTTGTAACAAGGGCTATATTTAATGAAATGAAAGAAACAAATACTTCTAATGTATACCTTAATGCAACACATATCAGTGAAGAAAAATTTGAAAAGCGTTTCCCTACAATTTTTGGAACTTGCAGAGAATATAATATAAATCCATCAAAAGATTATATACCTGTTTCTCCATCCGCACATTACTTTATGGGCGGAATAAAAACCCAAGTAAACGGTAAAACATCTATAGAAGGACTTTACGCTATAGGTGAGGCCTCTTGTACCGGTTTGCATGGTGCAAATCGTTTAGCATCAAATTCAATATTAGAATGTGCTGTTACCGCTTTTGAACTTGTTAATTTCTTGAAATCTAAAAATCTTGAAGAAAATTATATTCAAGATGTACAAATAAATAAAATAATAAGTTTCTATGAAGATAATATTCCGTTAAATAATAACGATGAAACTGAAGAATTATTTAAAGAAATAAAAGAATTAATGTGGAAAAATGTTGGGATTATTAGAAATGAAGAAAAATTAATGATAGCAAAAGCCAAAATAGAAGAATTAAAAGAAAAATTTGGTTATACATATAAGTGTCCGGACAGAAGTTCCTATGAAATAAGGAATATGCTAACAATAGCAGAACTTATAATAGAATTTGCACTAAAGAGAAAAGAATCAAGAGGTGCTCATTATAGAGAGGATTATCCTCAAAAGGATTTAATTGCAGAATCTCATCAATTATCAAGAAATACAACAATGAAAGGTTAAACAAATATGTCATCTGTATTATTACACGATTTTATAGTTGAAGAACACGTTAAAAATGCGCTAAAAGAAGATATAGGTTTTGGTGATATAACAACAGATTATTTAGTTCCGAAAAATGAAAGAATAATTGCAAAATTAAATACAAGAGAAGATGGCATATTATGCGGTATTGATATAGTTGAAACAGTATTTAAGACACTTTCAAACGAAGTAAAAATACAAAAGTTTTTCAAAGACGGAGATAAAATAAGAAAAGGTGATACGCTTGCAGTTATAGAAGGTCCTGCCAGAGCTGTTTTAATTGGTGAAAGAACAGCATTGAATTATATTCAGAGATTAAGCGGAATAGCAACAGAAACTAATAAATATCAGGTTGCTATAGGTGATAATAAAGCAAGGATTACAGATACAAGAAAAACGACACCGGGATTCAGAATGTTTGAAAAATATGCAGTATATACAGGCGGAGCAAGATTGCACCGTTTTAACCTTTCTGATTGTGTAATGATTAAAGATAATCATATTCAATATGCAGGTTCTATAACAAATGCAGTGAATAAAATCAGGGAACACCTTTCACATACTCATAAAATTGAAATTGAATGTGATACCATAGAACAAGTAAAAGAAGCTATTAACGCAAAAGCTGATATCATTATGCTTGACAATATGAATTGTGATTTAATGAAGCAATGTGTTGAACTTATTGGTGATAAAGCGTTAATAGAAGCAAGCGGAAATGTTACGATTGATACTATTGGAAATATTGCAAAAACAGGAGTAGACGTTATATCTTCCAGTGCCATTGTTGCAAAGGCAAAAACATTAGATATTGCTTTAGATATGTAAAATATAATATTTGCACTAATATTGTTTTTGTAGCACAATAATACTTAAAGGGGTTAAAATATTGAACATTGTTGTGTTTATAAAACAGGTTCCTGATACAAATGATGTAAAATGGACTCAAAATAATAATATAGATAGAACAAAAATGGATTCTATTATAAACCCTGTTGATAAACAGGCAATAGAGGCTGCACTCAGATTAAAAGAAGCATATAGTGCAAATATAACTGCAATAACAATGGGACCAAGTAAAGCAATAGAAGTATTAAAAGAAGCAATAGCTCTTGGCGTAGATGATGCTGCTATATTGTGTGATTCAAAATTTTCAGGCTCTGATACTTGTGCTACATCAAGGGTATTAGCTGCAGCAGTAAAAGAAAGATTTCCTGATACTGATTTAATATTATTTGGGCAAAGTGCAATAGACGGAGAAACTTCGCAAACCGGGCCTTCAACAGCTGTAAGGTTAGGTTATCCTTTTGTTTGTCATGTTAATGAAATTGTTGAAATGAATAATAATAAAATAATAATTAATACAGAAACGGATACATATAAAGATGTACTTGAAGTTCAAATGCCTGCTGTTTTATGTATAAGTAATTATGTTTTTAAACCTAGGATTCCTAAAATTAACGGATATATAAGATCTCAAGATTATAGTTATAAATCGTACAACATATATGAATTAAATATTCCTGAAACACAAACCGGAGTAAAAGGTTCACCAACATATGTTTCTTGTGTATATAAAACTGCTGATGACAGAAATTGCAAAATGATATATCCAAAGGATAATGAGAACTTTGCAAACGAAATAATGATGGAAATAAAAGAAATAATGGGGCATTAATGGAACCAAACGGCATATTAATATATGGAGAATTAACACAAGACTACAGTATAAGACCTGTAGTTAAACAACTGTTAAGTAAAGCCGTTGAATTAAAAGAAAAAATCTGGAATCAAAGAATAATGGTTTGTATTATCGGTCCAAGAATGAATTATGAAAAAATAATATATGAACTTGGCAAATATGGTGCAGATGAAGTTGTAATTGTAAGTGATAACAGAATTACAGATTATAATTGTAATTATTTCCCCAAATTTTTTACTGAAATTGCAAAGAAATATCCGCCTAGAATAATACTAATCGGGGCAACCGTGCAAGGTAAAGAAATTGCCTCATATACAGCGACAAAATTAGATACGGGTTTAACCGCGGATTGTACAAATTTAGATATCGGTGAAAATAACTTATTATTATCTACCAGACCAACCTTTGGCGGTCAGCTTACGGCAGATATATTATGCAGAACATTCCCTCAAATGGCGACAGTTCAAGAAAATGTATTTAAAGAAAAAGAAATAGAACATACTGCGACTGCTATTTTTTCTTGGTTTGATATTAATGAAGAAGAAAATAAAATAAAAATTATAAAATCAACAAAAAAAGAAACTAAAAGTAAAGATTTAGCAAGTGCCAAAATTATAGTTGCAGGTGGAAAAGGAGCATGTAAAGATAATGGTTTTGCATTGATTTATCAATTGGCACAAAAAATGAAAGCTGCAGTAGCAGGTTCAAGAGAAGCTTTTGAACTGGGGTATATAACGAAATCGCAACAAATAGGACAAACAGGTAAAACAGTTGCACCAGAACTATATATTGCAGTTGGAATATCGGGTGCAAGTCAGCACTTAACGGCTATAAAAAATAGTGGTAAAATAATAGCTGTTAATAAGGATGTAAATGCACCAATATTTAAGCAAGCCGATATTGGTATTGTTGGAGATTTATTTGAAGTGCTGCCCGAATTAATTAAGAATTTTAAAACAGTTAATAAAGAGGAAAATGATGAGTAACGAAGCAGTAGAAAAAGAGAATATTTTAAAGCCATTCTCAACAGTACAATTATTAAACTTTTGCTTAGGTTTCTTCGGTTTACAATTCGCTTGGCAAATGAGAATTATATTGTCAGGTCCTGTTACTGAAGGTTTAGGTGCATCTCCATTGATTTTTGGATTGATATGGTTGGCTGGACCAGTTACCGGTATGCTTGTTCAACCAATTATTGGTGAATTAAGTGATAAAACACACACTATTTTCGGAAAAAGGAGACCATATTTATTTGCAGGTGCAATATTTGCAAGTTTAGCATTATGGGCATTTCCTAATTCGGCAGAAATATGGGAAAAACTTGCAGGTTTTTGTAATATTCCTGAAATAGCTTTTGGCGGTCTAATTATTGCTGCCATAATGATTTGGATTATTGATGCTTGCGTAAATGCTGCTCAAGGTCCATATAGAGCATTGGTTCCTGATTTAGTACCTCAAGAACAACACGCATTAGCAAATTCCTATTTGAGTTTTGCAATTGGCTTGGGCTCAGTTGTTGCAGCAGGTACTGCTCCATTTTTAAAATATGTATGTAATTATCAAATGAGTATTAATGCTCAGTTCGTGATGGCGGCTTTAGCATTTTCTTTGGCAATGTTATGGACTTGTATAACAACTAAAGAACATAAATACAAAAAAAATGAATTTGTTGAAACATCAGAAGAAAAGAATGAAAAATTAAAAGGTCATTCTTTTATACAAAAGGTTGTAGAATTTTTCAGTTCATCTCCGGAAGTAGCTAAAATTTGTACTCTACAGCTTTTCACTTGGATTGGTATTATGAGTTTAAATATTTTCTTCACTCAATATGCTATTCATACTGTTTTTGGTGTTCCTGATTTAACAACAGCTACAGAAGAAATAAAGAATTCTTATATGGCAACAATAAATAAAGCAACAAATTTTTCTTCTATATGCTTTGCAATACAAAATTTGATATGCTTTTTAGTTTCAATTCCAATTGGTTTATTATCTACAAAATTTGGTAATAAAAGAGTACATTTTATTTCTCTTATTACATTAGCATTAACATTTGTTGGAATGGGATTGTATAAAGAACCTGGTTTTGTTCTATTATGTATGGCAATAGCAGGTATTGGTTGGGCTAGTATATTGGCGCTTCCTTTTGCAATGTTGTCTGAATTTATAAAAAAAGGTTCCGAAGGTTCCGTAATGGGTATATTTAATATATTTATTGCAGGTCCTCAAGTATTAGTATGTACATTATTGGCTTGGTTTGTTAGCCAATGTGCTTATAATGTTCCTTTAGGCATAAATTATCATTGGGAATATGCTTTTCTAATCGGAGCAATAACTTTATTGATAGCAGCGGTTATTACAAATTTGATTAACGAAAAGAAATAAATTAAATGAAAGAAATAGCGGTTTAAAACCCGCTATTTTTTTTATTTGGAAATTAGTCTATAATAAAAAAAGTATAAAAATGCAAAGAGGATAAAAGATGAAGTTTGAAACACTTGCCGTACGTGGATTTATTGATTTACAAAAACAAAATCATGCAGTATCAACACCAATATATGCAAATACAGCATATAGTTTTGATAGTGTTCAACATGCAGTTGATTTGTTTGATTTAAAAGTTCCGGGTGATATTTATACAAGATTATCAAATCCATCATGGGATATTGTAGAAAAAAGAATAGCAGCATTAGAAGGCGGTGTTGGAGCTTTATTAACTTCATCCGGTCAATCAGCTATATTAATTACTATGTTAAATTTTGCAGGTGCCGGTGATGAAATAATAACATCCGATAAAATATATGGAGGTACTTATAACTTATTTGCAAAAACATTTAAGCAAATGGGGATAAATGTCAAATTTATAAATTCTGATAACTTAGAAGACTATGAGAAAGCAATTACTGATAGAACAAAGTGTATTTATGTAGAAACTCTTGGAAACCCGAGTATAAAAGTTGCTGATGTTGAAGCATTAGCGAATATTGCTCATAAGCATGGTATTCCATTAGTTGTGGATAATACGGTTCCTACTCCATATTTATGTAAACCGATAGATTTTGGAGCAGATATTGTTGTTCATTCTACTACAAAATATTTATCAGGACACGGTAATGCAATGGGCGGTGTAATTGTTGATTCAGGTAAATTTGATTGGGCTCAAAATGATAAGTTCAAGATGTTTACAACGCCTGATGAAAGTTACCACGGTGTAATATATAATAAAGTTTTTGGTGAAGCTGCTTTTATTGTTAAAGCAAGAACCCATTTGATAAGAGATTTAGGATGTTGTCAAAGTCCGTTTAATGCTTATTTAACACAATTGGGATTAGAAACTCTTCATGTAAGAATGGACAGACACTGTGAAAATGCACTAAAACTTGCTCAATATTTAGAAAAACATCCTCATATAAATTTTGTTAATTATCCATTATTAAAAAGCAGTAAAGATTATGATTTGGCACAGAAATATCTGAAAAAAGGTGCTTCATCATTAATCGGTTTTGGAGTAGATGGTGATGGTACAAAATTTATTGAAGCATTAAAATTGTTTATTCACGCAACAAACTTAGGTGATGTTCGTTCAATTATTACATATCCGGCAGGTACAACACATAGACAGCTTTCGGATGAACAAAAAATAAAAGCAGGAATAACTAATGACTTTATGCGGGCTTCAATTGGTCTTGAAAATATTGATGACATAATTGAAGATATTGAAAATGCAATAAAAATTGCCCGTTCATAAAGGAATAAAAATGCAAATAGAAAAAAATAATGTAGGACTTGTAGAAACTAAGTTTTTTACAATTGAAGAAAAAATAAAATTTGAAAGTGGTGTTGAGTTCGGTCCAATTACTGTTGCTTATGAAACATATGGTAAATTAAACGAAGAATGTAACAATGTGATATTAGTGATTCATGCATTAACAGGTGATGCTCATGCTGCCGGATATCATAGTGAAAATGATAAAAAACCTGGTTGGTGGGATAGTATGATTGGACCTGATAAGGCTTTCGATACAAATAAGTATTTTGTTGTCTGCACAAATATATTAGGTGGATGTAGCGGTACAACAGGACCGTCAAGTATTAATCCTGAAACAGGAAAACCTTACGGGTTAACTTTTCCTGTGTTTACGATTGAAGATACTGTTCATGTGAAAAAGAAATTACTTGATTTTCTTGGTGTCAAAAAACTTTATACCGTAGCCGGTGGTTCAATGGGAGGAATGCAAGCTATGCAGTTTGCAATTTCCTATCCCGATTATGTTACTTCAACTATATTGATAGCTACAACTTCAAGATTGTCTCCTCAAGCTATAGCATTTAATGCAGTTGGTAGAAACTCTATAATCTCAGACCCAAATTGGAATAACGGGGATTATTACGATAAAGAAAATAAACCGGATAGAGGGCTTTCTAATGCAAGGATGGTAGGTCATATAACTTATCTTTGTGAAGAAGCTATGTATAATAAATTCGGCAGAAAACTTCAAAATAAAAATCATTATGATTTTAATTTTGATATTGATTTTCAGGTTGAAAGTTATTTGCAACACCAAGGGCAAATTTTTGTAGATAGATTTGATGCTAACAGTTATCTTTATATAACAAAAGCAGTTGATTATTTTGATCCTGCAGATAAATACGGTTCATTAAAAGAAGCATTTAAAAATACTGATGCAAAGTTCTTGGTCATTTCTTTTGATTCTGATTGGTTATTCCCTTCTTCTCAATCAAAAGAAGTTGTAAATACTTTAATGCAATTGGGCAAAGATGTTTCTTATTGTGAAATCAAGTCACCTTGCGGGCATGATGCTTTCTTGCTTGAGTATGAAGTTCAATCAAAGATAATAAAAAGTTTTTTAAATACACATATACAAGGAGATACAAATGAATAACCATTATGATACATCAAAAGGGCTTCATTTAAATTATTCTCTAATTGTAAAAATGGTGGAAAATGGCTCAAGAGTTCTTGATTTGGGTTGCGGAAACGGTCAATTACTAAAATTATTAAAAGAAGAAAAACACATAAAAGGTAATGGTATTGAAATTTCTCAGACAGAAGTTATTCAATGCTTAGAAAAAGGTTTATCTGTAATTCAAGGTGATATTGATGAAGGGTTAAAGCAAATTCCTGATAAATATTATGATTATGTTATATTAAATCAGACTTTGCAATCAACGCAGAATCCGCATTATGTTATGGAAGAAATGCTACGTGTAGGGAAAAAATGTATTGTAAGTTTTCCTAATTTTGCATATTGGCGTGTACGTTTTAATTTCTTTTTTACGGGAAATATGCCAAAATCAAAAGTTTTGCCTTTTGAATGGTATAACACGCCTAATATTCATTTATTAACAATAAAAGATTTTTTTGAATATTCAAAAAATAATAATATAAATATATTAGAGTGTATTTATACAACCAGAGCGAAAATAAGAAAAGATTTCAGGTACAGTAAATTTGCCAATATGTTTGCAGAAGAAGCTATTTTTGTTATTACTAAGGATTAAATATATTATTTAGTAATCTTATTCCGTACTTTATATAGTTTTTTAGAATACAGGGGTTAATTTCTTTATCAAAAAGCTTTTTTAATATAAATGACGGTCTTAAGTGATATTTTAATATTATTTTTTTTCTAATAGCTTCAAGTTCTTCTTTTGAAAGAAAATCGGTGCCTGTTGTTATATTTTTAAATGAATCTTTCCCAAGAATATTTTTTTTATCGCCGTTTTTTTCAAAAATCATATTATATAATTCACTGCCTTTGAATGGTGTTGCTATAGAAATCTCAATAAAGTCTGTATCAAGTGCAAAGATTAGTTTCTCTGTATCAGAAATATGTTTAGTATTTTCCCAAGGAAAACCAATGAGGTAAAATCCAAAAATTTTTAATCCGTACTTTTTTATTAATTTAACCGTTGCAATATTTTGTGCAATGGTTGTACCTTTTTTCATTCTTTTTAAAGATTCTTCGTTTCCTGATTCAATTCCCAATGCAATTAAAGTGCAACCTGCTGCTTTCATCTTTGATAGCATTTCTTCATCAAGCGTATTAACCTTAGAATTCGCTACCCAATTGATTCTTTCGGATAATTCAGAATTTATAATATAATCACAAAGTTCCATTACCCATTTTTTATTAATTGTAAATGTGTCTGATTTAAAGAAAAATTCTTTGATATTATATTTAAAATAGCATTCTTTTAGTTCTTCAAGAACGGATTTTGGACTTCTAAATCTGACTTCTTTCCCTGATATTATTGGTGAAACGCAATATATACAAGAAGATGGACATCCTCTTGATGTTGAAATTGTTGCAATTGGGTTATTTGTTGCAGGATTTATATATAGTTCATTTTTCATTATTGCTCTGTCTGGGAAAGGAATACTATCTAAATTTTGGCAAAATTCGGTTAATTTATTTGTTTTCCACTCGCCATTTTGTTTATATGAAATACCTTGAATAGTATCAAGTAAAGAAAAATCATTAAAATGGGCATTCAACAATGGTAAAATAATAAATTCACTTTCACCACCTATAAGATAATCGACCTCATTTAAGTCTAATTCTTTATATAAATCTTGCTCAGGATTAAAAAATAGAGCTCCTTTTAGTATTATAATTGTATCTTTTTTAATTGATTTTATTTTTTTTACTATATCTAAATCGTATAATATACTTCCATTTGTCGTGCTAATAAAAACAACATCAGGATTTTCATTTTTAATGTCATTGAAAAAAGTTTCTATTGTCAAATTTTCAGCAGGATAATCTTTTAGAAAAATATTATAATTTTCCTGCTTAAGAATGGCAGATATATAACCTAAATCATTACAAGCTCTTATTGAATTTGAAACAGAGGCATTAATGTTTATTTGACATCTGTCTTCACTTCTTTGATAAATTTCCCCGGGAGGATATATGAGCATTATTTTTTTCATTATTTTATTATATACCATTATTAATTGTTTAACATATTTTTTGCAATATGTTAGAATTTTTATGGAGAAAAAATATGAATAACAAATATTTAAGATACTTTTTGGGCTTTTTACTTTTGGCATTAATTTTAATTGCTTTTTATTTTTCAGGAAGAATACTATTTTTAGTTTCAGCATTTTTCATAATAATCACAATGATGGAATATAGAAAAATGATGAAAAATAAGGATATTTATCCTCATAAATTTTTACCGGAAATAGTAGGAATATTATGTGCGTATGTTTTCTCTTTTACAAAAGGGATTGAAGAACATTCAATAATAACTCCTATTTTAATTGGGGGTGTTGTTTTTTCTTTTATTCTTACAGTTTTACGTAACAAAAAGCCATATATTATGACTTCATTATCAACTATTGCAGCAATTCTGCTTATTTTTTGCGGATTATATATAATAAAATTAACATATTATTTTAATGAAAATTCAGCTTGGTATGTGATTTGTGTATATTTTGCAGCAGTCTTAATGGGAGATTATGCTGCATCAATTCTTGGTCCTAAATTTAATAAATATAAGCTGGCTTCAGAAATAAGTCCCGACAAAACAATAGCAGGTTCATTTTTTAATTTGATTTTTACTTGTCTTCCTTGCTTTTTACTTGTAAAGTTTATTGATTTATCAATTATAAAATGCTTATTTTTAGGAATTATAATATCTATATTTTCTCAATTAGGTGATTTAACAATATCGAGTTTTAAAAGAGATTTAGATATAAAACACAGCGGTAATTTATTTATGGGTTATGGTGGTATTTTGGATAGAATGGATGCTTTTTTATTTTCAGCCCCTGCTGTATATTATTATTTGTTTTTAGTTAGTGTTGTATAAAGGTTAATTATGTTGAATTTAATATTTATATTTGTAGGTGGCGGTATTGGTTCAGTTTTAAGGTTTTTATCCAATATATTCTTTAAAAAGCTTACAATCTTAAATGCATACGGAATATTTTGTTCAACAATATTTGTTAATATTATAGGCAGTTTTATATTAGGGCTTGCTTATACTGTTTTTATTAATAAAGCGGATATACCTGATTATATTAAATTCGCGGTAAGTGTTGGTTTCTGCGGCGGACTTACAACATTTTCAACATTCTCTTTAGAAACATATAACCTAATAAAACAAGGCGAATTATTCCAGGCTTTTATGTATATTCTTTTAAGCGTTATTACTTGTCTGTTTGCTGTTTCGCTAGGGGTTCAGGCAGGTAATCATTTAACCAAAATTATTTAGATTTTTTCTTCTCTAAGTTTTTTGACAAAACGGCTTAAACGCTCCATGGCTTTTTTCAGATTATCTAAAGAATAAGCATAAGAAATTCTCAAATATCCTTCTCCGCTATCTCCGAAAGCATTACCGGGTATAGCTGCGACTTTTTCTTCCTGTAATAATCTTGTTGCAAATTCTTCACTTGTCATCCCAAATTCTTTTATACAAGGGAATACATAGAAGGCTCCAAATGGTTCAAAACAAGGTAAATTCATTTCTTTGAACGCATTTAACAAAAATCTTCTTCTTTGATTGTAAGATTGACGCATCATTGCAACATCATTATCACCATTTTTTAAAGCTTCAACTGCTGCATATTGGCTTGTTGTAGGTGCACACATAATTGCATATTGATGAATTTTTGTCATTTGCTTGATTATTTCTTTAGGAGCACAGGCGTAACCAAGTCTCCAACCTGTCATAGCATAAGCTTTTGAAAATCCGTTAATAAGGATTGTTCTTTCTTTCATTTGTGGAAGTGATGCTATAGATACATGTTTATCTTTATATGAAAGTTCAGAATATATTTCATCGGACATAACATAAATATCTTTTTCAATGATGACTTTTGCAATTTTTTCCAAATCCTCTTTATCCATAATTGAACCTGTCGGATTATTAGGAAATGGCAATATAAGTATTTTTGTTTTTTCTGTTATTGCATTTAAAAGTTCATCACTTGTCAGTCTGAATTCATTTTCTGCTTTAAGATTTATAATAACCGGTTTGGCATTTGCAAGTAAGGCACAAGGTTCATAAGAAACATAAGACGGTTGAGGAATAATAACTTCGTCGCCATCATTTACTAAAGCTCTAATACCTATATCAATAGCTTCAGAACCGCCAACAGTAACAATTATTTCGTTATCTGGATTATATAAAATATTTTGAGTTCTTTTTATATAATTTGAAATTTCTTGTCTTAGTGCTTTTAACCCTGAGTTAGAAGTGTAGAAAGTTCTGCCTTTTTCAAGGGCATAAATACCTTCATCACGAATATGCCAAGGAGTATCAAAATCAGGTTCACCAACGCCTAAAGAAATAACATCTTGCATTTCGCTAACAAGGTCAAAAAATTTTCTTATTCCTGATGGTTTAATTGCTATAACTTTTTTTGAGAGTTCTTTTGTCATGGTGTAACAATCTCTCTTTCATCTTCGTGTTTTTTAGATATTATTGTGCCGTGATATTTGTATTTTTTTAATACAAAGTGAGTCGCAGTACTTAAAACACTATCTAAAGTAGAAAGTTTATCAGATACAAAGTTTGCAATTTCTCTTAGTGATTTTTCTTCTAAGATAATAAGTAAATCATAACCGCCTGAAATAAGATAAGCAGCACGAACTTCAGGATAATTGTAGATGCGTTCTGCAATGCTGTCAAAACCTTGTCCTCGTTGAGGAGTAACTCTAACTTCAATTAAAGCTGTAACTTTTTCAATAGAAGTTTTTTCCCAATCAATTAAAGTATGATAACCGCAAATAACACCTTCTTTTTCAAGCGCTTCAAGTTCTTGAAGTACGCTGGCTTCGTCTACGCCTAATAATACAGAAAGTTCTTTAAGTCCTATTTTGCTGTTTTTTTCAATTAAAGTAAGCAGTTCTTCTCTCATAGTGTTCTCCGGTTATAACTTCAATAATTTTATCATAAATCTATCTAAAGAAATTCCAAAAATATCTTTTTATGGTTTTTCCTGCGGTAAGTTTTTCAAATCCGATTTTTTTAGCACTTACAACAGGTGATTTTTCAGGCTGAATGGTTCTTGAATAATTAACTGCTTTAGGACCAAACAATATAACATATTCAGGTTTGTAACCTTCAGGAATTTCCATATATTCACATAATTCAGGAAAAACTTTCATGCAAGTATCGGCAAAACCACACCAGCAAGTGCCTACGCCTAAACTTTGAGCATAAAGTTCAAAATAGCTAAGAGCAATGACTGCATCTTCTTTTGAGCAAGGTGCATTAACAGCGTTAGAAACAACCAACATATGAGGAGCACCCCTAAAAATAACATCATCGCCCTTTAAGAAGAATTTTAAATATCCTGAAAATTTTTCAATGATAATTTTTATCGGTTTTTTAGTTAAAGCTGAAATGATTTTATTGTTAACATAAGTTCTAAATTCATTCATAACTTCAACATCGTCAATAAAAGAGAAATGAAGCTTGTGAACATTACAACCTGTAGGTACCCAAGATAACATGTCTTTAAGTTTATTCATTATTTCAGGGTTAAGATTTTCATTTTTATATTGCCTGTCACTTCTGCGAGATTTAATTAAATTTAAAATCATATCAGGATTTTGAGCATAAATTTTTTCAGAATCATCAGGATTTTTGCCCAAAATAGAAATAGCCCCGACAGGACAAATAGCTAAACAATGCTGACATTTAATACATCTTTGAGGTGCAGAAGCTTTTGGTGTATTATTTTCATCCATTTCTATAACGGAAGCAATACAATCTTTAACACAAAGCCCGCAATGAATACATTTAGATTCATCAACTTTAAACATAATATCTTGCATAATGACTCCTTTAACTAACCATAATATTTTAGCATAAGAAAAAACAGAACTTAAGAACAAAGAGGATAAAAAAATAAAAAGAAAAATAAAAATAGTGCTTGACTTAATTTTTTTAGCAGGTAATATAATAATTGCTGAGGGCGTTTAGCTCAGTTGGTAGAGCGCCTCCCTTACAAGGAGGATGTCAGGAGTTCAAGTCTCTTAACGCCCACCATTTAAACACAAGGACTTCATCACGAGTCCTTTTTTATTGTGAATTTTTAAGTGTTTATTTCTTTTATTAAAGGGCTAAAGGTTGAAAAAATACGATGTTTACATTATAATGTAAATGGAGCTGGATAATAGACTTGAGTACGAAAAAAGGAAAAGGTGACTATTATCATAAAACTTCAGGGATAATAGCGTTTAATTTTAAATAAAATTAAAAAATTACAATATATTGAAAGTATCAGAGAATTTTTCAGAGAAAAGTAAATGCTTTCTAATTGAGTATTACTTGTTACCAAGGAATAATAAATAATTAAAATAAATACAAATAGACAGGTTTTATAACTTGTCTATTTTTTGTGTCCATAAAAAGTCATAAACAAGAAAGGAGAAAAATATGGCAGTTTGGAATGAAGTTGATTTTGTGTAGAGTGAAGTCGAGTGAAACGAGCGAACTCGAAGAAATGAGAACCAAAATGAGCAACTGGCGAAGCCTAGCGAATGACTGGTTCGAAATAGAACAAAATCAAAGACCAATACAGAAAAAGGCAGTGGTAGTTCTGCAAAAGATAATTCAAATGTAAATAAGGAAAAAACAGTTTTGTATGGTGGAGTAGAGAAAAATGAAATAAAAAGAGATGGTATAAAATCTAGAATAGAGAACATAAAAGATAGAATAATATCAAAGGAACTCAAAGAAAAGAATAAAAATGAAAAGAGAGCAGCAATTTTATACCCTAATATGCCTGATAATAAAAAAATACAAGAATTAAAAAATATAGGAGAAAAAGAATTTAGTGATATTGAAAAAGAAAGGATACTTAACCATACAAAAAATATTGGACTAGCCGCATTAGAGATTGGAAGTGCATTAATACCATTTTCAGGTGAAGCAAAACTAGGAGCAGGAATAACAAAAGTATTAGCTCCCAAGATAGGAAGGGCAATTGCAAAAGAAGTTGGGAAAGGTGCAGCAAGGGGAACATATTCAGGAGGTGTAACAGGAAGTATAAAAGGTTTAGGTGAAGGACTGGAAAATGATAAAAATTTAATAGCTACGACTATAGAAGGAGGTTTAACCGGTGCTGCATTAGGTGGAATTTTTGGTGCTGGTATTGGAATAGCGAGCGGGAAAGGTATTCAAATGTATAAAGGGCTAAAGTTAAAAGATTTTAAACCTATTGACAATATGACAAAAGAGGAAAGGAAAGAATTTAGAAAATTTGCAAAAGAATATTATCAGGATTATTTACAAGATACAGATGTGTATAATAAAAATTTAGGAAAAATAATGTTTACGGCAAAAGGTGCTAAAGAAACGATAAGTAAAAATCCAAATATGTCGAAAGACTTTCCTTTATTAAGAAATGATGTCAAAAATGCAAAATATATTAGTACAAATGAATTGTACAAACAAAGAAAAGATAAGTATAAAAAGTTTTATAAATTTGAAGGAGAAAATAAAATATATATAATTGCAGAAGACGAAAATGGTTATAAGTTCTATTTGTCAAAAGATAGAG
>DVJT01000133.1 GCA_018716565.1 Candidatus Avigastranaerophilus faecigallinarum | reverse complement strand
TTATTTCTGTAACTTCTGTGTTTAATTTAACTTCTATTTTAAACATATTTCTAAACTTTTCCGGATTAGAAACAAGAATTTTTTCTCTGTCATTTATGACATCAGAGCAATAATATGGTAAGCCGCAATTTGCTATTGATACTTCATTTGTTCTTTCTAATATCGTTATTTCACAATTTTCATCTAGTCTTCTTAATCTTGTTGCACAGCTTGCGCCGCAAGCTCCACCGCCTATTATTACTACTCTCATTTTCACCTTCTTAATTTTGGTATATTCGCATATTAGCATATTCATATTATCAAAATTTTTTGACTCGGTCAATATTATATATTGGTTTGACAATATTCGAATATCGTAATATTCTGATAATATGAAAACCGATGAAAATATTGATATAGAAGAATATACATTAATATTTAAAGCATTAGCACATCCAACACGTTTGACAATAGCCTATAATTTAATGAAAAAGGCCGAGTGTAATGTGAATAGAATGAGCGAATGTTTGGGTATTCCTCAACCAACGGTCTCTCAGCACTTATCAATATTGAAAAGTGCAAGAGTCCTCGTAAGCCATCGTAATGGAAACCAGATTTGTTATAAAGTAGAGAATCCTAAAGTAATTAAGATATTGGAACAATTATCAGACCAATAAATTATTTATTGGTTTCTTGAAGGTTTGTAGACTTTTTTCCCACTTTTAACATATGAATCTAAAACTTTTTCACCAGCTTCAGTTTCTATATTTCCATATACAACAATACCGCGTTTTTTAAATTCTTTTAACCAGTGAGGCTTAAATCCTTCATCAAAACCTGTTATTTTTTCAACTTGTTTTGATGGTACTCCAAAATATACATTTTTTATACCAGACCACATAATTCCGCCGAGACACATCATACAAGGTTCTGCTGTTACATATAAACTTAAATTATAAGGGGCTAAATCATGTGTACCCAAAATTCTTTCGGCTTCTTCTATAGCGTTCATTTCAGCGTGATTACTGCTGCATTTTTCTGTAAGTACAGAATTTGCTGTTTTAACAATAAGGTTGCCATCTTTATCATATATAGCAGCAACAAAAGGTCCATATCCCTTTTCTATTTGAATTTCTGCATCTTTTTGCAGGTCAAGTATGATTTTTTGTGCATCCTGTAATTTTACAGAATCTATCTTCTCGTTTGAAAATACTTTTGCTTCAGCCAAGTTTATTGAGGCTGTAGCAAAGATAAATGAAATTGTAATTAAATAAAAAATTTTCTTCATATAAAGAGTATAAAAGTTACATAATAAATAATCAATATTTCAAATTAAAAAAAATCTTTATAGATTTCTCCATAAAGGTTATATTTGTTGGAATTATTACATTATTTTATAAATAATGTTTCGAATAAATGGTAGTTATGAATAAATATTACAATTAATATTGCCCACTTGTCTATTAGCCATGTGGCTATAGTTAAGAAGTAATTGTTAAAACAATTGTCTATTTTTTAATATAAAGAGTTTAGTCAAAAATTTATATAAAAATTTTAAGTTTATAAAAATTTGAGTATTGAATTGTTATTATGTTCAATATTCATATTTTTATAAAAGTTTTTTATATTATTTATGATTTTCTTCTTTTATTAAAATAGTCGTTGTTGAAAATCTGTGTCCTCAAAGTGGAAACACTTACAAGCAAAAGGGGTTAATTTTCTTCCTCTTGGTGTTCTTTGAATGAATCCTTTCTGAACTAAATATGGTTCATAAACATCTTCAATAGTCTTTGTATCTTCACCAAGTGCTGTAGCAAGAGTTTCTATACCTACAGGTCCGCCATTATATTTATCTGCAATTATATTCAATAAAGCCCTATCTGTATTATCCAGTCCAAATTTATCTATTTGAAGAATGTCAAGAGCATTATTCGCTGTTGCAGAATCAATTAGACCGTTTGATTTAACAATTGCAAAATCTCTAACTCTTTTTACAAGTCTATTTGCAATTCTTGGTGTTCCTCTTGACCTTTTTGCAATTGCAGTTGCGCCTTCTTTTTCAATATCAATATCTAAAATCTTAGCTGTTCTTTGAATTACTTTTGTAAGTTCATCATCTGTGTAAAATTCCAGTCTGTGTATTAGACCAAAACGGTCTCTTAATGGGCTTGATAAAGCTCCTGCTTTGGTAGTAGCACCAATTAGTGTGAATTTTGGTAATGGAATTCGTACCGATTTTAATGTTTGTGACTTTCCTGTTGTCATATCAAGGTAAAAATCTTCCATAGCCGGATATAATATTTCTTCTGAAATTTTATTTAATCTGTGTATTTCATCAATAAAAAGGATATCTCCAGCTTTTAAAGACATTAAAATGCCTATAATATCTCTTGGACGTTCTAAAGAAGGTGCAGAAGTTATCTTAATATTAGTATTCATTTCTGATGCAATAACAGAAGCAAGAGTTGTTTTACCTAGTCCCGGTGGGCCGTAGAATAATATATGGTCAAGCGGTAGTTCTCTTTTTTTTGCCGCTTCTATAGAAATTTTAAGATTTGATTTTAATGCACTTTGTCCAATATATTCATCAAAATATTTCGGTCTGATATTTACTTCGAAAGACATGTCATATGATGTCTCTTCTGAAGTTGTGTCCTTACTTTTTCTTTTATTAAATTTTATATTGTCATCATCAGATATAATTGCCAAAATGAAAATCCTTATGTTGATTTATATAATAACATCATAACCTGAAAAGGTAAAAAGTTACTTTTTCAAATCTTTAATTTATAATATTAATCAAGAGAGCATGAGAGGTATTAAAATTGGATATTCGTGAATTAATAACAAAGTCTTCTGTAGAACAAAGAAAAGCATTATTAAATAAAGAAGTTAGTGCAGTAGAATTAACAGAAGAAGTTTATAAACAAGTAGATAGTGTTGATGAAAAAATAGGTGCATATAATTCATTAACAAAAGATTTTGCACTGGAAACAGCAAAAAAAGTTGATGAAAAAATTAATAAAGGTGAAGAAATTGCTCCTTTAGCCGGTATTCCTCTTGCACTTAAGGATAATATAAACTTAAAGTCATATCCGACAACAGCATCAAGTAAAATTTTATCAAATTTTGTATCTCCATACGATGCAACTGTTTCTCAAAAACTAAAAGCTAATTTAATACCTGTTATTGGTAAAGCAAATATGGATGAATTTGCAATGGGTTCAAGTAATGAAAACTCTGCAACAAAAATTGTAAGAAATCCATGGAATCTAAATAAAGTACCAGGCGGTAGTTCAGGTGGTAGTGCTGCAGCAGTGGCTGCCGGTGAAGCAACTGTGGCATTGGGTTCTGATACAGGTGGAAGTATAAGACTTCCTGGAAGCTATTGCGGATTAGTTGGCTTAAAACCTACATACGGTAGAGTTTCAAGATATGGGTTAATTGCTTTTGCTTCTTCATTAGATCAAATAGGACCTATAACTAGAACAGTTGAAGATGCTGCTTTGCTATTGAATGTAATTTCAGGACACGATGAAAAAGATTCTACTTCTTTGAATCAGCCTGTTCCTGATTTTACAAAGGATTTAAGAAAAGATTTAAAAGGTGTTAAAATTGGTTATATAAAAGAATTATGTTCTGATGGTTTAGCTCCTGATGTTGCAGCTGCAGTTCAAAAATCAATTGAAACATATAAAACAATGGGCGCAGAGATAATCGAAATTTCTCTTCCTTTAATAAAATATTCAATAGCTGTATACTATATTATTGCAACTGCTGAAGCAAGCTCAAATTTAGCTCGTTTTGACGGAGTAAAATACGGATACAGAGCAAAAGATGTTGATACATTATATGATATGTATGTGAAAACCAGAGCTCAAGGTTTTGGTGATGAAGTAAAAAGAAGAATAATGCTAGGAACATATGCTTTGAGTTCCGGCTATTATGATGCATATTATAAAAAAGCACAACAGTTAAGAAGACTTGTTAAAAATGATTTTGATAAAGCTTTTGAGAAAGTAGATGTATTGTTGTCCCCAACATGCCCTCATACGGCTTTTGATATTGGTTCAAAAGTTGAAGATCCTTTAAGCATGTACTTAACGGATATTGCAACTATTACAGCAAATTTAGCGGGAATACCTGCAATGAATATTCCTGTAGGACTTGATAAGTCAGGAATGCCGATAGGCTTGCAACTTCAAGCAAATTGTTTAAATGAAACAAAATTGTTAAATGTTGCCTTTAAACTGGAAGAAGCTGTACAATTTAATTATAGTATTCCTTCAATGACTTTGGTGTAATGAAAAAGAAAATACTTTTTTTAATAACTATATTTTGTATTCAGTTATCAATGCTCTTTGGTTTGTACGTATATGCAAATGAGGGTGAAGTTTCTGATGAAGATATGCAAAATGCTGTAGCTGCCTATAAGCATGGTGTTGAATTGATTCGAACAAAAGCATATGATAGTGCTATTGCATCTTTCAGAAAAGCAATTGAGTATTATCCGCAGATGACTGATGCATATTATAATATAGCCTCTATATATGTTACGCAGAAAAAATACGATGAAGCTTATAATACATATGTGAAAATTATAGCGTTAAATCCTTATGATTATGATTCTATTCTTCAAGCTGCAAAAATTTCATATAATAGGAAAAATTATTCTTTAGCAATGAAGTATCTAAAATATATTCCTGATGATTATGAATATTATGGTCTTGTTCAACAATTATATGCTGATTCTTTGGAACAATTTAATAGTCAGAAGAATAAAATAGAACGTTCAAAAGTTACTACTGCAAATAAAAACAAAAGAGTTTTAATAGATAAATTTGACTCTCCAGCTGGAATGGCTGTTGATTCAGAAGGTAATATATTTGTTGCTTGTTATTCTGACAATTCAATTGTAAAAGTTGATAAGAATAAAAAGAAAACCAATTTTGTAAAAGATTATTTACTAGACGGTCCGGTTGGTTTAGCTATAGATACATATGATAATATTTATGTTGCAAATTTTGAAGCAAATAATATTTTAAAAGTTACAAAAGGTGGTAATGTAAGTGTCTTTATGGAAAATGTTTCAAAACCTTATTTCTTATACATAAAAGATGATGTTCTTTACATCTCAGAACAAGGTAATGATGTTGTTTTGACATATAATCTTGCATCTAGAAAGTAGTTATAAATTTCTATTTGCAAAACTTCCTCCCACTTCATAGAGGTTTGTGTTTTTTCTTATATATTCATTGAATAAGTTGATTTTGTGAGTGTCTTTATATTTATCAAGTAAGTTTCCACTCCTTGTTATTAAATTAGAATCTATATCATAACTTGGGGAAACTGATTCGAATGCAATCAGCATACCATTGGATTTATTTTGTAAATTTTGAATAAAACTTACAACTTTATCAAAAGTAGCAGGATCCCTTGTTTCATAATAATGTGAAAAATAATATGGTGAAGCAACTGCTAAAATTGGTGTCTGTGGTTCATTACTTAAACACTCAATCATATCGTCGTATAAATTTTCTGCTTCAGAAACTACTTTACCTCTTTCATCGTCGTAGTGTGTTGAATATTTGCTAAAAACTTCTTTTATACTTTTGTTAACTTCTTCATCTTTTATTATTTCTGAACCAAGAGCAGAATAACCACCCTTGTTTGAACCCAAAAATATCTGATCAAGTTCATTTAATATTTCTTCAGCTTCTGCTAAAATTTCTTTTGGTACCATTTTTAAACCTTTAATTGCCGTATCTCCTTTGGTTTCAGCATATTCTCTTGCTCTCCAATATAGGTTTGATACACAAAATCCTTTTTTATATTTTATTCTGTTTTGTTGGGCAAATTCTATTACGCTATATGCAAATTCCGGATATAACTCATTAACTTGTTTTATAAAGTTAATGGTCATGTTTTTTCTTTTTTTAATAGTTGTTTCAACAAAATTTATTACATTTTCAGAAAAAGGATTTATTCCATATATTAGCATGTCGCTATTTTCATAACCTAGATTTGAGTTTGGAGCTTCATGAGCAAATGACATTTTTATACCTGGAATAAATCTTACGTTTTTAAATCTTTCCGGATTTGAGCCTATTATTCTTAATGCATGTTGTAAACCTTCCAGTGAATCTCTGTCTGTAAGTGCAAAAATGAATTTTTTTCCATTTTTTTGATAATAATTATTTGCATATTCCGCAACGTTATCCAGTATATCAAATATATTTTCATTTCCACTAGAGAAGCTGGTTTGATAATCTAAATCAACGTAATATATTCCTTGTTCTTGGTTATCTGGAGTAGAAAGGAAATTTTCTTGATTTAAAGTTGGTAATAGTTCTCTCAATTCGTCGGGTGGCATAATACATTTGAAATTTTGTGCTGGTATATCACAATTCATGACATTTTTTATACCTTTAGATAATTCAGAGGCGAATTCACAAGGAATATCACACGAAAGAAATTTAGAATCCGGTATTACAATTTTTCTTCCTAAAATTTTTGAAAATAAACCAGTAAAAGCAATTTTTTTACATTGTTTATCAGTAGATTTACTATATGTGTCACATATAATATTGTTTCTTTCTGTTTGTGCTTTTTTGTCGTTTGTTATTTTATATTGATAATTTGTTGTTTGTTGAGAAACACGTATATCCATTTTTACTCCATTTTGAGTTGGGACTTTAATTTTTATTATGTGGTTTTTACTTTATTAACTTTTTATTTTTTATAAGGAAAAACCCTCCAACAGCCGCTAAAATCATTCCAAGTTTAAAAAAATTGTTATTTTTTTTCTTATAAAGATTTTCGTTTTGATTTTTTGTAATAGTCCGTCTAAATTCGTCTTTTTCTTCCAATACTTTATCAATAGAATACTTTGGTAAGCTTTTCGGGGCTTCTATATAACGACCAAAATTTGGTGTTATTTTTCGCTTACTTTTCTCATATTCGTTATTGCATGATTTATTTTGGGAAATTATTATATTGGGCATATTTACTCCGTTAAACTTTTAATGTATGAAAATATTTATAATTGATATAATATAAAGTTTAACACTCAAAAATTTACATATTTTAACAAAAAACAATGTAAACTTTTGTTAAATTAGGTATAAAATTAAAGCAAGAAAAACCTTTTAGAAGAATTAATAAAGTATGATTTTCTGCATGAAAAGGAGCTAAATGTGAATATACAAAGAAATAGTTTGAAAGCATTAAATCCGGCATTCTCGGGACATAAAAAATCTTTAGATAAGATGGGTTATGAAAAGCATGACTTCTTTTATTTATATGATCCTAGTAAATATAAATGTGAGGTTGAATTATTCAATATATTAAAAGATGCAAACGGTAATTTTTCTATTGCAGAAAAAGATGCTCCTGCTTTATCAATTCCTATGATTGATGGTGGAATAAGTGCGGATATTTCTGAACTTCCAGAAATAAATTCAACTGAAGGGTTTGCATATAGATTCAAATTAACAGATAAAAAAACAGGTGAAAATTCATATGCATACGATAATGGAACTGTAATCGGAATTTTTGATACTGAAAATACCGATAATAAATATAACGTAGTTCTTTCTAACCGTGCAATTATAAATAAAAATGGACCAATGCAGTTAATTATGCCTGATTTGTATTATCCTGGAATTGAAAATAAGGATGGTAAACCTAAATTAAATGAAAGTTTAAGAGCAAAAGCATTATCAAGTGTAAGAACACATGCAAATAAGTTGGGCGGAAATTTGTTTGGTATAATTGCAAGATTGCCACAACTACAAAAAGAAGGAGTAAAAAGAATTGTAGGTACTCCTTTTACAAAGGATACAATATCCTCCCACTTGTATTGGACAGAAAATGCTTATCAAGTTGCTCCAACATTGGGTACAGAAAAAGATTTTTGTACTTTACAAGAAGAATTATTTAAAAACGGAATAAACTGGATTGCTGATGCGGCTTTAGTAAATGAAGGATTTGGCGGTATTCATTTATCTGAACTTTTAAGAAAAGGTCCAAATTCAATTTCAAAAGATATGTTTAGAGCGGAAGAGAAAATTTCACTTGGTATATTACCAGACAAGTGTGATTATACAAGAATGAAAATAATAAATGCTCCGTTTTC
>DVJT01000132.1 GCA_018716565.1 Candidatus Avigastranaerophilus faecigallinarum | reverse complement strand
TGAGGCAAAGCCTCGGTCTGGTACTGAAAGTAAAACCTTTCAAGATCTTCACTGCTATACATAAATCCTAAAATTTTTGTTCGCAGCGAAGATAGAGATTTCAATTATGAGCCAATTTTTGACTGCTTACATTCTTTATTTACAACCAATTCATCTAACACATATTGAGCTAACTCAAAGGTTATACACATATATGATGACGATTAATAAACATCCCATCGTTTACCTTTAACCATTATATAAGGCTTTTTTCTAAATGGCAGCAATCTCATTAAGATTCGACTACTTCCCGAAAAAAATTTTTTTATCCTATATGGCACATTATTCATATCACGAAAGAAATGATACAAAATAATTTTAGAAGGTATCTTTTTCGGATTTTTCACTTCTGATATATTAAGTCCTATTACATACTCTTTATGTGGGTTATCATTTAATTCACAAACGATTTTTTCATTACTCCACAGAGGATAGTCTTGTCCGGTAAGAAGGAAAACTCTTTCAAAGCAAATTTTAGAATGTACACATGTGTATAAAAGTTCTTTTTGGTATAATACTTGATTAAATCCTCCCCATTGAATATAATAACGTTTAGAAGTAAAAATCACATACGGCAATAAATCAATAGGTAAATTATCTATAAATATTTTATCATCAACCTTAGCGTCAACATGAATAAAAAAATAGGTTTCTTTTCCACGTAATGCTTTTAACATACGCACAAATTGTTGTGGATCTTTATATACAGAAATTAAATAAGCTATTTTCATTTTATAATTAAAATAACAATTCACAAAAAGCTAAGTTAGTAGTCCATCAAGTATAGATTGCTTAAAGACACGCCCCCAATTTATTTATCACTAAATACTCATCTTTTCCTGGACATGAAAGACATTAGATATTAATTTATAACCTATATTTAAACGAATCCCAAATAAACATTTGAGAAGGAGTAAATAATATATACTTTCCAAACAAAACACATAAAATATAACCTAATATGATATAATTCCCTACTATAACCCATTTTGATTTTAGTTTCTTTTGTAAAGGATATCGATATAAAATATTTGCAGCTAACACAAACCACAACATATACAATGGCCTGAAAAAGCGCCTCATAATTTCAAGTTCCATTACAGCTTGCATACCAATAGCACCGATAACAAAAAGATTATATACAATTATCAAAGCCTTTTCATTCTTAGTATTTTTTTCATGTTGAATACTTTTTCGCCCCATTATTATTAAAGAAATATCAAATAAAAAGAGTGCAATATTTCCCCAAACAGAACGAATATAATCTTCCCGAATAGCACTAGAAGTAAACCATTTATCAGCATTTTCAATATAACCAGAAAATTTTAAATCTCCCAAATCTAATAAAGGAAAAACATTCAACACAAAAATATCAAGAAAAGAAATATCAAATATAAAGAAGAAAAAAAAATATGCTATAAGTGAAGATTTCAATTTAAAACACTCCTTCCTTCCTATTATATACACTGTATATATAATAACAACAACTATAACGGATGATAAATGAAATCCAAATGAAATGACAGCCCAAAAACATGACATAACATATTTCTTTTTTAACAGAAAAGACAGTGAAATCATCACAAAAGAAAGAGATACAAATTGTCTTACTAAATTTTCCATGGATGGAATACTTGCAATCAGCGCAAAAGGTATACACCAACAAAGCAAATATCTAAAATTTTCACATAAATGCAAAATTCCTACAATCCAAAACAAAGAATAAACAACGAAAGCAATACAATATGGAAAACCCATTAATAACATTCCTTTATTTAGTAACATAAATAAAGGTTCATTCTCAACCTTCGGATCTAATGATTGCAAATATGTATATACATATCCTATATAATCAACACCTCTTGCATACCTTAGCCCTTCTATCAAAGAAAAAGCTATTATTGGAACAATAGCATATAACCAATAATTTCGTTCATAAATGCTTTTTTCCTCTTTAGAAACCACTAAACGAGAATATATAATAAAAATTAAGAATAATAATATAAGAAGTAATACATAGTCAATACGTATTCCTGTTTCCTTTAAAGTAAAATCATACCATCCTTCAATCATTTCTATTTGGATATTTTATAGTCGGAGAAAAGAAAAAAGCAGCTCCAATTGCTCTTACTAAAATCCAACTATGTAAAAACTTCAAATTCACTATTGTTTTAAGCAACAATGCTATTTTTGTGTAGAGATAACGCAAAATAGGTAATCTTTTACGCCAATATCCTTTACGAGCAATATAAAATTGATTCCGAAACATATAATAATACAATCTTAATCTATGCGGCTCAGATTCAGTGATAAATGAAAGGCCTTCAAGCATTTTCCGCATATGGACAACATGGCTTTTACTTACCAAAAAACAAGGTAATGCATTAGACAAACGTATTGTATATTCTGTGTCATCCCCCCAAATAAAAAATTCTTTAATAGGCAAACCATATTTATATATATTTTGAACAGGTATAAATACAGAAACAAAAGTAGCACTTCTAACCTTTACAATACCATTTATTAAAAAACGTGACCAATCTGAATAAGCTCCTTGACTTCTTAAATCTACCTCTGGTACATTTGTAGGATTTCCATTCCTATCAATAACAGAACTGCATAAAAAGCCAAAATCTTGTTTCAATAAAGGAACAGCCCATAACAATTCCTGTAAAGCATCAACATTACAAATTACATCATCATCCATAAACCAACAGTAATCATAAGCATGTTCAGCCACATACTTCAAACCTGTATAAAAGCCTCCTGCTCCACCTGAATTTTCTTGACTAATTACAATTAAATCATTCTGCAATGACAACCACTCACAAGTTCCATCCGTAGAGCCATTGTTTACAATAACAATACGAAAATTTTTGTAAGTTTGATGTCTCAAAGCATCTATACATTCTTTTAATAAAGAGAGTCGATTATATGTAACAACTACTATTCCAACCATAATTCTATTCTTTTTTTACACAAACAATTACTATACGCATTATTCATTAAACCAATATTTTCTAAAAAATTTTCTTACAA
>DVJT01000131.1 GCA_018716565.1 Candidatus Avigastranaerophilus faecigallinarum | reverse complement strand
ATATACAGAATGGATGTTTCTCAGATGATGAGATTTCATAAACAAAAAGAAGCGGTACTTACAATTTCGGCTATTCCAATTCCCATATCAGAAGCAAGTGAATTTGGAATAATTGAAGTTGATGAAAATTGGAAATTAACAGGTTTTCAGGAAAAGCCAAAAGATAAACCGAAGTGTATACCCAATAGACCTGATATGTGTTTGGCATCTATGGGTAATTATATATTTGAAACGGAAGAACTGGTTAAGGAAGTTCAAGAAGATGCAAATAATCCCGAATCAAGTCATGATTTTGGTAAAAATATTATCCCGAAAATGCTTAAAGATGGTCAGAATATATATGTATATGATTTTTCACAGAATGAATATACAGGTATGACTGAATCCGAAAGAGGGTACTGGAGAGATGTCGGAAGCATAGACAGTTATTGGCAAGCAAATATGGATTTATTAAATTATCAACCTGAGTTAAATCTATATTGTACGGATTGGCCTTTAAGAACATATAATTATAACTTCCCGCCGGCGAAATTTATTTGGGAAGAAGGAGATAGAGTAGGTATGGCTACAAACTCTATGGTATCTGAAGGTTGTATCATCTCAGGTGGAAGTATTTCAAGATGTGTATTGTCTCCACAGGTAAGAATAAATAGTTTTTCTAATGTGACAGATTCAATCTTAATGGAAAATGTTAATGTAGGAAGATATTCTGAAATAAGAAAGGCTATAATAGATAAAAATGTTGAAATTCCGCCATATACAAAGATTGGTATAAATCCGGAAGAAGATAAAGCAAGAGGATTTTTAGTTTCACCCGGTGGTGTTACTGTTGTTCCGAAAGGTGCTAAATTATGAAGAAAAAATTTTTTATAGGTTTGTTTATAGTTGTTGCAGTATGTTTTGCAGCATATACTTATATTGTGTTTAATAGCAGTTTGCCTGTATATAAACCTCAGCAGAATTTACAGGCACCCATAGAAATTCCATCTAAGGCTATAATTTCTTTTAAGGAAGCAGAAGCAATTGATAAACCAATGGTTATTATGTTTTATGTTGATTGGTGCGGATATTGCAGAAAATATATGCCTATTTTTGGAGAATTTGCTGATAAATATAAAGATAAATATTCTTTTGTTGCGGTAAATTGTGATAATCCTGATAACACTAAATTAGTGGAGAAATTCCATATTATGGGGTTTCCGAGTTTATTTGTATCAGATAAGAAAATTGAACATAATTTTAGTTTAAATATGGCTTCAACATCTGAAAAATCAATTATGAAAGAAGAACTGGATAATTATTTGAAAGTTCGAGAAAAGTTTTTTAAATAATGTTGACATAAAGAAAAATTTGCTTGATAATAGTCCACAATGGGACAGTATGATATTGGACTAATATAAGGGTTTTACACTTGAATAAGCTGAATGTACAAGAATGTTCAAATATGTTATGGGAGATGCATAATGTTGTTACCGGTTTTTATAATGAATATGCAAAATCGGTTGGTTTGACACTTCCATCTTTAAAAGTACTTTCTATATTGCATAGAGAAATAAGTTGTACACAAAAATATATTACGCAACTGACTTATTTACCAAAACAAACAGTTAATGCAATAATAAAAGGATTTAATATACAAGGTTTGGTAACAGAACCTGTTGAGTCAAATTCTGATAAAAGAAATAAGAATGTTTCTTTAACAGAAGAAGGAAAAAAGTATGCAGAGAAAATTATTTCAAAAGCTCAAGAGGCAGAATATAGAGCACTTGAAAAACTAGGTGAAGAAAGACGGACATTAATGGTAGAAGCTATAGTTTTTTATACAAAGAGTTTAAGTTTAGAAGAATAAGATATAGAAAATAGAGGATATAAAATGGGTTACTTAAAAAATAAAAAGCATAGAGTAATATTATTTTTAATAGTATTTATACTCGGTTCAATCGGCTATAGGCAAATTTCAAGTTGGTATACAGGATATATACAAGCTAAAGCGGCTAAAATTCCGAAAGAAGTTCAGATAATGAATCCTGTTAAAATGGATGTCTATTCTAAATCTGAGTCAGCAGGGAGAGTCGAAGCAAAATATTCTGTAGATATTGTTGCCAGGATTAATGGATGGTTAGAAAAAAGTTATTTTAAAGAAGGCGATAAAGTAAAGAAAGGTCAATTATTATTTTTAATAGAACCTGACCAATATCAGAACCTTGTAAATACTGCTGCAGCTAATGTAAGACAAGCGCAAGCTACTTTAATTAATGCTGAAAAGGAATTAACAAGGGCTAAAGAACTTGTTAAGAATGATTATGTAAGTAAATCATATTATGACCAAGCATTAGCAACTAGAGATACAAGTAAAGCAGCTTTAGATGCGGCAAAAGTTCAATTAGCTGATGCTAAATTAAACTTAAGTTATACAAAAATAGTATCTCCTGTAGATGGTAAAATCGGTAAAATTATTATTACTGAAGGAAACTTAGTTAATACTCAAACTGGTCCTATTGCGAGAGTTGTAAGTAATAGCCCTATATATGTCTTATTTAACTTGAAAAGTAGTGAATTTTTGAAGTTTAAAAAGCAGGGTTCATCAAAAGATTTTAGTAATATGGAAGTCAGACTTCAACTTGCAGATGGGACAATGTATGATGAAGTTGGTAAGATTGAATATGTTGGTAATGAAGTTGATCAAACAACAGGTACTATTGATTTAAGAGCAACATTTCAAAATGAAAACGAGCTATTAGTTCCAGGGGATTTTGTAAGTGTTGTTATAAAATCAATAGAACCAAGAGAAGCATTAACCGTACCACAATCAGCGGCATTAAATGATGCACAAGGTTATTATGTATGGACTGTTGGTGCAGATAATAAAGTAGTTAGAAAAAATATTCAGGTTTCTCAAGAAATAAACAAAAATTGGATAGTTGAAAGTGGTCTTGAAATAACTGATAATATTGTTGCGAAAGGTGTTCAAAGTATTCGTATGCCTGGTCAGGTTGTTAAACCTACACCGCTAGAAACAGAAGATAAATCAGCAGATGAAACAAAATAAATGGGTAGAAGATAAATGGAAGATAATAAAAAGAAAAAGGGATTATATTTTTTCATAACTAAACCTCGTTTTGCGATGGTAATATCAATATTTATTACATTGGTTGGTTTAGTATCAATGTTTGGATTGCAGTTAGAAAAATATCCGAATATTACACCCCCTCAGGTAACTGTGCAAGCTTCATACCCTGGGGCAAGTGCTTCTGTTATCGAGTCTTCAGTAGCTTCTTTGGTAGAGTCGCAAGTTAACGGTGTTGAAAATATGTTATATATGTCGTCAACTTGTTATGATGAAGCATATACATTAAATATATATTTTAAAGTTGGAACAAATAAAGATATTAACCTTGTAAACGTACAAAACAGACTTCAACAAGTAGAACCATTATTACCTGAAGATGTTAAGCGTTTAGGTGTAACAGCGACAAATAAAGTAGCCGGTGCCGGTGCTTGTATATTAAACCTTGTTTCAAATGACGGTTCGTGGAATCAATTAGATTTGACAAACTATGCGACTATATATATTAAAGATGAAATAAAACGTTTAAATGGTGTCGGTGAAGTAAACGTATTTGGTGCCGGCGATTACAGTATGAGAATTTGGTTAAATCCAACTAAAATGGCGAATTTGAATGTGTCTGTTTCAGAAGTTCAAGCTGCTATTGCAACGCAAAATGTTCAAGTTTCATCAGGTGCATTAGGTGCTTTACCAAGTAAATCTAATCAAACATTAAGAATGACGTTGATGACTAAAGGTCGTTTGGTTGAACCTGAGGAGTTTGAAGAAATAATTGTACGTTCAAATACAGATGGTTCTCAAATAAGAATAAAAGATATTGCCACCGTTGAATTAGGTGCATATTCATATGATAAAATCGGTTTAATTGATGGTAAACCTGCTTCTGTTATTCAGGTTGTACCATTACCTGGTGCTAATACTATTGATGTTGTAAATCTTGTAAACAAAAAGGTTGAACAAATTAATAAGACATTACCTGCTTCTTTGGAAGTACAAATGATGCATGATGATTCAAAATTCATTCGTGAATCAATGAAAGAAGTATTTTTCACAATTATAATGACAGCTATAATTGTAATTGTAGTAATATTCCTATTTCTAGGTGATTGGAGAGCAACATTAATACCGTTTGTAACAATACCTGTATCGTTAATAGGTGTGTTTGCAGCCTTGCCTATATTTGGAATGTCCATTAACTTATTAACATTGTTTGCTATGGTACTGGCGGTTACGGTAGTAGTCGATGATGCTATTGTTGTAATCGAAAACGTAAAACGTCACTTAGAAGATGGTAAAACTCCAGTTGAAGCTACGCAGTTAACAATGCAAGAAGTTGGCGGAGCTTTGGTTGCAATGGCTATGGTTCTTATGGCTGTATTTGTACCTGTATCATTCATTTCAGGTTTATCAGGTTTAATGTACAGACAATTTGCTGTTTGTATTGCTGTTTCTATTGCATTATCGGCAGTTTGTGCTTTATCACTATCACCTGCTATGTGTAGTATCGTATTAAGAGCAGAAGATCCAAACAGAAAACCAAGTAATTTCTTTACTGCTTTTATTAAAAAAGTATTTGTTGCTTTTGATAAAAAGTTTGAAGTAATTACTCAAGTATATTTGGAGGCAGTAAAAAAATTCATATTTAATAAAAAATTAACAGTATTTTTATATTCAGTATTTATATTGTTGATGGGTGGATTATTCTATATTATACCTACAGGGTTTATTCCTGATGAAGACCAAGCTGTATTAATTTCTCAAGTTGTATTACCTCCTGGTAGTGCATTAAATAAAACACAAGAAGTGCTTGAAAAATTAACAAAAGAACTTGAAACAATAGAAGGTATAGAAAAAGAAAGAATAATTACATTTGCCGGTATCGGGCCAACAAACCAAGCAATGTGTATTACTCCATTGAAAGATTGGCATGAAAGAAAGATATATCCTTGGGATTATATTATAAGAAAGATACAAGGCAGACCTACTGATTTATCTCATAATGGAATATTAAAAGAAATAAGAGCTAAAGCTGCAAAGATAAATGAAGCTTCAATTGCTTCTTTCTCTCCACCTGCAATCTCTGGTATGAGTATGTTAGGTGGTTTTGAGTTCCAAATGCTATCAAAAGGTGAACATTCACTTCAAGATATAGAAGGTTTTGCAAATAAGCTTACCGTTGCAGCAAATGCAGATCCAAGTTTGAGCAGTGTATATACAACATATCAGGCAAATGTTCCTCAATATCGTTTGAATATTGATTACAGCAAGGTGCTTGCACAAAATGTTGATATACAAGAATTATATTCAACATTAGCTTCAACATTGGGTTCATATTATGTAAACGACTTTAATAAATTGGGCCGTGTATTTAGGGTTCAATTGCAAGCACAAGATGATTTTAGAAATAAAGCTACAGACCTTGAAAAGATATATGTAAAAAATATGAAAGGTCAAATGGTTCCTTTAATGACGATGATAAATCTTGAACAAACAGTTGGTGCTGCTTCTATTACAAGATTTAACCAATATAGAAGTGTACAATTCTCAGGTCAGCCATCATCAGGTAAATCATCAGGTGAAGCAATGAAAGCGATGGAAGAAGTTGCAATAAAAACACTTCCTCAAGATGTTGGTTATGACTGGTCTGGTACATCAATGCAAGAAAGAGAATCATCAGGTCAAACAGGTATAGTTGTTGCTTTAGCATTGACATTCGTATATTTGTTCTTAGTTGCATTGTATGAAAGCTGGTCTATACCAATTGCGGTATTATTAATCGCTCCGGTTGCTGCATTAGGTGCGTTGGTATTCCAAATGATGATGGGACTATCCTTTGACTTATATGCTCAAGTTGGTATGATTACCTTAATCGGGGTTGCAGCTAAACAATCTATTTTGATTGTTGAATTTGCAAGAGACTTACATGAAAGAGACGGTTTAAGTATTGAAGATGCTGCAATTGAAGCTGCCAGATTAAGATTCAGAGCTATTATGATGACGGCTTTAGCGTTTGTATTTGGTGTATTACCGATGGTATTTGCAACAGGTGCAGGTGCTCAAAGTAGAATAGCTGTTGGTTCTACTGTATTTGGTGGTATGGTTGCTGCTGCTACAATTGGTACAATATTAACACCGGTATTCTATGTATTAGTACAATCATTAGTAGAAAAAGCGTCATCAAAAAAGAAGGAAGAAACAAATAATTAATTTTATAGAGTAGAGTGGATAAAATGAACAAGAAATTATTTATATTTATGTTTTTATTACTGGCAAATCCTGTGTTTGCTGTAGATAATCCTTTTAGAGATGAGGTTGTAAATGAACTTCCTCCTACACTTCCAAGCGTAGAAGCAAGTAATACAAATAATGAAGCTACTTTCTCTCAAAAAGTAAAAGGATTCTTTACAAAGAAAAAGGATAGTGATTCTGCAAAAGAAATTGCACCTGTAGAACCTGATGAAGCAGCAAAAATAATTGAAAAAGAAAAAAATAAGCAAGAAAAAGAAGCTAAGAAAGCTGAAAAGAAAGCTGCAAAAGAAAAAGCTAAAGCAGAAAAAGCTGCTGAAAAAGCTAAAAAAGATGCTGTAAAAACTGCGGAGAAAACTCAAGATGATAAAGTGGAAACTACTCTTGAAAATAAGTCAGAAGCTAATAATACAGAGACTCCAGCAGTAACAAAGTCAGAAGGAAAAACTACATTGACAAATACGGCTTATGAAGGCAGTGTTCAAACTACAAGAATTATGGAAGTTGATGATTGTGTAAAAATCGCATTAGAAAAACATCCTTTAATTCATATGGCAATGAGTAATGCTGATATATATAAAAGCAGAATTGCTCAAGCTTGGGCTAATTATTTCCCTACTTTTTCAGCTGGGATAAGCTATTCAAGAAACGATATGCAAGTTTCAAACTTTGCCTTTCCTACTCAAAAATACGATATGTTTTATGTTCCATCAGTATCAGGTAATTTGCTTTTATTTGACTTTGGTAAAACAAAAGCTCAAGCTGATTTAGCTAAAAATACTTATGAATCTGCTAAATTTGAACTTCAAAACAGTATAAATACTGTAATTTACAATGTAAAACAAGCATATTATAATTTGCTTTTTGCACAGCAACAAGTAAAAGTATACGAAGATACTGTTAAGGATTTTACTCTTCATTTAGAACAAGCAAAGGCATATTATGATATTGGTTCAAAAGCTAAGATTGATGTTTTAACTGCTGAATATAATTTAGGGAATGCTAAACTAAATTTAATTAAAGCTAAAAATACGTTGAAAATAGCATATGTACAATTAAGTAATGCAATGGGCACTCCTGAAATTTCTGATTATGATGTAATTGATAATCTAAAAGCAAAAACATATGATATTGCAGTTGAAGAAGCAGTTAATACCGCATTTGAGACAAGTCCTGAGCTATTGGCTTCTAAAAAGAAAGCAGATGCCTCTGAGCTTCTCGTAAGATCGTCAAGAAGAGCATTTACTCCTAATCTTCAAGGTTTTGCTTCATATTCAAGAGGCGGTAAACGAGTTGATACGGACTATGGTTATCAATTTGGGGCTGAGTTAAGCTATAATACTGTAAACTTAATGCTATTGAAAAAACAAGTTGACGAAGCTAAAGCTACATACAAAAAAGATTTAGCTGATTATGAAAATACTAAGCAAACAGTTTATTTCAATGTAAAAGAAGCTTATATAACTTTAACTAACGCACAAGAAAGTATTACTGTTGCTAAGTTATCAATGGATCAGGCAAAAGAACAGTATGATCAAGCATCAGGAAGATATAAAGTCGGTTTAGGTGACGCTATAGAACTAAAAGATGCAGAGACAACATATAGAAATTCTCAGTTAGAATATTACAGTACATTGTTAAATTACCATGTATCTGCAGCTAATTTAGAGAAACTTATGGGATCACCACTTCAGGCAACTGATGTTGATTTATTATAATAAATGTTTTACTTATATATAAGGAGCAGAAAATAAAAATCTGCTCCTTTTTAAGATTGCTATTTATTGAGTTGTCATATTTTAGTTATTTTTAACTATGGAATAAAACTGAAAACAGTTATATAATATAGCCATGGTTAATGTAAAAGACGACAGCAATAATACATTAGAGCAAGCTCATTTGGATTTTATTTCAACAGTGAGTCATGAATTAAGAACTCCTTTAACAAGTATAAGGGGCTTTGCCGATACTCTTTTAACTTCTTATGACAAGCTTACACCTGAACAAAGAGAGAAGTTTCTGCATATTATAAAAGATCAATCAAATCGTTTAATAAGTTTGGTTGAAAATCTTTTAACAGTATCTAAAATGCAGTCTGATAAAGAGTTGATGATATATAAAACAGTTGATGTAACTCCTTTTATTGATGCTGCTGTTCAAATGATTAAAAATCAGTATAAAACTCATAAATATATCTGTAATTTTGATAAAAATATTCCTAAAATATTAATAGATACAGATAAATTTCAACAAATAATGCTTAATTTAATTGATAATGCTTCTAAGTATTCTAATGAGGGTTCAACTGTTCAGGTAACTGTTTTTCCCGATTATCAAAATAATTCTCTTATAATATCGGTAAAAGATGAAGGTATCGGTATAAGTAAAGAAGATATAAATAAAATTTTTAATAAATTTTCAAGAGTGGATTCACCTCTAACAAGAAAAATCCAAGGTAACGGTTTGGGGTTGTATATT
>DVJT01000130.1 GCA_018716565.1 Candidatus Avigastranaerophilus faecigallinarum | reverse complement strand
TATTTTCATGACTTTTAAAGGATATTTTGTTAATATTTCTTTACAAATCTAAAGAAAATAGAGTTGAGTTGTATTTTATACATTGAGAACAGTATGGTGTTTCTAAGTAACTTCTTCTCGAAAAATCGTTAAAATCTGAGCCGCATTTTCCTCTATTGTCTCCACATAAAAGAGGACATGTAAATATTCCATTAATGCTTAATGTTCTACTTTTTGCACATTCTACTTTTAGTTTGTCAAAGTCTGTTTCGTTATCTATTTCATAAGTTTTATTTTTTTCTATAAGAGGAATTATTTTAAAATTAATATCGCTTGTTTCAAAATTTATGCTTTGACAAAGTTTTCTAAAATTTTCTTTTAGTTCTTTTTCGTCGGTATTATTATGATTAACTATTGATAAAATTGGGTTAAACCCATATTTTGTTAAACTTTGAATAGCATGAATTGCTTTTCTGTATGATCCTCTGCCTCTTAATAGGTCGTTTTCTTTCTCTATATAATGATCAATACTAATCATAAATATAATTTCGTTGCCAAGATTATTTTCTTCTTCTACTTTTCTTAAAAATCTTGCTTTTTTATCGTTTATATTTAATGCATTTGTATGTATTACTACTGAAGAGTACTTTAGACATAGTCTTAAAATATGATTAAAATCATTGTGTAACATTGGTTCGGCACCTGTTAAGTGTATGAATTTTAATTCCTTTTTATTAATTTGAGAAAGTGCTTGTTTTATTTTATCTATTGGTATAAAGTCTTTTACTTTTTTATCTTTAAAATCTATGTAGCAATATTTGCATTGTAAGTTGCAATTTTTTGCTGTCATTTCAATAAAAAGTGATTCCATTTTTTGCATATTAATGCAGGGTGCTTTGATAATTGTTTTATTCATATAAAATCCTCACATATTTATGTATGAATTATTATTTATCACTTATTCAATCTGATAAAAATTAGTCAGTTGTTTAAAATATGAAGACAATCTACTAGTCTTTGTGGATGATATTTTTTAATATTAGTTTTTTTATTCCGTTATTAATTCTATAAAGTTATTAGGAGGCTTTATTTATGGCAAAAATTATTGAAAATAATTTTGGAAGAAGGAATATCAGATTAGATGAAAATGATATTATTGACATTGTTAGAGAGTATCAAAAAGTAACGGTTGGAAGTTTTACTTATCAGGAAATTAGAGATAAACTTAAAAATTTAGAGTTATACATTCCTGAAGATTTATCTTAACTAATTAAATATATATACCCATTTAGAGAATTTAGTTTATACTTACATAGTGTAATGTTTATTCAGGAGGAAAATATAATGAAAAACATTATAACTATTTTATTAATTCTTATTGTTCCTGTAGCAGTATATCTATATTTAAGTAAGAATTCTGATACTACGAGTGCTGTTGCAAAAGATAAAACGAAACCGTCTATTATGATTTTTACTTCTGCAATGTGCTTAGATTGTCAGAAAATGAAGTCTGTTATAAATGAAGTGCAACCTATTTATAGTGACAAGATTAATTTTATTTCTATAAATGCATTGGATAAAAGTAAAAAGGTCCAAGACTATATCAAAAAATATGGTATTGTCTTAGTCCCTACAATTATATTTGTTGATGAAAATGAAAATCAAAAAAATAAAGTTGAAGGTTATATTCCCAAAGAAGAACTAATTACTGAAATTGAGGATATAATCAATGGATAATATTCTTATGTATTTTTCGCAATATTCTGCAGAAAATAGTTTATTTTTGCCATTGTTATTATTAATTTCTTTTTTTGCAGGTATTTTGTCATCTTTGTCACCATGTAGTTTAGGAATACTCCCATTGATTCTCGCTTATATAGGCGGATATTCAAAAGGAAATAATAAGAAATTGTTTATTCAGTTATTATCTTTTTCTTTAGGATTATCATTAATTTTAAGTATTATCGGAGTATTTTGTGCATTGTCTGGTAAAGTATTCGCAAGTTTTGCTTCACCAGTTGTAATTCTTTTGTTTGCTTCTGTTATTTTGATTTTAGGATTAAATCTTTTAGGCGTTTTAGATATACAATTTCCTGCAATAGTAAAAAAAATGCCTCAAAATAAATCGGGAAGTTTATTCATTTTTCCATTTTTAATTGGTACTTTTTTTGCTTTGGCTGCAAGTCCTTGTTCTTCTCCAATTTTAGCTAGTATAATGGCTGTTGCTACTATATCTGATAATATTTTATTTTCTCTTGCATTGTTGTTTTTCTTTGCGATTGGACAGTGTGTTATAATTATTGTCTTTGCTTTATTCACATCTGCATTAAAGCACCTTAATTCACTTGCCAAATATTCATCAATACTTATTAAGGCAAGCGGACTTATTCTTGTATTTGCAGGATTATATATATATTATTCAGTATTTAAGGGATTATAGAAAATTATGCGTTTAGATATAAATTTCGGGAAAGTAGTTCTTGTGTTTTGTTCTTTCCTAAAATTCTAAAGTGATTTCTTCCTATACTATCTCTTGTTCTTACTGCAAAGATTTTATCAGATAGTAATGAATGAATTTCTGTTTCTCGAATGCCATCTTTAATAGTTGCACCTACAAATTTTGAAGATGTATCTTGTGATTTAATTCTAAACAGAGAAGTTAAAATATCAGCTTTTGCACTTTCTGGCGATACAACTTCTAAAACAGATTCTTTAACAATTGGAGAAGAAATAACATTTTTATTGTAATTTCCTTCAGGGTTAATTTTGTGAATAATACAGGTATAATTCTTACCTTTGAGACCATTTCCTTTTATCTTATCCTGGAATAAAAAACCAACAGCAGAGACCTTCATAACACCTCGCTTTCCACACTTATATAATATCTTATTTTTTGAAATTTGTCTATAGAAAATTATTTAAAATCTCAAAAAATGAATGTCTTTTTTTAAAAAAATCAAAAAATATATTAGACTTTTGGTAAAATGTGTTAATAAAATTAAGTAAAAATACAAAATTGTGTCTATTTTTTAAAAAAAACGAAAAAAATGACTCTTTTTTACTCCAACTAACGTTTGTTTAAAAGTTTTTATATTTTATTTTTTCGGTTTATAATACTGATATGGATTCAAATTTGTTGAAAAAGATAACATTAGTCGTTTTATTTTTAATAACAGCTTCTTATTCTTATGCGATTGTGGATGTAAGTAAAATTACAATAAAAGAAGCTGTTGAAATTGCAATTAAAAATAACCTTGATATACAATCATCAAGACTAAATATTGATATAGAAAGTAATAATATAAAAGCTGCAAATAGGCTCCAAAACCCTTCTTTGGGTACGTTTTTTAATATGGGTCAAGCAGGAAAAGGAAATCCACAACAAATAGGTTTTTCTCAGACAGTAGAAATTGCAAAACGATCACCAAGAAAAGAACTTGCAAAATCTAATTATTCTCTTACACAAAGAGATCTTGAATATTTAGAAGCTGATTTAAGAATGGATGTTAGAGAAGCTTATACAAATTTACTTGCTAAAAAATCTGTTTTGGCTACGGTGCAGGAAAATGAAACATTTTTAAATAAGTTGTTAGATGTTGCAAAAGAAAAACATAAAACAGGTAAAGTAGCTGAAATAGACGTTTTGCAAGCACAATTGCTGGTTAACCAAATTAGAACAGAAGTTAATTCTGCAAAATATGATGTAAAAACAGCATTATATGAGTTTAATAAAGTCATTAACAGTCCAGATGGCTTCTATGATACAATTCAGGACCATTTTACAAAAGAATATCAGCCACTTACTATGCCAAAACCAACTGATAAAATGCCTCCTTTTGAGGTAATTGCGAATGAAGCTATTAATAACAGGGCAGATATTAAAATTGCTTTGCAGGAGATAGAAGTGGCAGAAAAAAACTTGCTTGTTGTTTTAAGACAAAAGATTCCTGATTTCGAAATTCAAGCAGGCTACAGTTATCAAAATCCAGGGCAATCCGGAGAGGGGATTTTTAAGCATGGGGCTTATATCGCAGCAAATATTGTTAATATTCCTCTCCTATACACTTATGCACCAGAAATTAAGAATGCTAAATTAAAATTGGAGCAAGCTCATTTAAATTATGCATCTGTTGAAAATAAAGCAGAAAATGATTTAAAGAAAGCTTATGAGAAATTTCTTACTGCTCAAGTCAATTTAAACTATTATAATGATGAGTTACTTGCAAATTCAGAAGAATTGATTGTTGCATCGAGAAAAAGTTATAGGGAAGGTAAAATTGATTTAACTACTCTTATTACTATGGAAGAGTCTTATCGTATGATTACAATTGCACATACTTATGCTTTAGCTGAATTTTATAATGCTTGGAATTTCTTTGTACGAGAAGTTAATAATGAAAACTTTAAAATTTATATGGAAGAAGCAGTTTGATTATTATCTTGTATAAACTCTTGATAAACGGACTTTTAATCTGCAAGTAAGTTCGTAATTTATTGTTCCTAAAAGATTTGCCCAATCATTTATTGAAATTGATTCTTTTCCATCATTCCCAATTAAGGTTATAACATCACCTTCATTTGCTTTTACATTAGAAATATCAAACATCATTTGATCCATTGTTATATTTCCAATTTGTGGTACTTTTTGTCCATTTAAAATACCGTAAATTTTATTTGAAAGTCGTCTGTCTACGCCGTCTGCATAACCAATCGGAATTGTTGCAATGGTTGTTTCTTTATCTGTTGTATATGTATGACAGTAACTTACCCCGCTACCTTTATGAGCTGTATGTATATTTATTATTCTTGCTTTTAGGCTCATTGCAGGAATTAAGTTTGGAATTCTTTTGGCGAATTTAGGTAAATCGGGAACTAAGCCGTATAAAGCGAGTCCAAGTCTTACCATATTATATTTATCTTCTTTATAGCCTGATATTGTTGCTGCTGTATTAAAACAATGAAGAATTAACCCTTCTGTATTTACTTGTGATAATACTTCATTCCATATTGATAATTGTTCATTAGTTTTTTCTTCTGTTTCAGCATTTGCAAAATGGGTAAAAATCCCCTGAAGTTCAATGCTTTCTCTTTTTTGAACTTCCTTTATAAAATTTACAGCATCTTCCTTTTCTACACCAATTCTATTCATTCCTGTATCAAGTTTAATATGTGCTTTTGTTTTTAAGCCTGTTTTTTTATAAGTTAAATCAGCAGCTTCAATATGATTTTCTAAGAATAAAGAAAGAGATATATTATTTTGTGCTGCATAATCAAATGCCCAAACTGGTGCTGCCCCAAGAACTAGAATAGGACATGTGAATTTATTATTACGCAGTTCCATTCCTTCATCAATTGAAGCAACTCCAAGATAATCTACACCGGATGCTAAAAGTGTTTGTGCTATCATTGAACTTCCATGACCATATGCATCAGCTTTAACAACTGCTAGTATTTTTGTATTTGGTCTTACGAATGACTTTAATTCAAGTATATTATGCTCTATTGCGTCAAGGTTTATTTCAACCCACGCATCTCTTTTTGTATTAATATTTGATAATCTTTGAAATTTCATATTTACATTTTAGTTTAAAAACATTAAACATGATACACTTTATATTTAAATGAGGTATAAAAATGTTTAAAGAAAGACTAAAAATATATAGAAACCAGAAAAAATTTTTCACATCTAATTTAAAAGATTATCAAATGCTTTTAATTATTTTTGCAATAAATCTTATTTTCTTTGTCGTGTTCTATAGTAGTGCAATGATTTTTTCTGATTCATCAAGGGAAATATATATTCCTATGACAATGAATGATGGAGCTGTTCTTTATAAAGATATTTTTAATGTATATGCACCGCTAGGATATCAATTAAATGCTTTTTTAATAAAAGTATTTGGTGAGAATTTAAGAACATTTTATTTTGCTGGTTTTGTTAATTCAACATTAATTTTGTTCGGATTATTTTATATTTTAAAGCTATTCATAAAAAAAGGCTCAGTACTAGTTTTTAGTATTTTATTCGCTATAATTACAATGTGTATATATACAGTCACACAGACTAATTATACTTTTCCTTATTCATATTCTTTAGTTTATGCTTTAAATTCTTTTATTTGGTCGTTAATTTGTCTTTTATATTTTATAAAAAATGATAATAGATTATTTTTATATTTATCTTTTTTCTTCTATGGTATGAGTATTTGTTTTAAGTATGAGTTTATTCCTTTTGGTATAGTACTGTTCTTATTTTTGATATTTAAAAAAGTAAATTTAAAAACAATTGCATTATGTTCTTTTTCATTCCTTCTTACTCCAATTATTTCTTTTATAACTTTATTCATACAAGGAGTATCTCTTTCTGATTTAAAGCAAGCACTAATATATATGATTTTACTTTCAAAAGCAGAAAGTGTTAAAGTTTTATATACTTACCTTGGATTTATCCCTACAATTTCTTCTATTAAAGTGTTGTCATTATATTTTTTTAAAACAACATTATTTGTTTTTGTAATATCTTTATATGTTTTTTTCTTAATAAAATCTTCTAAATTATTTTTAAAAATTAATAATATTCTTAAATTTATCTTCATTATCTTATATTTATTACTATTTTATTCAATTATTTTTATTTCTATAAAAAGCTTGGTTATTAGTAATGCTTTTTATTTTAATTGGATTGGAGTTTTTTCTTTAGTTCTATTTTCTATTTTATGTTTTAATCTAATAAAAAAACATAAAGAGAAAACTATCTGTATTCAGGATATTTTATTTTTCACATTGTTTTTATCTGTAATTTTATGTTCGTTTAAATGTATTTTTAATATAAGTTTTAATAGAT
>DVJT01000129.1 GCA_018716565.1 Candidatus Avigastranaerophilus faecigallinarum | reverse complement strand
TGCTATTTCATATGATTCTTTTGTATCATTATAATCATATTTTTTATCTAAATATTCTGTATTATACAAGCTTGAGGCTGTAACTGTTCCGCTTGTTGTCAAAGATGCTGCTGTTGCACTGCCCCCCAAAAAACTACCATTTTGAAAAGACGATACTGTCATAACTAACCTCCACTATAAAACCATTAACCTAAACTACCCACATTTATATAAAAACAATTTATTTTGGATAATTTACTAATTAGCAAAATTTGTTAATATTTCTTAATGTTTTAAGTTAAACTGCGTATTACTATACCTCCGACAGCACCTGCTATTATTGTGAGAAGAGGATTTTTCTTAAAAAATGAGAATGGTATTAGAAGGATTATAAATAGTACTAAAGCGTGGTAGTCTATATTTATTGCTGAAATTTCATTTCTATTTGTTATTGTATCAATCAAAAGTTTTATTCCTATTGAGGCTAAAAGCGCACAAGCTGCAGGTCTTAATCCTTCAAAAACAGAACATACGCATTTTGCATCCTGAAATTTTGTGAATAATCTTGTTATTATTATCGTCATAAAAAAAGGCACTAATACAATAGCTACAGTTGAAATGGTTGCACCTATGAATTTTGCTGTTGTAAATCCTGTATATGTTGCCATGTTTATGCCTATTGGCCCAGGGGTTATATTTGAAACTGCAATCATGTTCGTTAATTCATCAACGGTAAACCAATTATATTTTGCTTGCATATAATATAAAAACGGTAAAGCTGCATAGCCTCCGCCAAGTGCGAATATACCGATTTTTGTAAATTCATAAAACAATAGAAAATAAAGTTTAAGCATTTTGTTTATCCTTTATTTTTCCATATATTAGTGCAATAAATGCAGAAAGTATTATTATTATTGTTGGTGAAATTGGCAACATTAATAAACATATTAATATTATTGAAAATAATGTATATGTGAACTTTGAATTTACACTTTTTGCCCACAAATCTTTTATTGTCAGTACAATAAGAATCACAACTGATACTCTTATTCCCCAAAATGCATCTTGAACTATTTTGTACTCAATAATTCCTGAGAGAATGTTTGCCAATGCAATTATAATTATGAAAGATGGAGTAACAATTCCTGCAATTGCCATTAAAGCACCCCAGAATTTTCTTGTTTTGTATCCTGCACAGGTTGCTATATTCCCGGCTATTATTCCTGGAATACATTGGCTCATTGCATAAAAATCAACTAATTCTTCTTCCGTAAGCCAATTTCTTTCTTCAACTATATATTTTTTTAATAAAGGGACTATTACATAACCACCGCCCTGGAGTTGTAGTCCGATTAGAAAAAATATTTTGAAAATTTCAAATAAAGAAGCTTTTTTCATAATTTAATTATTGCACAAAAGTTTTTTAGGTTAAATTCCCTTAAAAAGTTTAAAAACAACCCAAAACGGGAATACTACAAGTGTAGGAGTTAATATGAAAAAGGCACTTTTACTAGATTCACATAATCACCCTATAAATATTTGCAGTTGGAAAAGGGCATTAATATTGTTGCTAAAAGGAAAGGCAGAAAATGCTCGCATGCTTAATGATATTGACTGTATGATAAAAGTAGATAATATATTAATTCCTTGTGTAATAAAATTAAAATACGAATTGGCAGTTCCGTATAAAGAACTGCCATTTTGTCGTGAAAATATATTAGTAAGAGATAATTTTGTTTGTCAGTATTGCGGCAAAAAATTTCCGGCTGAAGAGTTGACTTTAGACCATGTATACCCTAAATCAAGATTTGGACCTGATATTTGGGAAAATATAGTTGCTTGCTGTAAAGAGTGTAATCAGAAAAAAGCGGATAGAACTCCTAAAGAAGCTAGAATGAAGCTTTTAAGACGTCCGTATAGACCTAAAGATTATCTTATGTTTGAAATGCAAAAATATCCTCAAAGTCTCATAAAGTATTGGATGGAATATTTTGAAGCTTCTTAGCTATTATTTTACGGTAGGATTAAATCATCATAAATTAATGCAGAATATATCCCTAACTCTTTCATCTCATTTATTGAGTTATTGTCTGCAGGATAAAATATAAAATTTGTTCGCAATTGATAGTCCTTAAAATCTATCGTTTTGCCTGTTTCAATTGCCATATTTAATCTAAACATAGAACGATGATAAGATAGTATATTATCCAGTTCTTCTTTTTTATACATTTGCTTATATCGAGCACTTGCACCTGATGTACTATCTGCAAATCCCAGCCAAGAATCAATTACGATCTTATCTTTTTCTGTAGGATTTTCTTTATCTAATGTTGTAACAACAAAAGCGTGATCTAATGGTTCTATTTCTCTGTATTTAGTTTCCCCTGTCTTTTTATCTGTATATTGAATTTCCAAACCTAAATATACTTTTTGAGAATTATAAAAACCATTTGCAGCAAGTGCCGCAAGAACAGTCGCTGCACATTCTTCGCAATTACCGACTTTTAAAAGATTCATATTGCTTAATAATAATCCGTATGGAGTTTTCTTTTGCAGAGGAGTTTGTTCTACTCCATATTTATCAGGTTCTTTTGTTATTTTTCTCAATGTTGTTAGTTTCTTGTCAATTTTTTTGAATATTCTTCTTGCTTGCGTGTTTATAGGTGTTTCATTCAATAATCTTGTAGAAGAATAAAATTCATCAATATATGATGGGCTTAGCACTGGAAATACTAGTCTTGCCCTTCTTTGTATATCATCTGCTTTTTTTATATTTTTATTTCTTGAATAAAAATTTATACTTTTTGAGTAATTTTGAGACTTGATTTTCATATTGTTTTTAAAACTAATAAAGATTTTTTTTGCTGTATATAAAAATATAATTACCTTTATGT
>DVJT01000128.1 GCA_018716565.1 Candidatus Avigastranaerophilus faecigallinarum | reverse complement strand
TTCTATTGTTTTTTTGTGGTGATTAAATAATATCAAGGAATGGGTTTAAAGTATACAAAAAGAGCGATGACTTCTTATGAAGTTCATCGCTTTTTTCATGGTCTGGAAATTAGTTTTTTCCCAGACACTTTTATTCATCTTCAAATAATTTATGTGGACCATCATTAAGAGAAACTTTTGGAAATTCTGTTTCTTGTGACTTCACTTGATCCTCATCTGCTAATTCAGCTTTCATTAACTCATCTTTTGCTTTGTTAGGGGTACTTTCTAAAAATAAAGTTTTGTTTTCTGTATCCTTTTCAGCTTCACGCTTTTTATGATCTCTTTTATAGAAATAAATAGAGCTTGCAACCATAGCACTTACAGCACCAATACCTGCACAAATCCAACCTAGTTTACATTTCATCATAATATCACCTTTTTCTATAAAAACCATCACTTTTATATTAATAATTATATCTGATACTGTAATTAAACTCATTTTTTATGCTTACGACCGATTATTTCAATTTTATACCGAATAATTTAAAAATACGGTTTTCTCAGGCAATATCTCATATAATTCAAAATGAAAGGAGAAAAAGATGAAATTTAAGCTTTTAATAGAACCTAAAAAAGAAGAATTAGTTCAAGCACAGGTACATCAAGAAAATGAATTTACAAATAAGTTAAAGTTATTTGTATTAACCAATGGTAATTCTAATCAAATTGCCGCATATGATGACAAAGATTTAATTGCTTTATCTTTGGATCAAATCGTTTTGATTACGATTATCGACAATAAGATTTGGGCTATTTGCAGCGATAATAAGAAATACCAAATACGAAAACGAATTTATCAGCTAGCAGATGAGTTACCTAACAACTTTTGGAGAATTAATAAATCAAGTATAGTGAATCGCTATCAAATCAAACGTTTTAAGGGAACTAAATCAGTTGGTGTAAACGTAATTATGAAAAACGGATTAACAGATTATGTTTCAAGAAGATGTTTTTCAAAAATTAGAAAGGAGTTGGATTAACATGAAACGGTTCGTTAAAGATTTTATTTTACGAGGATTAATCGCTGCAGGTTTTGGCCCGCTTATTTTAGTAATAATTTATTATGGTTTTCAATTAACAGAAAATGTAACCAGTCGACCAATGACAGAAGTAAACATCAATATTCTATCGACCCTTTTCATGGCTTTCGTTGCTGGCGGAATTGGAGCTGTTTTTAAAGTTGAAAAAATTCCTCTAGGCATCGCAACGTTAATTGATGCAATTGTAATTTATCTAGATTACCTTTTCTTCTATTTAATAAATGGCTGGATTCTTGTTAAGGCAACACCCTTATTTATCTTTACTATTATCTATATTATTGGATATATAATTATCTGGCTAATTATATATAAAAAAGTAAAATCTCAAGTTAAAAAGATTAATCAGAAATTATAAAGAGGATTTTCCTTGTTTAGTAGGAAAATCCTCTTTTCTATAATTCTTTTACCATATTAAAACTACTTACATTATCAGGATCAGGGATATCATCACTAGTCTTACCCTCGTTTACAAAGCCTCGCTTTTCATAAAATGAAAATAACTTCGGCAAGCAAGTCAAAGTGACCGCTGTCCTATTTTGCTTCTTAGCAATCTTAGACAATTTATCTAATAATTTGGTAGCTATTCCTTGCTTTCGAAATTCCGGACTAACTGCCAGACTTAAAACTGTTTGATATTGATCATCTTTACGATTAAGATGATTTTTAAAATAGATTTCATCTTCAATATAGCGCTTATTAAATGCTGGACCAAAAACATGTCCTACTACTTGATGATCAATTTCTGCTACTAAAAAAGTATCAGGATAGTTTTCAATTCGCCCGATCATATCTTTTTGAGTCATTTCTTGACTCATCTCAAAAGTATCCGATTCAATAGAAACTACTGAATCCAAATCATTCATAGTTACTGATCTAATTATTAAATTCAATTTTTATCTCTCTTCATTATTATTTTTATCTTTTCTGATATATTCGTTCATGAGTTTAATCGGAAAAGGAAGAACCGTCAAATTTTTAAATTTAACCCAAACAACATCCATAGATTGTAAAAGCTGCTGCATATCTAGCAATTGCGACTTATTATTATCGTTTAAACATTCAATTTTTCTAACAACTGAAGCTACCGACTCTTTGGACTGCATCCCATTTCCAATAACTCTCACATTATAATATAGTTGATTTTGTGCGTAGAAATAATTCAAATTGATTAAACCGGCTAAATATTTATTTCTAGCCTCTTTGTTACGATATGCTAAAGTGCCTTTTTGGTTATTTGCCGCTTCATATAATGATGGCGATGGTATTGTTTTTAACGAAGTTTTGCTTACAGCATAGTAATTTTCATTTTGTTTATCTAAAATAATGTAGTCGTAAGCGGTCGTTAATTGATCGTTTCGTTCAATAAATAAATCATTCAAGAAAAACGGATCTTTAAAATTGGAAGTAATTACTTTAATTTGAAAATTAGTTTCATGACTCGTAAATTCTAGAGTTTGATTGCTTTTAGGATAATATTTATAAAAAGCCAAACTATCTAAGTCTAACCCAGTATTCAATGGTGAGAAATCTTGCATCTCTAAAATTGCTTTTACAGTCAATTCTTTAACTGCATTGATTAATGCGCTATCAATTACCGTTCCACTTTTATGTAGTACTCCTTCAATTGTTATATTTTGAATAATTTTAGCTTGATTTACGTAATACGTATCTTCTTTATCTTGGTTATCTTTTTTCGAATAGTAACCTAAATTGTGAATTAATGCTAAATTGTAATGACTACTTGTTTGACTGGGCTTAATTTTTATTGACAAGTTTTGACTAAAAAAGTCAGATATAGTCTTTACTGCTGATAAATTTTCTTGCGTTCGATCAATTAATGTAATTTCTTTATCTGACCAAAATGACTTAATTTTTTCTAATAATTTTTCTCCCCTTTTTTTTTGATTAACGCCTTGATCATAACTCTCAGTTTGGATTTCTCTAAATTTTAATTTGTCAAAATATTGCGAGTAATGCTTATTCAATTGATCAATTAAATAATACATAATGCCACTTTTACTAGTTAAAAAGCTAGTTCTAGCTTGTCCAACTTTACCATTAAGATAAAAGAAAGGTGTTTGATCTGGCTTCAGATTTTTATGGGTAGGATGCATTAAATACCAATCATTTTCTTCTCCGTCATGGTAACAATTTGCCATTTGTTTGATTGTGCTTTCTTGCAAATTAATCTCATAACGTGGACTGCGACCCCATGACTTTATATTTTTAATTAATTCTTGAGCTTGTTTTTTTTGATAATAGGATAGTTGAGTAAATGCTCGCGTTTGAATATTAATTACTAGATTTTTACTAAAGCTTACTTCTTCAAATTTTAATTTTTCATTTTCTTCTGTGTTGGTATTAACATACAATTTTCCCAATAAATTACATCCCTTAACTGTAGAGAATACTTGTAGTTGAATTAATAGTAAGTTTAATATGATATTTGTTTCTACTTGTGCAAAATCACGCTGCTCAATTTTACCTATAGTCTCATCTAGTTCTGTTAAGCCACGCTTTAATTCAAAAATATTGGTTTTACCTTTATCCGTAAGGATATAAATTATGTCTTTGTTATTTTCTCTGATATAATTTACGACCTTAATTACTGGTAACTTCTCTTGGTTACGGTTAAGTAAGGAGCGAGAGATATATTTACGTGTGCAATGTACCGCGTATAAATCAAAATCTTGATTTAGCTGATCAATCTTAAAATGCGGATCTTCCAATTGATTTAGATAAATTTTATTTCTTACTAGTGTCATTCCGTACCACCTTATCTAATAAGTCTTGCAATAATGCATTATCAATTTCACCATTATGTCTAAACAAATGAGGATAGTAATAGATCTTTTTTTCATTAATTTCGTTTCTGATTCCGCTATTTCGATAAGCATTTTCTTTTTCAAATTCGTAGAAATTAATAATCACGGCTGCATTACCTGTGGACTCATTTAATTTATTTTGAATATGCTTTTCGACATCTTTTGCAAGTACTGTAGTCCTACGTGAATCGTAATTCTTCATATCGACATATAGAATTCTCTGATCGTTTAACTTTAAAAATCCGTCAAAGCGTTCAAATTCATTCTGGGATAATTCCCTCATTTCATGGAAATCTAGATGATACTTCTGACAAATTAAAGCAAAAATCTCTTCTGAAATAGCTGCTTTATACAAATTGTTAAATGCGGCAGGCGTTAATAACCACTGACTCTTTTTACTAAAATCTAAATCATATTTTTCTCTTAGTAATGCTTGTTTTATCCATGAATTTTGCTTAAAAATTTTATCTAAATATTTAGCATATTTTTCTAGATTTAGACTAGTTAATTGGGCATTAATAGGTACTTGTTTTTGGGATTTTAAGTAATCTAATTTTTGTTGAGCTTTTCCCTGCTCAGAATCAATCAAAAGCACGTTTTTGAAATCAGGATCTTCCTCTTGATCGTGATAGTAATAGTATTTTGCATCTGGTTTAGACAGTCGATAATAAAATCCTTCGACTGTCTTACGTAAATGATCTGGTATTTTAGATAAAGTGCTAATTCGAGGATGTTTTACAATCCATTCCCGCATTTCTACCCACTGATATTGCATAGTTTCACTTAAAGAACGCAATTTATAAGCACGTTTGGCTAAGAAAACTGCACCACTATTAATTAAAGCTAGCTCTTGCTTTTCCTTAATCGTTGCTAAACGATCTTGATATTTTGGATTTGAGGATAATCTATTTTTATTTTGCTCAATTAAGTCTTCAATCAGCACGTTAGTTCGTTTATGGCTTAAATAATCCCAGTCAATTTTATTTACAAAATTATAGTCATACTGGATTAGCATTTCTTTATTTTTGATATTTGTTCGACAAAGACGCCCTGTTATCTGTTCTAACTCTGCTGCAAGAGCATCCTGTGCAGGTAATAAGTCCCACATGCCATTACCTGATATTTTGCCAAAGTATTTTTGTAGTCTTGTTCTAACATCACGGAAAGATAAATTAGTTTGATTTGAATCGTATAATTCAAATTGTTCATAAATAATATGTCCTGCTCTGATTTTGAAATCATCTAAATCCTGAGTACCATTATTATTTGGATTTTCAAACATATGAGTAAGTGATTCTATATAAATTCCTGCAATATCAATAAATGGTTCATTCAAGTTGACAAAGCGTTGATCAATAATTGCAAAATCATGGCTATGTTTTTGATAATAGTCTTTATCTAGAAGATATTGAAGATTGGTTCCACGACCAAGAGCTTGCTTATTAGTAAGCATGATTTGAAATTTCCCTTTACCCCATGTTTCTTTAACATCTTCTATTTCTTGACGATTTTGTGAACTAATCACTTTGAATAAATCATCTGGAAATGGAATATTTAAGATTTCAATGGCTTCTTTTAACCAATTTAATTCGTCGATTCGTATTATTGCATTGGTATAGATGATGAATGCATTATTTGTAGAATTTTTTTGATTTAACTGCAAAAAATGAGACCGTAAAATAGTTTGTGTAAGGATGAATATTTCCTTAATTTTATTTCCCTGAATATTAGAAAAAGGAATCCTTTTCCCGTATGATTGATTTGAACGAAAAACATACTAGAAAAGAGATTCCTTC
>DVJT01000127.1 GCA_018716565.1 Candidatus Avigastranaerophilus faecigallinarum | reverse complement strand
TTTATATTCCCTTTTTCTAGTTTGTTGAAGCATTTAGCTTGTAAACAACATTTTTAAATATTATCATATTTTATCTGTTGTTTTTTTGAAAACCAGACATTTTTCACAAAATCAAAGATTTTGGAAAAAACAGTCAAACCCAACCTACATACTCGAACTGTAGCAAAAGCTTCAGGCAAAATCGAATCTAATGCTTGTTTTTCTAATTCTCTATCTTTCTTTATATCATTTGAAGTTGGACGAGTTGCTAATATTTTTTTAAATTCTTCAGTTTTATTTCTTAACTCATCATCAGATAATTTAATAAATTCAGGCTCTAGAGCATTTATATGTTCAACAACTGGCAACATTTTTTTTATTTTATTATTATTGGGATCACCTAATAACTTAATAAGAAAATCAATCATTCTCCCTAATCTCCGATAATCTACATATTACAAGAATTTTAACATATAAATTTTATTTTTAAAGAAATGATTTAATATGTTATTCTAATTGTAAATTTTTGTAAAATTTTTTTTGAATGTCAAAATTTGCTATCAAAAAATAACTTTATATATATAACATATATATTTTATTTAGAGGATGTTATAATGAGAGTAAATAATGGTGAACAAGAATTAAGAACATATGCATTAGGTGAAACAGGCAAAGTTAATTATAGTAACCCTATTGTTGGTAATAATTTTGACAATTTATTTACTTTTAATAGCTTATCTGAAGATTCTTTTTCTAGAGAAGAAAAAGATGAAGTTACTGATTTTTTAGATTCAATATCATATTCTAATGAGGCTGTTAAAAAAGCCTTAGATATAAACGGTGATGGTGTAATAAGTTCAGAAGAAAAAGCAAAGTTTAAAGAATATATAAAAGGATATGATGGTAATTTGTCAGATTTAACGCAAGATGATATTCTTCGTGCTTTTTATGATATAAATAATGAAAAATTTTCATATAATAATGATGTTCAATTAAGGGCACAAGAATTAGATAATGATGTTGAATTTAACACTAAATATTCACAAAATAATTCTATTACGGATGAATTTGATTTATATTCACAATTTAATAATTTCGGATGTATGACGAATAATTTTGCAAGTGGAATGCCACAAAGCAGTAATAGTTATTTGAACAATATGTCATTGACTCAACTTGAAAATGAAAAGGCTTCTCAAAAAGGAGTTGTTAATGAAGCTAGAGAAGCAGTTAATGATGTATATTCAGGTAAAAATAATGCAGTATTATGTGCTGAAAATAAATATAATGAAGCAAAAGAACAATATGATGAAGCATTAAAAAATGATGAAAATGTTTCAAAAGAATTAAAAGAGCAAAGAGCTTGTAAAGTTGAAGAAATAGAAAACCAAGAAAATAATGTAGATACAACAAATATTAATATAAATAACAAAAAGGGTGAAATATCAGATCAAGAAGGAGTTATTGCTTCTGATGAAGCAACAATTTGTGAATTAGAATCACAATTAGCAGCTTTAAACAGCCAATCAAGTGATGATCCAGAAAAACAAGCTGCAATTGAAGCACAAAAGCAGCAAGTACAAGCTCAAATTCAACAAGCTCAAGAGCAGTTAAATAGTGATAAAGAAACACTGGAATGTTTAAAACAAGATTTATCACAATTAGAAAATGATCTTGCTGTACAAGAGGAAAAATTACAAAATTTAGAGGCTGAAAAAATAGAAATAGACAATAAGATAAGTGAAACTTGTTCAAATGAGACAAAACAAGCACTAATTTGTTATAATCAAGCAAAAAATAATTTAGATACAACAAAAGAAACACAATTAAGCTATGCGAATGCAAATTTAAAAAATCAAGAAAATAAACTTAAAGATATTGATACAAAAATAAATGAAAAGAAAGTTATTGTTGCAGATGATGAATGGAAAATGGTTGCAGATAATAACATTGATTTATCTGAAAAATTAGAAAATGGTGAACCAAGATATATAATTGCTCAAGGTAAAGATGACAATAAATATCATGTATATGATATGTCTAAAAATTCTTCTATAAAACAAGTTGAAACTGGTAATAATCGTATGTATAATTTTACCAAAACAAATTCAGATTCTGGCTCAAAAGTTTGTTATATGGATTCAAACGGTGAAATGTGTTGTTTCAATGCTTGTTATACAACAGAATCTCCTCTTTCCTTTGATATAAATGGTGATGGCATAAAAACATCTGATGAAATTATTAGTTATGATATAGATGGCGATGGAAATCTTGATAATATATTTGATTCTGCCGATGCTGTATTAGTATTTGATAAAGATGGTAATGGAATATCTGGTGAAGATGGTTCTGAATGTTTTGGTAATAATACAGATTTAAATGGCGATAATGTTAAAGATGGATTTAATGATGGTTTTGAAGCTTTAAAAGAATTTGCAAAACAAAATAATTTAATAAATGGAAATGATGACAATGTTTTAGATGAAAAAGATATTAAGTATTTAGAAGAAAACTTTGGTTTTAAAATTAAATTAAATGGATATAATTCAGAAGCTGTATCTTTAAGTGAAGCAGGTATTACTGAGATTAACTTAGCTCAAACAGAAGATACTTCATTGATTGATAATTTTGATGGAAATGGAAATCAATTAATGGAACAAGAAGGTGCTACATTTAAAGTTAATGGTGAAACTAGAGAATATGCAGATTTATGGCATAAATTAGTAAGTAGGTTGGGTTAATGTGATCTGTACCCATTAAATAGGACTATTTTGGTAGGATAAAAGAAAATTTCTATAAATAACAGGTGCCATTTTCTTTCTGTTCCATTGATATCTACGTGTATTGTAATAATATATGTAGTTATCAACTAAG
>DVJT01000005.1 GCA_018716565.1 Candidatus Avigastranaerophilus faecigallinarum | reverse complement strand
TCGTTATGTATCTATTAGTAATATAATGTGAAGATAGATAAAAAAATTTTTTTTAAATAAAATATGTAATAAAATTTTTTTAGAGGTAAAAATTATGAAATTTGATTTAATAATTGTAGGTGGTGGTACTTCCGGTGTTGCTTGTGCATACATTGCTGCAAAAAAAGGACTACATACACTTTTAGTAGAAAAAACAGATGTGTTAGGTGGTGCAATAACTCAGGGCTTAGTAGTTCCTTCGATGAAAGTTGATACCAACGGTGTTAACTGCGAATTTTTTACGGATTTAAAAGCTTTTGCAGCCAAATATAATGCAAATTACACCTATATTGATTCAAATGATGCCTGGTTTAATCCGGAACTATTGAAGATTGTACTGGATGATATGCTATCTTCTGTTAATTGTAATATTCTTTACTCGACTCAAGTTCAAAATATAACAAAGGAGAGTAGTTATAATGTTACTTTATTGCATAAAATGTTATCGATATATGTCGAGTCGGATTATATTGTAGACGCGACTTCAAATGCAGAGATTTTTAAAATTTTAAAATTAGATCTACAAAATGAAACTGAAAACCAACAAGCAGCTACTCTTAGATTTATATTGACAAATATTGATTTGAAAGTATTTTCAAAGTGGATTACAGAACTTGATAAAGATACAAATGTAACAACAGTTGATAATACAGGCGACGAAATACATCTTTCTACAGCCTATACATGGGATGAAAACAGAAAGTGGGCGTTAGAACCGATATTTAAGGAAGCCGTCATGAATGGCGACCTAACATTCAATGATACTGCGTATTTTCAGGTTTTTACCATCAAATCAATGCCTAATTCACTTGCATTTAATTGTCCTAGGATTATATTGGAAAATTATGAAAATCTCTTAGATCCGTTTATATATTCAAGAGCCTTAAAACAAGGCAGAGAACGGATTTATAGAATTTATAATTTCTGTAAAAAATATTTCCCGGGTTTTGAAAATTGTTTTATATCACATATTTCAGACACACTTGGAGTTAGAGAATCTTATAGAATTAAAGGTAAATATACTCTAAAAAAAGAAGATATTATAACTAATAAACAATTTGATAATATAGCATTTACCTGTAATTACCCTATTGACATACATTCCAGCTCAAAAACTAACGATAAACTTGAATACACAAATCATACCTATAGTATCCCTATTGAGACATTGATTGCAGAGAAAGATGAAAATGTATACGCTATTGGGCGTATAATCAGTGCAGATTTTGAGGCACAAGCAGCTGTGAGAACTCAACTAAGTTGTTTTTCAATGGGAGAAGCAGCAGCAAAAGACATTGCAAAAAAATTCAACTAAAAAGAAAACTCCCAAAAGAGTTTTCTTTTTTATTAAATAACAATCATTAATCTAAATAGAATGAAGTAACTACTTTATGAGAATCTTCCGCATGTTGAATTGCTTTATGCAAAGTATTTGATGTATGAGACAAGAAACAAATTAATTGCTGACATTCATCAATAATTTCTCGGTTACAGATTCTACTTGCATCAGCTAAAGTCATCATTGATCTATCAGGATGTTCAATAATATTTGGAACACCAATTAATTGATCTTGAACATCGGAAGGTTGTTGACCAATAGTTTGAGGCAAAATTACTCTTAATTTATCAGGGTTTGCCTTCATTGCACCCCTTATAGCAGCAGCATTTGTACCACTTGAACCACCACTGGTTATAACTGTATTACCTTGAATAACCAATGCATATGCTAAAATTTCAATAATTTGCTGATGTGTAATTGGAAGATTTCTACTTCCGATAATAGCAACTTTTTTTGCAGACTGTTGTATTGTTGCTAATTCCATTGCTAGTGCATCTAACGTGTGAGCATCACTTGTTTCCACCTTATCTAAATCATCAAGCGGAACCATTATCTGCTGTTCATTCTTATTCTCTTCTGACATATATTTTCCTATTTGCCTAAATATTTATTGTAATATCTATTATGATACCATATTTTAGAAAAAATAAAAGATATAATTTTTACTAAAAATTACTTTATTAATTTCGTATAACAAAATTTTTATCTTTGAGCTTTTGAAAATTAGATTTTTCTAACTCATTTTCTGTAATAATTCTGCCACCATTTTGTTTATATATTTCATATGCTTTTTCAATTGAATCTACATATTCTATATTTGTATTATTGTAATCTATTTTATATACATTTCTTATATAATTTTTGCAATATAAAGAGAAACTCTTTGCATCCTCAGGTAAAACCGGTATTTTATCTTTATAAATATAATATACCAATATTGCTTCTGACATATATCTGTTTTTATATTCTTCTTTATCATGAAACGTATTTGATTTAATATAATTTATAATTCCCGTTGTTTTTATAACTTTTAATGTCGTAAAAATATTTTCTGAATTAAGTATTATAGATAAGATTATTAAAATAATAATTGACGTATTTCTAATCTGAATTTTGGTGTATAAAAAAGATAATTCTACGAAAATTATAGATATAAGCAAAATTTTCATTTGAACAATAATATCAAAATGTGTTACATAACAATATTTTTCCACTTCATGCCTTCCTGCAAAAAGCAAAAGGAAGTAGAAAATATATCCAGATATTAATAAAGAGTATATTAAAATTAGAAAGATTTTGTTGTTTTTTTTATTATCAGATATTAAAACGTAAAAAAATGACATTATAATTATTACAACAGTTAGAATTAAAAAATCATAAAAGAAAACTTGCTTAAATCCAACAATATATTCAGGTAACATTTCTTTTGCACTTATAATCATATTCGATAATCCGTCAAATGTTCCTTTTGCATTTGCAGTATTTATTAGTCCAGGATTAACGAAGAATAATACAACACCAAAAGTATTGGAAAGAAAAGAATATATTGTTATTTTCTTTAGGCTTTTAAAATTTAAAATTTCGAATATTGTTATTATCACTAATGCACATAACGTAACTATAGAATTGAATTCAGTAGAAATTGCCGTTAAAAATGAAAACAATGATAATATCATAACTGTTTTTCTTTTTACATCTTCAACATAATAATTACGTATATAAAAATTCCAAAAAGTAAAGAAAAAAATAAAGGGAAATGTAAAACCAAAAAAAGCAGAGTATAATTCATTCTGATAAGTATTTTGAAATGTATATTGATATACAATGTAGCAAAAAAGAGCAAGTATATGAATCATATATTTACTTTTTTCAAAAATAAAACACATTTTGGCTAAAGTATAAACAAAGACAACCATAAAACAGCCTTTAAAAAAGGCACCATATGTTTGTATCCAAATATTTGGATGTATATTTAATGAAAACCCCATTAATTTTTGAAAAATATTACTAATGTATCTACCATGATATACATTAAGAAAAAACTGTTCTTTAAAACTAACATCGTATT
>DVJT01000126.1 GCA_018716565.1 Candidatus Avigastranaerophilus faecigallinarum | reverse complement strand
ACGTAAAATGAAAATTTTGCAATATTTTCAAAATAGTATACAATATTTGGAGGAGTAGTTTATTAAGAGTTAATCATGAGTGATTCAGAAAAAATAGTTTCATTAAAAAATGCAAGACATAAAACAAAAGAGACAAAAAGGGAAGATGTTCAAAAAACACAAGAACCTGTTATCTGCAGTTTTTGTGGTCGTCCGAATACACAAGTGGCAAAAATGGTTCAAGGTCCAGGGGTTAATATTTGCTCAGAATGTACTATGATTGCGGTTCAATATCTTATATTAGAGGATAAGTTACCATCAGGTGAAGCACAAAAGATATTAGATATTTTTTGGAGCAAAATAAAATAATGTCTCAATTTTCAAAACTGCAAATACGAGCTAAGGTTCTTTCTGTAATTTCAGAAATAAGATCTTCTTCAACTTATAATGAGGACTCTCTTACCAGTTTTATAGATGAATTAAAAAATATTGAAGACAAAGAAACTCTATTTGATATATTTCTTAAAGAATATATTAAGATGGAAGAAAATGAATATGTATTTTCAGGCTGTATATTAAAGAATATTGTGCCTAAAGAATATATAAATGATAAAGTTCTTGAACAATTAAAATCCAATGTACTTTCAGATGAATCAAAATATAAACTGGTTCAATTATTGAGACTTGTAGGAAGTGAATGCAACTATAATGAAATACCATCTTACTTTGAAAATCCTGAAGAAGTTTTAGATAAAGAGACAAAAAAGCTTTTAGAAAGTGCCGTTTTTAATCCTGAAGCAATGCTTGATTTTCTTGATTTTGTTTCAGCAGTTTCAGCTAAAGACAGAAATCTTTTACTTGACTCTTTAAAACTTGATTATGAAGGTGATGTACTTGCTAATATAATATATCCGGTACTGTATTCAAATTATGATGATAGTTTTATTTTGGAAGTAATTAATATATTATCAGATTCCAAATCGTCGCTTGCAATAAAACCTTTTAAATATTTGATAGAAACATCCTCTAATCAAGAAATTATAAAGGCTTGCAGAACAGGATTAAAAAAATTGAAGTTATCTGGTGCTACGGAAGAAAAAGCATATGAATACTTTAGAAATATTGTAAAAGATACAATCCCAGCAGAATTTTTTACAACAATTCCAGATGGAAGTGGTAATCAGGCATTACTTCTTTCAAGACAAAATAAAAAAGAAAAATATATTCTTGTTGCAATTGTGATAAACGATAAATCTGGTATTATAGACTGTTTTGGTTTTTTTAATATTTCTAAAGAAGAATTAATAAAAGTAATTGGTAAATTTTACAAATCAGAAGGAAAATACAAAGTAAAACCTGAATATGTAAAAACGAAAATTGAAGAAGCTATTGATATAACAATTAAAACAAAACATAAATTTCCATATGAATTTATATGCTGGAATACTTTTACAAGTGATTTAAACGTATTAGACACTGATTTAAAAACATATATAGAAACAAATTGTAAGCAACAATTAATTTCTAAAAATGATATGTTAAATCTGCTAACAAAAGAATACACATTAAGATGGTTTATTACACCAAGTGAAAATATTTTAATTAAATTACTTGTAGATGGGATATATAAAGAAGATGAACCTAATATTGAAGATATAAATGAAAAAATAAAAGATAGTATAGATAAAATTTTTGATGAAAAAGAAGTAATTATTTGGCAAAATAGATTCTTTAATCTTATATATCTTTTAAGAAATAATTCACTTTTAAAAGAAGCAGATAACTTTTATACAATATTAAAAAATAATGACTTATTTACGCTCTTTAAAGTGGTAATAATTCAAAGAAGCATATTTAACTATTATGTAGGACTAAAAGAAAATATAAAGGAATCTTTTTTTACAACTAACATATTTAGTAAAAAGAATGCAACAAGTAAAAGCTATGATATAAAAAAAATAGAAAAAATAATAAATATACTTAAAAGACATTGGATAGATGAATAAAATTGTAGGTTTAGACATAGGAAAGAAAAGAATAGGAATTTCAATAAGCGATATTATGGGACTTATTGCACATCCTGTTGAAACAATACAAAGGGAACCGGAAAATCTGGCAATAGAAAAAATAAAAAAAATATGTAAAGAAAATAATGTAAAAAAAATAGTAGCCGGTCTACCTAAAAATATGAACAATACAATAGGCGAACAAGCGCAAGATTGCATTGATTTTGCAAATAATTTTAAAGATGAATACGAAATAATATTTGAAGATGAAAGGCTTACAAGTAAACAAGCAGAATATATTCTTGCACAAACAGGAAGAAAATATACAAAAGATAAGAAACTTGTTGATTTAAAAAGTGCTTGTATTATATTACAACAATACTTAGATAGCCCAAGAAAAAATTTATAAATAATCTAAAATAGAAAGTGAGAAAATAATGACAAACAAAGAAGAACAATTTATTGAAACATTTGATGAAGATGGAAACAAAGTAACTTTTGAATTATTAGATATTGTTACAGTTGATGATATAGAATATGCTCTTCTTCTTCCCCAAAACACTGAAACTGAAGATTGTGAAAATGAAGTTTTAGTTATGCGCCTTAAAAAAGATGGAGAAGAATATACTTTCGAAACAATTGAAGATGATGAAGAATTTGATAAAGTTGCTCAA
>DVJT01000125.1 GCA_018716565.1 Candidatus Avigastranaerophilus faecigallinarum | reverse complement strand
CTTCTGCCATTTCTATTGCTACTTGTGAGCTTACGACTCCATTTTCTTCTATAGTCTTGGGATTTACTCCTAAAATTGAAACTTTAGCAGAATTTGCATATGTAACAAAATTTTGGAAGATATATGTACTGGATCCTGAAATATCTGTTAATCTTGAACTTATTAAACCGCCTGTACAAGATTCTGCTATAGAAAGTTTTAATGCATTTCTTGTTAATAATTTTGCTATCTTTTTTTCTTTTGATAGCAAAATTATTGGAACAATATTTTTAATTATGAAAATACTATTAACTAATAGTCGTTTAAGGAACATATTAGTATACCGGCATGTCTAAAGGTTTTAATAATTGTACCTGAAGAGTTTCACCTTGGTTGATATAAATATTCTCACCTTTTTTGAATATATCTGCAATAGAATCACCAATAAAGTATATTCCTGCAACAGGTGTAGTTACTATTGCTGTTAGAGGGGCGAATACATACTTTGGAGAACCGTTTAGTAAATCTTCTCCTTTTTCCCAAGCCCAAGTTGTTGGTTTTACTACTATATTTTTTGTTGTTTGAGCTGTTTTTGTAAATGCTGTTTTGTATGTTGTTTTAGAACTTAAAGCTCCGTCATATGTTACATTTTTGTTGTTGCATATACCTGCGTAAAACGGAACTTGTTTGCCTGTGGCACTTACAATGTGGTCAAAATATAGTCTTATTATTCCGCCTTTATATAAAATTTTAGGAGCGGACACTTCTTCTATTGAACCTCTTATAACGCTTCCTTGCGGTATTACAATTGATTTATCAACTTTTATATTTTCTGTTACCATCAAATCAAATTGGTCACCTAAAGATGATGTAGATGAACCTACCGGATCCAATACTTTTAGTGTAATTACAGTACCAGCCGGTACTCTTTTTGTTTTTATGTTTGCATTAATCTTTTTATTTACAGCACAATCTGCTCCAATACCTGTAAATAAAAACATTGCACATATTGCAATTAAAACAGAAAATATTTTTTTCATTATATATCCCTCTAATTTATATCTGTTATTGATATTTTACCAAATTTTGCAGATAAATCATCAATGTGATGAATTATGTACATAAATGGTTCCGCATCTTTATCATTTAAGTCTATTAATGCACCCCAGTCGGTTCTTCCGTGATGAGCTGCTATCATTTTGGCAATATCTTTAAACCCGTTATTCATGCAAATTGAGAATCCCCATTGAGAGTGGGTTCTCCAGTCTTTTCTGAATTCTTCGTTATATTCTATTAAACCTGTTTCTTCATCTACTATATATTCAAAGATTTTCCCGAAATCGTGTAAAATGCAAGCCGCATATACTATATCAGGATTTATTTTGTTATTGCATTTTGAAAGAATAATATCAGCAAAATCTAAGCATTCAAGTGTGTGTTCAAGCAATCCGCCAATATAATTATGATGCATTAATTTTGCAGCCGGTGTCTTTTTAAATTGTTCTTCATATTCAAATAATAGTGATGAAACAAATTCGGCAAGTTTTTTATCATTGATTTTATTTACATAGTTCATTATTTTAGAAAACAGTTCATCTCTTTGTTCTGAAGATAAACCAAGTTTTGCTTCTTTCACAAGGCTTATATCTGAGATTAGACAGTTGTTATATTTTTCGTTGTATGTGCCTGCGTTGATTCTTATTTGATTGTTTGTTCTAAACAATTTTGAGTCTAATCTGTTTAATGTTTCTTCCCATAGGATACAATTAAGTACAGTACCATCTTCAATATTTTTAACTTGAAGTTTTCCCATTTTGGAGCCTGCTTTTGTATCTCCTATAGAAAACGTTATTACTTCATATATTGCGTGTAAGTCTAACATAATTTCTCTCTTTTCTTATTGATTTTTATTATACAACAATTTTATATTGCTTGTTCATTAGTTTTAATAATTTTTTCTAAATATAACTTGGTGAAAAACGCGGAAAACGGGCGCTTTATTTTTATAGCACAAAACTCTATTACATAACCATCTTTGCATACAATAAATAATGAATTGTTAGTCTTTTTTACAATTGAAGCAGGTCGTTTTCTCGATTTTTTTGGATAAATTTTATAACTTTCAAATGTGAAAAATTCATTTTTATAGGGTATATGGCACTTGAGCCAAGGTGTTAGTGCTCGTATTCTTTTATCTATTTCTATTGATGTTTCTTTTTCAAAGTCCAAGATTGAATCTGCTAATGAAATTTGATGTTGGTATGTTGATTCTTGTTCATTTTGGCTTTTTTGTTCTTTTAACTTTTTGGGTAGTTCATTTAATAAATTAATAATTTCATTTCTTGCCAAATCGCAGCATCTATGTTTTAAACTTTCCCCTGTATCTGTTTTTAATATTTCCGTTTCTGCTTGATGTAATATAGCTCCAGTGTCGTAATTAACATCCATTAAATGAAAAGTAATACCTGTTTTTTGTTCATTGTTTAGAATTACTTGCAAGTACGGATTTGGACCTCTGTATTTTGGTAATAATGAAGGATGAGTATTTATGCAAGCAATTTTAGCTACATTTATTGTTTGCAAGGAAAATTTCTCACTCCAAGAACCAACAAGAATGACATCTGTTTTGAGTTTTTTTATAGAATTAATAAACTCTTGAGAATTAACACTTTTGGCTTTAATTTCTTTTAATTGATGAATTCTTATAAAGTTATAATCGTCTGTTGGTTTTAATAAATCATATATAAATTTTTCTAATGGCGGATATTTAATATTTTCTTCCCTAAATACACCAACAATTTCATGTTTGGTTTTAAGCACTCCCGAGATGAGTGCCCTCAACATTTCACCATAACCTACAATAACAATTTTCATAAATAATATGATATTTTAGACAAAGTTAAAAATCAAAGTTAAAAGAAATAATGTAAATTAAGTATTCGTTTTTGTAATAAAAGATATTAAAATAGTTTCATAATGGTTTATTTTTTAATACAATAAAACCGGAAAGAGAAGGAATTTTTTGAGCGGAAATTTTGATGATTTAGAAACAACGGTTAGAAAATCGTCTGTTATACAAGAAAGAATGAGTCTTGTATCAAGTCATATGTATAAACAGTTCTTAGAATATCAGCAATCTAATGCAAATACTGCTGTCTTGTTTGAAAGAATGGTTGAAAATATGGCCCTTACTGTTGAATATTTAAAGCAATCTTTTACGGTAAGAGGTATTCCTTCTGAAAATATTTATTATGAATACGATAAGCAAAGACATATTGCAATTATGAATATTCTTTGGCATTCAATAACTTTTTATTCCAATATGAAAGATAAACCAAAAGCTTTGCACAGAGAAAAAGATGTACCTTTATTTACAGGAAGAATTATAGCTATAAAAGGAATGCTTCCTGAATTGTTGCAAGGATATAATGATGAAACAGAACAAAAATTATTAGATATGGAAGTTGCATCTTTATATGTTCCTGCTGATAAAAGCGGTAAAGCAATAATAAAGATACGTCATCTTGGAAATCAAGAATTTTATATTAATCAAATGGAAGCACCGAGAGAATTTTTACTAAAAGTAATTGAAACCATCTGTGGTGGCGGTAACTACCATAAAGAAGGTTCTAGAGTTACTATTAGTATTTAATAATATTTTATATTGCATAGTATAAATATTTTTGAAATTTATAGAAAGTTTTTCTAATCTCTGTTGTATTACCCAGTTCTTTAATTGCATTTGCTGGAGAACCATACTTCAAATTAATAAGTTCTCCTATTCTTGCATCGTCAAGTTCTATAATTCCATTTTTTATGTATTGGCTCAAAACGAAGTCTATAAAAGAGTGTTGTCTTGATTGAATATTGTTAAATATAGTAATTTTATGGTTGTTTACTCGTTCTTGACGAGTTTGGATTTTTGTTGAATATGCAATAAAAGTAAGAATATCAAAAATATCACTATTAGGGGCATTAATTATTTCTTTTATTTTATTAAAATTTTCAAGACTGTAACCGGAATTTTTTAATTTTTCAAGTAAAATTCTTCTAGTATCTGGACTAGACCAAATTTCTCTTAATTCATCTTCTGAACTAAAGAAATTGGGCAGTTCATTAAATAATTTTTCTATAAATTCTTTTGCTGTTATAGGTTTTCCACTAGCATCCCAAAATGATGTTTTGTTGGAAATAATCTCAATAAATCTACCATTACCTAATGTAATTTTAGTTAAAGGTTTGCTTTTTGTGTTAATTGTTTCATCATTTCCTGAAATTTTTCCGTTATCAGTATCTTTATCAGTATGATCTTTAACATCTCTAGGTGGTCTTTTCTCAATCCAAATAGGAGGTTCTGGTTCGCCATCCCACTCTGGGTCTTTAAAGTTTTCACTTGCTCCTACAAAATCATAAATTGTAAAATATCCCTTGCCATCACATAATCTTGTTCCTCTACCTATAATCTGTTTAAATTCAACCATAGAATTTACAGGCCTCATAAGAACAATGTTTCTAATTTGTATGGCATCTACACCAGTCGATAATTTTTGAGAAGTTGTTAAGATTGTAGGAATTGTTTTATCATTATCCTGAAATTTTCTCAAAAATTCTTCACCTTTTTCTCCATCATTAGCCGTTACCCTAACACAATAATCAGGATTTGTTGTACAAGTTTTTTCTTGATTAATTATATCTCTTACGAATGCAGCATGTGCTTGCGTTGCACAAAATACTAAAGTCTTTTCGTTTTGATTTATTTCAGACATAAATCTCTTAACTCGAGAAATTTCCCTTTCAGGCATTTCTATTTTTCTATTAAAGTCATTTTCTGTGTATGTTCTTTCAGTATCAATAACCCCTTCTATATCGTCATCAGGGTTATATTCATAACTTCCCATATTATCATTAATTTCACGTACTCTAAATGGAGTTAAAAAACCGTCATTAATGGCATCTTTTAGTGAATATTGATAAACAGGGTCACCAAAATACTTGTAAGTATCAGCATTAATTTTTCTTTTCGGTGTTGCGGTTAAGCCTAATTGAACAGCAGAATCAAAGTAGTTAAGAATATCTCTCCATTTGCTTTCATCGTTAGCACCACCTCTATGGCACTCATCTATGATAATAAAATCAAAAAAGTCTTTTTCGTATTGTCCAAAATATGGTGTTTTTCCAGCCATAAATGTTTGAAATATCGTAAAGAATATATTTTGAGCAGTTGGTATTTTCCCATTTTTTTTAATTTCTTCAGGTTTGATCCTACATAAGGCATCTTGACTGAATGCACCAAAAGAATTGAAAGCCTGATTTGCTAGAATATTTCTATCAGCAAGAAAGAGTATTCTTGGTGCACGTTTTCCAATTTCTTTTGTATTCCATTTCGCATTAAATAATTTCCATACAATCTGAAATGCTATACAAGTTTTCCCAGTTCCTGTAGCAAGAGTTAAAAGAATTCTTTTTTTACCTTGAGCCATAGCTTTTATCACAGCATTAATAGCATTTGTCTGATAATATCTTGGTTCAAATCTTCCTCCAGTTTCATAAGGAATAGAAGATAATAAATCCCATAATTCTGATTTTTCAGTATAAGTCATATTCCACAATTCATCAGGAGTTGGAAAACCTGAAACAATCTTTTCTTCACCTGTTTCCATATCAATCTGATAAATTTTGTGACCATTTGTTGAATAAGTATATCTAACTTTTAAAAGTTCTGCGTACTGTTTAGCTTGTGCTACTCCTTCAGAGTGGCTAAGAGAAGATTTTTTTGCCTCAATAATACCTATAATTACATTTTTATAGATTAAAACATAATCAGCAGAAAGTTTTTGTCCTCTGTTTTTAGAATCAATAATTCTTCCAATAGAAATTGGATATTCTCTTGCAACACGAATTTTATCAGAACGCACCCAACCAGCTTCAACTAATTTGGGATCTATTAATTCTGCTCTTGTATCAGCTTCCGAGTTTCTAAAATCCATGTTTGTCATGCTAACCCTCATTGTTTTTTGCAATATATTTTTGATTTTTACTAGTTGGTTTATCTGTTTGTGTCCGTTCTAATCTACCATCTTGCAATAAAACATTGATATAATTTTTTCTAAATTTATCAACACTTTTATATTTAAAATTACCCATAATTTCTTTTAAAGATTTAGGTGTTTTACAGAGAATTAGTATTTCTTCTTGTACCCTATCTTGTACCCTATCTTGTACCCTATCTTGTATCTTACTTCCTTTTTCTTGTACCCTGTTCTTTTTAACTTGTTCACTCGCAATAGTAGTTGAAAAGAATTCGTGAGGCAATGTAATACTAAAGATGTTTTCGTCTTTAATAATAGGTGCAAAACCTGTATAAGCACTACAATATTTAAATAATTTAGGGATTCCAGTTCCAAAATCTTCAACATAACCCATAGCTCTAAAAATCCTTACAATATTAGGGTTTTTAGAAAAATTCTCTGTATTTTCTAATGTAATTAAGCCTCTAATATGAGGTCTATTACTATTTTCAGCAATTATTTCATTTTTCTTGATTATCAATTTTGTAGGCTCTGCACCCGAATATTCTTTATGAACAAGCATGTTTGCTATAATTTCTCTGAAAATATTGTTTCTTAAATCAATTCTTTGTGTACCTTCTAGGTAAAAAGGGCTAGGCAAGTGTTTTTCGATAAAAGCTGAAGCTTGTTCTAAACAATCTAAAAGATTCGTTTGTAGAGTTATTCTATCGTCATATCGTTCAGGATTATCCACGCATTTTGCGAGTTCAAATTTGAAACTAGGTGCAACAGAAGCTATTTGTTCATCTGTTCCGAATAGTAAAACACCTGCTAAAGTAACACCTTCTTGATTTGTAGTATAATTTCTTCGATATAACTTGTTTCTTCGTAGAAACTCTTTTGTATCTAAATCATTCCAATCATTATTTACATTGTTTATTTTTGCAATTTTTTTAACTTTCGCTATTAAATCCAACCTTAATTCTTCAATTGGCAAAAATGGAAAGATTTGATTTTCTGAATAAGAATTATCTGTTAGTAGATATAACCTTGCAACTTCTTCTCTAATATTTGTTATATCAACATCAGATTCGTGGTTTCTTTTGTAGATTCTACTTTTAAACCTATATACATTAGACGCATTCGGCACAATTACATATAAAATAATTTTATCTTCTATTTTTATTTCGTTAATATCCAAATAGATTATTGGATTTATAATTTCTGAATTATTTATTGAAGTAACAAATTTTGTCTTAATTTTATCGATAGAACTAGGATTAACGCCTATAATGGTTCCGTCATTTTCAACGCCAAGAATTAATGTACCACCATCAGCGTTTAAAAATGCGCAAATTGTTTGAAAAGCATCATTCGGAAAATCGTTTTTTGCTTTTTTGAATTCAACTTTTTGATTTTCACCTTCAGCAATTAACTTTTTAATCTGTTCTATCATGGCTCTATTATACAATATTTTTCACATTTTATACTATATTATAATTCTCCGTTGAAGGCTTTTTGAAGTATTGATTGCTTCAGCTCTTCCAGTGATTTTAGTTTTTGATTGTAGGTTTGTTCAAGCTTTTGGGTGTATTCATGTATTTTTTCTAGTTGTCCCACAACTTTTTCTTGCATATTCAAATCTTCAGGTATTGAAATTACAAATTGCTCTAAACCTGATTTTGTAAGGGCTTGTCTTGTAGCTCCACCATCTTCCCCTTCTTTTAAAAGTCTATCTTTGTAATATTTTGATGTTAATAAGTAACATAAAAATTTTGCTGAAACATATTCTAATCTTGGTCGTATTATGGAAACATGCTGATTTACTCGTGCAGGAATAACATTATTAGGAACAACACAGCATCTTGCTACTGAAGCACCTGTTATATTCAAAAGGACATCATTTTCATAGATGGTAACTCCATTTAATTCATTTGCCTGTTGTTCATTAATATGAGCTAACCCTTCATGAACAAATTGTCTATCATGAACATTCATGCTTCTTATTAAAGAAATCCCCTCATTAGTGTAAGATTTTTTCCCTCCTAACGGAGTTGAACCACTGCCAATTTTACTGGTAATATCAATCAATCTGTATTCTCGCCAATCAGAATTACTTTTTTCAAAGAAAGTTTTAAGGTGACTTTCAAATAATTCTTTAGCATTATTAAGGTTTTGGAGGGTGTTTTGTTTGGCTTTTTCGATATTTTCAAATGCTTTATCCAATATCCGTACTATCCGCTCTTGCTCTGATAGCGGTGGCAAAATAAGCTGTTCAAATTTATAATCTTTGTAATATATATGTGGAATTGCTGCACCTTGATAATATTTTTTAAAATCTATCGATTGTAAATAATAATATGCAAATCTAATATTTACATTTTTTTTAGGAAATAGGTACTGCAAAGTACCAAGTATTGAAGTTTTAGGTTCATAGTGATAAACTCGACCAACGCCAGCACCATCTTTTATTATTGCTAAATATTCTTGCTCTTGCTGATAAAAATTAATTTTTTTTACAAGCCCACCTGCACCATAAACAGGATAAATTCCATCGCAATTGTTTAATTTATTTGCAGATAAATTAGAAGAACCTTTATCTAAAATATCTCCTAATGTTTTTTCTTCCCAATTTGCAGGAGCTTTATTTGGCATTATTTCTTTCCTTAAAATTATCAATTTTAGATGTTAGTGCCTCCAAAAAGTCAATAAATTTATAATTTTCTTCATCAGAAACATTTGTATAATTTTCATGAAATAATGTATTTCTATATTTGTTAATCTCAATTAGTACTCGATATTCTTGTTCTGTGATTGCTTCTCGTACTAAAGGTTTTAAAAGTTGAATAATTGAGTTGTTTCTATTGTAATTATTATTTTTGTAATAACTTCTAATATTTGATTCGAATTTTATCCACGAAAGTATAAATTGAATATATGCAGGTAATTCTTTATAGTCATCTTCTATATTTAATTTATTACTAGAAGTTTTATTTTCTTCTATGGTACTATCAATTGTTGCTTCTAGGTCTTTAATTTTAAAATTTTTTATATGTTTAATCTTTTTTATAACTTCATTTAAAAAATCATTTATATATTTCTTAAACATCAATATAACAATCATGAAAAATAATGGCCAAGAATTCAAAATTACTTTAATTAATTCAAAAAAATAATTAATTGAACCAGTATTATCTGTACTCATAATTGAAAATAAGTTTAAATTCATTTTATACTAACTCCTTAATTTTGGTTAGTAGTGCTGCACTTTCGTTATCAAGCTCTGTGATTTCTTGCAAAATTTCTTTAGGCTCTCTGTAGATAATTTCATCACTTACATTTGGATTTTTGACCGATAAATCGAATGTTTCTTTATCAACATCTTTTAAATCTATAGTCCAAGAATTATCTGAATCTTTAAATCCATTAAATTGTTCCAAAAAGTCTGCCAAATCTTTTTCATTCAAAGGATTAGTCTTGCCCAAATTCCTATCCAAATTCAACTGATAATACCAGATTTTTTTAGTCGGTTCGCCTTTTTTAAAGAATAATACAACAGTTTTTACACCTGCTGTGAAGACTTTTGCCGGTAAATCAAGTATTGCATAGAGATTACAAGATTCTAAAAGTTCTTTTCTAACTTCTTTTGCATCTCCATTAGATAAAAATGTATTTTTTATAACTATACCTGCCATACCACCAGCTTTTAAGCTTTTGATAAAATGCTGTAAAAATAAGTAAGCGGTTTCACTTGAACGAATAGGAAAGTTTTGTTCAACTGATGCAATATCTTCACTGGCTCCAAAAGGAGGATTAGCAATAATTATATCATACTTATCTTTTTCTTGAATTTGCATAATATTTTCAGAAAGAGTATTTGTATGGATTATATTTGGAGCTTCTATGCCATGTAAAATCATGTTCATTGTTCCAATGATGTATGGTATTGGCTTTGCTTCTTTTCCAAAAAGAGTTTTATCCTGCAAAATTCTCATATCATCAACAGACAAATCTTTTGAGTGTTTCAAATAATCAAAAGCTTCAACCAAAAAACCTGCTGAACCTAATGCACCATCATAAATTCTATCGCCAATTTTAGGATTAATGGCTTTTATTATAGTTCTGATCAATGGACGTGGAGTATAATATTCTCCACCATTACGACCAGAATTGCCCATGTTCTGAATTTTATCTTCATACAAGAAAGAAAGCTCGTGTTTTTCTTCACTTGTTTGAAAACGCATAGTTTGGATTATGTCAATGACTTGTCTTAAAATGTAACCGCTTTGAAATTTATTAGTAATTTCATTAAAGATTTCACCTATTTTGTATTCAAGAGTGTTAGGGGATTCCGCTCTTTGTTTAAAACTTTTTAGATATGGGAAAAGTTTATTTCTGACAAATTTATTTAAGTCATCACCTGTTAAAGCTTTGTCATGATCTAACGATCCATTTTCTTTCTTTGGAAAAGCCCAAGTACTCCAAGTATAGTCATTGTCTAGTATCGGAGTATAAGTTTTTCCGTTTAATTCCGCTTCAAGTGATTTATTTATTTCTAAATCTTCAAGATATTTTAGAAATAAAAGCCAAGACGTCTGCTCTACATAATCTATTTCTGTAGAAAGCCCCTTGTCTTTCCATAATAATTTATCAATATTCTTAAAACTTTGTTCAAACATATCATACCTCATTGTTTTATTATTAGGCATATAATATATTTTCTTATAACTCTGTTGGGGAAGCTATTTTACCCATTACGGCACTTGCGGCTGCTACGTATGGTGATGATAGATATACTTCACTTTCTACGTGTCCCATTCTTCCTACAAAGTTTCTGTTTGTAGTTGATATTGCCCTTTCGCCTGCCGCTAATATTCCTGCGTGTCCGCCTAAACAAGGTCCGCATGTAGGTGTTGATACAGCTCCGCCTGCTTCAATTATTGTTTCTAAGTATCCTGCTCTTAGAGCTTCTAAATATATTTGTTGAGTTGCAGGAAATACTATTAAACGAACATCTTTATGTACTTTTCTGCCTTTTAAAATTTCTGCTGCTGCTTTTATATCCGACAATCTTCCGTTTGTACAGCTGCCTATTACTGCCTGGTCAATTTTTACATCGCCTGCTTTTGAAACAGGTCTTGTATTACCCGGTAAATGCGGGAATGCTACAACAGGTTCAATTTCTTCGGTATTATATACAATTACTTTTTCGTATTGGGCATCTTTATCGCTTGTATAGAATTTAGGTGTTCTTATACTTCTGTCTTTTAAATATGCTTTTGTTATTTCATCAGGTTCAATAATGCCGTTTTTTGCACCTGCTTCTATTGCCATATTACAGATGGTAAATCTTCCGTCCATTGGCATTTCGCGTATTGTACTGCCGCCTATTTCAAGTGTTTTATATAAAGCACCGTCAACGCCAATATCACCAATTAAATATAAAATTAAGTCTTTAGCGGTTACGTATTTGTTTAATTTACCGTTAAACTCAACTTTAATTGCAGATGGAACTTTAAGCCAAGTATCACCTGAAGCCATAGCGCAAGCTATATCTGTTGAACCCATACCTGTTGAAAAAGCACCTATTGCGCCATATGTACATGTATGAGAATCTGCACCTATAACTATATCACCTGCTGTAACTATTCCGTTATCAGGTAAAAGTGCATGTTCTATGCCCATTCTTCCAACTTCAAAGAAATGTTTAAGTTCTTGTTCACGAGAAAATTCTCTAACTTGTTTTACTTGCTGTGCTGATTTTATATCTCTATTCGGAACAAAGTGGTCAGGAACAAAAACTACTCTTTCCTTATCAAAAACTTTTTTTACACCTATTTTATTGAATTCATTTATAGCTACAGGCCCTGTTATATCGTTAGCAAGAGTTATATCTACTTTTGCCGTTATTAATTGCCCTGCTTTTACTTCATTTAGACCTGCGTGGTCTGCTAAAATTTTTTCTGTAATATTCATAGGTTTTGTCATAATAAAATCCTCACACAAAAACTATTTAAATGATATTATAAAATAAGGAAAAAGCCAAAGGAAAAATAAAATGCCCGTTAAAGAATTTAGAACACCAATTAGTGATAAACCTGTTTTAATAGGTCCTGAAAGCGGAAAAGATAATATTATCTTCGCAATTGAATCAAGCTGTGATGAAACCGCAGCGGCTATAGTAAAGAACGGGCGTGAGGTTTTGTCTAATGTTGTAGCTTCGCAAATAAAAACACATATTGAATTTGGCGGTGTTGTTCCTGAAGTTGCTGCAAGAGAACATTTGGAAGCTATTAATGTAGTTATAGCTCAAGCATTTGAACAAGCAGGTTTGACTGCTGATGATATTACGGCTTTTGCTGCAACGGTTGGTCCGGGGTTAGTCGGTTCATTACTTGTTGGAATGAATGCAGGAAAGGCTCTTGCCATTGCGAATGATAAGCCCTTTATAGGTGTTAATCACTTAAATGCACATGTTTGTGCAAATTATCTTAACACTGAACTTGAACCACCGTTTGTTGCTCTTTTGATTAGCGGAGGACATACTCAAATAATAGAGGTTAAAAGTTATTTGGAACAAAAAATAATAGGTGAAACTATTGATGACGCAATAGGTGAAGCTTATGACAAAGTTGCAAGATTAATAGGTCTTCCGTATCCTGGGGGTGTAAATCTTGATAAATTGGCTCAAACAGGAAATCCTTTTGCTTTTAAACTGCCTGAGGCTAAACTTCAAAATGAATATGATTTCAGTTTTTCAGGTTTAAAAACAGCTTCTTTACAATTAGTACAAAAATTGAAAAAAGAATATGAAGAACTTCCTAAAGCTGATATAGCAGCTAGTTTTCAGGAAAATGTTACATCTACTTTATTTAAGAAAACAAAAAAAGCCGCAGATAATATAAACGCAAAAACAATTGTTTTGGCAGGTGGAGTTGCTGCTAATTCTGAAATAAGAAAGAAATTTTTTGTATTAAGAGAACAAGGCTATAAAATTTATGCACCAGAAATGAAATATTGCACAGATAATGCTTCAATGATTGCATCAAGTGCTTATTTCTTGGCAAATACAACCGGTAATCTTGAAATAGAAGTCTTTTCAAGAATGTCATAATGTATTAGTTATAAGAAAAATATCTGTCAAAATCTACATCGTCAAAGTTGCATAAGAGTCTGTAAACATCGTCATCTTCATCCATTTTTTGGAATTTATATTCATCAAATTTCCATAACTTAGGATTTATTCCGTATACTCTTATTATTTCTTTATCTAACAAAATTTTTAATTTCTTTTTTACAACATCAAGAGGCATATCAAGAGCTTTTGCAAGTTCAACAGCAGAAATACCGCCTTCTCTTGAACACTTTTCAGGTGTAAGGAACATTAGTTCCAAGCCTACTTTCTTTAAATCACTATCCTCTTGTGTTACCATTTTTCGTTACCATATTTTACATAAATATTTTCGTCATTTTTTTTAAAATACTTTAATTATTTTATATTAAATATATTTTTTTTTCTGTAATTATTGTACAATCAAAGGGGTAGATTGGGATAAATTATATGCAAGAATATAATATTTGTTACAGTTTAGACTCCGCATATGTTGAACAGCTTGCGGTTTCAATTGCTTCAATTTTAAAAAATGCTGATATTAATGAAAATATCAACTTTTATATTCTTGATGGCGGATTAACAAAAAAAGATAAAAAAGAAATTGAGTCTTTAAAAAATATTAAAAATTTTAATATTGAATATTTATCTGTGAATAGTAGTGATTTTTCGGATTATCCCTTATTGAAGAAAGATAATATTGATTATAAAGACTATCACGTAACATTACCTACTTATTTTAGATTTAAGCTTCCTGCTTTATTAAATTCATTAAGCAAAGTTTTGTATTTGGATTGTGATGTAATTATTAATAATTCTTTAAAGGGAATTTTTGATACAAATATAGATAATTATGCTGTTGCAATGGTTCTTGATGCGGACAGTACAAAAGAATCAAAAAGATTGGAATTGAAAAAATATTTTAATGCAGGAGTAATGCTTTTAAATCTTGATTTTTGGAGAGAGCATAATTTGGAATTGCATCTTTTGGATTATGCAAAAAAGAATAAATCTAAGATTTTATGGCAAGATCAGGATATTGTTAATGGTGTTTTATCTGAAAATATAAAAGAATTATCAAATATTTGGAATTATCAATATTTACAGTATGAAAAAGTTGATGCGAGTAAGCTTGCCAAAACTATAATTTTCCATCTTGCTGGTAGGTTTAAACCTTGGTTAATTCCTTTTGAACATTTTATATATGATTTATATTATTATTATTTGGATTTCACTCCTTTTAGAAATAAAATTATTGAATATAAACAAAAATCTTCCGGCAAATTTCTAAAATACAATATTGGTGGTAGTACTACAAATATAAGACTATTGGCAACGGATGAAGATATACAAAAAATATATTCTGAAATATCAGCTGCTTATGAGTTTATGAAGGGACAAGTTGTTTTATTAAATGCTAACTCTGATAATAAAACTTCAAGAGTCTACGAAGAAATTTCAAAGAATTATGATTATACAAAGGCAAGTGATGAAAAACTTCAAGAACAATTGAATAATAATGTCGATGAAAAAATCGGTAAGGTCTACGAAGAAATTTCAAAGAATTATGATTATACAAAGGCAAGTGATGAAAAACTTCAAGAGCAGCTAAATAATAATGTTGATGAAAAAATTAGTAAAGTCTATGATGAAGTTTCAAAAAACTATGATTTTATAAAAGAAAATGACGAAAGACTTCAGGAACAACTTAACAATAATGTCGATGAGAAAATTGATAAAGTCTATGAAGAAATTTCTAAAAATTATGAGTTTATAAAGATATGTGATGAAAAACTTAAAGAACAAGTAATTAATGAATCTGATGAGAAAATTGGAAAAGTCTATGAAGAAATTTCTAAAAATTATGAGTTTACAAAGGAAAATGATAACTTAATTAAATTTCAGTTGGAACGAGATACAGATGAAAAAATAGGTAAAGTTTATGATGAAATTTCTAAAAATTATGCATATACAAATGAGTCTGTAGAAAAAGTTCAAAAAAATTTATCTGATCAACTTGATATAATCCAATCAGAACATCAAGAAAAATTTGACAAAATTAATTGCGAAATTGAAAATAAATCTTCTGCTATATACAAAAATATGGAAGATAAGATTAATTTATTTGAGATTGCTGTTGACGATAAGATTAACAACTTAGAAATAAATACTAAAAATAATATAAAAAATATTTATGA
>DVJT01000124.1 GCA_018716565.1 Candidatus Avigastranaerophilus faecigallinarum | reverse complement strand
CCAACACCAACAAACATTTCAACAAAATCAGAACCACTTATTGAGAAAAACGGAACACCGGCTTCACCTGCGACTGCTTTTGCCATTAAAGTTTTACCTGTACCAGGTGCACCAACCAAAAGTACACCTTTCGGAATTTTTGCTCCTAATTTTAAATATTTTTCTCCATTTTTCAAGAAATCTACAATTTCTTCAAGTTCTTGTCTTTCTTCATCAATTCCTGCTACATCTTTAAATGTAACTTTAACTTTGCTGTCAAGCATCATTTTTGCTTTACTTTTTCCGAATGATAATGCTTGAGAGCCACCGGTCTGAATTATTTTTGCAAGTATTATAAAGAACGCAATTATTAACAAAATAGGAAGAGCTGTTCCCATTAATCCCATAAAAGATGATGATTCATTTGTTTTCTTAATTTCAACGTTTACATTATTCTCTTCCAACATTGGATATAATGTATTATCGTTAGAAGGAATATTAACTTTATATCTTAAAGAAGCAGTTACTTCTTCTTTACCGTTAACCTTTGTTTTTATACTTTCATCAACAGGTACGGCAGTAACAGTATCATTATCAATTACAACTTCTTTTATTTGAGCAGTCTTGACTTTATTAATAAACTCTGTATATGATAGCACTTTTGTTGATGTCGTAGGTCCGGAAAACAACATAGAAACTAAAGCAAGAACCAAAATACCTACTACCAGCCAAATACCCATTGATTGATTTTTATTCATTTTAAATCCCTTTTAATAACAACCTTTTACATAAATTATAGCATTAAAAAACCTTTTGGAAATAGAATTAAAAGCTATTTTACTCTACCATACATATCTTCATATCGAATTATATCATCTTCAGAAATATAATCACCTTTCTGAACTTCTAATATTTTAAGAGGTTCTTTTGTATGATTTTGCAAAGAATGCTTTGCTTTTATTGGAATATCTATACTTTTATGTTTATCAAGAACATGCTTTTCATCATCAAGTATCACAGTTGCTTTTCCTTCCAAAACAACCCAATGTTCACTTCTATAATTATGTGATTGAAGAGATAATTTATGTCCTGGTGTTACCGTAATAATTTTAGTAAGCCAACCTGAACCCCCATTTAAACAAGTATAAAAGCCCCAAGGTCTGAAAACGGTTTTTCTTGACAGTGTTGTTGAATCATTATTTTTCTTTAATTCTTTCACCAATTGATTAATATCTGCTGCTCTTGATTTATCACAAACTAATACAGCATCTTCTGTTTCAACAACAATGGTATTTTTCATGCCTGAAACAGCAACCAACTCTTTTGATGAATATATAAAAGAATCTTTTACTTTATCAACAATTACATTTCCATCTATAACATTACCTTTTGAATCTTTTTCTCTATCATTATATAAAGCCTGCCAAGAACCAAAATCGTTCCATTTAGACTCAAGCTCTATACAAACAAGATTGTCTGTTTTTTCCATAATTGCATAGTCTATTGAAAGTTCAGGAATATTTTCATAGAATTCAAACTTTATTTTATTATTTTCATCAAACATATTTTTCGAAAAATCTTTACACTCTATTGGCGCATATTTTTGATAAGCATCTAAAAGTGTTGATATTTTAGCAAGATATATCCCTGTATTCCAGTAGTATTTTCCCTCTTTCATAAAAGCTGAAATATCTTCTTTACAAGGTTTTTCTATAAATTTTTTCACTTTATTTCCGCCAGAAATAGCATCTCCTAAGTGAATGTATCCGAAGCCGGATTCAGGATAAGAAGGTTTAACTCCAAAAGAAACTATAAATCCTTTTTTTGCAAGTTTTTTAGCTTTTTCTATTCCAATCAAAAACAATTCAATATTTTCAATTGAGAAATCAACAGGAAGAATAAGCACCATTTCATCCTTTTGTCCTTTTAAATATGTTAAAGCCGATGCTACAGCCGGTGCTGTGTTTTTTGACATAGGTTCCGAAATAATTATAGGTTTTGAATATAATTCTTTTAATTGTATTCTTGTATCATCAACCTGCCTTATATTTGTTATTGTTAATATATTCTTCTCGGATGTAACTTTTGATGCTATTTCGAAAGCATTTTGAATTAATGTTTTCCCACCAAAAAGTTTTAACAAAGATTTAGGATATAAATCTCTGGAAACAGGCCATAATCTTTCACCCGAACCACCTGCCAATATTACACATTTCATTTAAGAACTCCAATTAACCTATTGATTTTATAGTATCACAAATTAAATATTTTTTTACTTTTATACAAAATGAAAAGTTATGTAAAGATACAATTATTTCTTAGACAAATTTTTCTAAAATAGATATAATATTTTTAGGCAGTGTCATGCTTTAAATTAAAGGGGATTTTGTTAAATGGGAACATCTACGGTAGATATGATTGATAGTAAAGAATTTTCACCTAAAGAAATCAGAGAAATGTTAGGGATAGATAACTCACAAATTCAAGAGTTATGTAAAGTTGCATCGATAAAATTGAAGAAGAATGATAGAGGTCTTACATACTTTACCCAAGATGATGCCAAAAAACTTAAAGATGTTTCTATGAATAATAAAATGAAATATGCAACACCTTTACCATCAAAAAATGTTGTACATAAGGGTACAAATTCAATTTCAAGTGCATCTATTGTTCAATTAGTTGAAACTTTAAGAAATATTGAAAAGTCTATGACGGAAAGAATTACTTCCGTTCTTGATGAAAAACTTGATGGTATGGATGATGTTGTTATGGAACTCATCAGAGTAAAAACTGAAAATGAAACAATGCGATTCAAAATTAATGAATTAAATAAAGAGAATTATAAACTTAAAAAAGAAATTAATTCATTTAAAAAAGTTCCATTTGGGTTTTATGCAAAAACAACACCGGAAACTAATTTATTTTAAATGAATTCTACTTTTTCTATTTTATGAAAATTATTCCAATAGATTTTAATATTACTTTTTAGTTTATGATAATTTAGTTGATTAGAAGATGCGGTAAGAATCGCATCTTCAATTTTTAGAATATTTTTATCTGTAAGATTTTTAATAATATCACATATTAGCATTGAACTTCCTGCAAAAACACCTTCAGAATTAATCAGTTTACCATTTTTATTATAGATTTTTTGACCTGCAAAAATTTGTTCTTTCTTTTGACTATGTGCTAGAGGTAGAGCATCACTTATAAGTAAAACTTTATTCAACGGTTTTTGTTTAAACGTTATTTTAAGTACATCGTCACTTACGTGCATTGAATCAGCAATAATTTCTGTATAAATATCATCATTTATTAATGCAGAAACAACAGTAGAATCGCCCCTATGACAAAAACTTCCCATTGCGTTGTATAAATGAGTTACTTGATTTATATTTGAAAAAGCAGTTGCAACCGAATGTCCTGCAGATATTTTTATATTTTTTGACTTTAAATATTTGATAAAAGACATTTCCTTATCTAACTCAGGAGCTAATGTAACTATTTTTATAATTTCATCTTCAAATTCTTTGAACAAATCTACATTCAAAGGCAATATATATTTCTTTTCATGAATTCCGGCTTTTTCAGGATTAATAAAAGGACCTTCCAGATGGACACCAACAATTTGTGCAGACTTAACTTTTTGTTTATTTTTAGCCTCTTTTATAACTTCTATTCTCTCTTTTATTTTTTCTAAGCTATCAGTCATAACTGTTGGAAAAAAAGCTGTAACACCATTTTCTAAAAGCATTTCAGAAACACAACAAATATCATCAACACTGCAATTCATAAAATCATAGCCAAATGCACCATGAATATGTTGTTCTACAATACCATCCGTTATATACATATTTACCTCAATGAAGCAATTGCTTCTTTAATATTATCACTTGAGAATATATAATTTCCTGCAACTAAAGCATCTACACCTAATTTTTTACACTGGGTGGCTGTTTCAATATTAATTCCTCCATCAACCTCTACTATAACTTGAGTTGATATATTTTTAATCTCACTTATTTTTTCTGCGCAATCCGGCATAAATTTTTGCCCGCCAAAACCTGGTTCTACTGTCATAATTAGAACCAAGTCAACATCTTTTATATATTTTTCTATTTCTGAAACTTTTGTTTTAGGTTTTATTGATAATCCAACTTTCTTACCATATGATCGTATCATAACTATTAAATCATCAACATTATTTTTAGATGTCTCATAATGAAAGGTTATAATATCAGAACCAGCTAACGCAAAATCTTTTATATATTTTTCAGGATTTTCAATCATTAAATGGACATCAAGAGGAATATTTGTTACACGCCTTAACGCCTTAACAACAGGAGCTCCAATTGTAAGATTAGGAACAAAATGTCCATCCATAACATCAACATGTACCCAGTCAGCGCCATTTCTCTCTAATTTTTTTATTTCAGATTCTAAATTTGCAAAATCACTGGATAATATTGATGGCGCAATAATAATTTTATTCATTTTCACAGCTTTCTATAATTTCTAATTTTTTTATTGCATTCACTGCCGCAATCTTTTCTGCCTCTTTTTTAGTTTTTGCAATGCCTGTCCCTAAGTTCTCGCCTTGATAAAATACAGCTACTTCATATACTTTATTATGCGCTTGACCGGATTCGGAAACTAATTTATAGACAGGTAAATCTTTATTTTTTGATTGTGTATACTGTTGCAATATTTCTTTTGAATTATAGAAATATAATATCTCATCACAATCAATATTCATATTATTGTATATTTTATATAAAAAAACTTTAACAGATTCAAAACCGCTATTTTTATATATTGCACCTAAAACAGCCTCCATTGCACAAGCATTTATAGATTCTTTATCTCTTCCACCGTCTTTTTCTTCATGGATGCCAATATTTAAATATTTATCAATATTTAAATTTTTTGCTATCTTTGCTAAAAGTTCATCACTAACTAAATAACTTCTTATTTTTGTTAACTTACCTTCACTATAATTTTTATATTTGTCAAAAAGATACTCACTAATAATTAATCTAAGAACAGAATCACCAAGAAATTCTAAACGTTCATAATCAGGTTCATTATCTCTATTTTTTTCAAAATTAAAAGACGGATGAGTTAACGCAATGTCTAAAAGTTCTTCATCCGTCATATTTACATCTAAACTTTTTATAAGTTTCTTTATTTGTTTTTTTCTAGCCACAGATAACATGGAATACTTTCTTTATAAATTCTCCAACCATCGGTAAAGTAAGATTTGTAAGAATAAAGAACTTTATATAATAATAGGCAACAGGAACTGAAAATAAATAACTATCGGCCCTATCAAGGAATCCACCATGTCCAGGTAAAGAATTGCCTGAATCTTTTACACCGGCATCGCGTTTTATTAAAGATTCCGACAAATCACCCAACTGTGCCATTACAGTTACAATTAAAGCCAAAACAAAAGAATGATATAAAGAAATTCCGATAAATTTTCCGATTATCAAACCTGCAACAATTGCACAAAATCCACCCGCTAATGAGCCTTCAATTGTTTTTTTAGGACTAATTACTGGCGACAATTTATGTTTTCCGAATTTTACACCAAAATAATATGCTGCAATATCAGTAAATAAAATAACAAAGAATATAAATACCAAGAAATATAATCCTTGTCTAAAGGATATACCGAACAATGAAACATCTGGCCCCATTTCTCTAATTAAACAAATATGACAAGGCATCCAAGCAATTAAGAAACCAAGTATAGTTGTTGCAACATTTGCAATATATGGTTGCCTGCCTCTAAATAGTACTGCTAGAAAAGAACCAATTGTTCCGAATAAAAGAACCAAAGGAAGCAACTCGCCATATCCGCAAGCTGAAACAAGCACCATTGAAACGGAAACTATTAATATGACTTTAAAAAAAGGTAAAAAACCTTTATTTTTTAATATATCAGCATATTCTTTCGAAGCTGTAATAATAAATAATAATAGAAGTGCAAGAAGCCATTTACCTCCAAGCAAAATGCAAGAGAACACAAGTGTTCCCATTGCAAAGCCTGTTATCAAACGATTTTTTGCTATAGTATCTAATACGGCCACTATACTGTTAAGACCTCTTTTTCTTTTTCTGCACAATTATCATCTGCTATTTTAATATATTTATCGGTTAATTTTTGAATTTTATCTTGATTGTCTTTAACCATATCTTCAGAAAGGTTTTCAGCCTTCTCAATTTTTTTCAATTCATCTGTCATATCTCTTCTGATATTACGGATAGCTACTTTAGTTTCCTCACAAACTTTTTTTACATCCTTACAAATTTCTTTTCTCTTATCTTGAGTTAAAGGTGGGAATATCAATCTAACAACAATTCCGTCACTGTTGGGATTAATACCTAAATCTGCTTTAACTAATGCTTTCTCAACATCCTTAAGAATTGTTTTATCATAAGGCGCAATAACTAAAGTAGTACCGTCTTGAACACTAACTTGAGATAGCTGTCTCAAAGGTGTAGGAGCACCATAATACTCTACTAAAACTTTATCTAAAATCATAGGATTAGCTCTACCTGTACGGATTGAAGAAAACTCTTTCTTCATTTGATTAATAGCTTTTTCCATTTTATCTGAACCAGAACGAAACATTTCATCAACTGTCATTTTATCCTCCTACATATGTTCCTATATTTTCGCCTTTTAATATTTTTATAATGCTGCCTTTTGCTGCAAAATCAAATACCACAATTGGTATAGAATTCTGTTTACATAAAGCACAAGATGCAGTATCCATAACTTTCAAACCTTTGATAATTATATCATCATAGGTAATATTACTATATTTTTTAGCATTTGGATTAATTCTCGGATCATCAGAATATACGCCATCTACTCCATTTTTAGCCATCAACATAGCTTCAGCACCTATTTCGGATGCTCTTAACGCAGCAGCTGTATCTGTTGTAAAGAATGGATTTCCTGTTCCTGCCGCAAAAATAACAACTCTTGATTTTTCAAGATGTCTTATTGCCTTAAATCTGATATAAGGTTCAGCTATTTTATCCATATCTATAGCCGACTGCACTCTACAATGAACATTTATTTTTCTTAAAGCACTTTGAAGTGCAAGTGCATTCATAACTGTAGCAAGCATTCCTATATAATCGCCGGTTGCTTGATCCATACCATATTTTGCTGAATTTTTTACACCTCTAAAAATATTACCGCCGCCAACAACTATTGCAATTTCAGCACCTGCATCATATGCTTGTTTTACTTCATTTGCAATCATTTCTAATGGATTTTGATCAATCCCAAATTCTTGTTTTCCCAAAAGAGCTTCACCGCTTAGTTTTAGCAGAATTCTCTTATACTTTAATTTCTCTTCCATATAAACCTATTTAAAAACTATAAAACAATACGCTTATTATACCTTAAATTCGTCTGAATTGTATATACATTAATTAATTTTAATTATTATTTATACATTTCTTTAACCTGATTAAATTTATGTTTTGCCATAAAAGCTTGAACAAAACCCATAACACATAATGAAACAGCAAGTGCAATCCAATAACCACTTAAAGACATATCATATTTATAAACAAGTAAAACTGCTACAGGCATACCAACAATCCAATATCCAAAGAAAACAGCATTAGAAACAAAAGTTGTTAATTTAAATCCCTTTAAAATACCGCCTGAAACAACCTGAAATCCGTCAAATACCTGATACATAGCTACGACCATCATTATTGGCAGTGCAACATTCAATACTGATTTATTATCAGTAAACAAGCTTATTAACTGAGTCGGGAATAGAGCAAAACATATTGCGGCAAAAGCCATAAATCCAACACCCATTATTAAGCCAGCCAATGAAAATCTTTTTATTTCTTCTGTTTTTCCGGCACCATAATAATATGCTACCTTTACGGATACTGCTGTAGATATAGCTAAAGGAACCATAAATGTAGAAGAGGATATTGTAGTTAAAATACTATGTGTTGCAGCTAATAATGCAGATTCTCGACCAACAAGTATCGTAACTATATTAAATGCAAGAAATTCTAATAATAATGCAGCTCCTATAGGATAACCTATCTTTATTAAATTTTTCATATATGAAAAATCAATTTTTGATTTAAAATCAATAAATCTAAAAACATATAGAAACATTATAATTCCCATTAATGTTCTTACAGAGAAGGTTGCAATTGCTGCCCCTTTTGACCCCATTGACGGGATACTTCCAAATCCAAAAACTAATATTATATCAAAAATAAGATTTACAAAAACTGCCAACAATAGTATTAAATTAGGGAAATTAACAATTTCATATGATTGTAGAAATTGTTTTACTCCTTCATATAAAAACATTCCAAACATAGAAAAGGAAACAATTGTAATATATTCTTCGATATAAGGAATTAAATGTTCTTCAAAACCCATATATGGTATTAATAATTTTGAGCAATAACAGATTATAGAAAAAAATACAGCCAAAACAAACGAAAAAATCAAAGTTGAAAGTAAATATTTTTTTGTTTTTTGTCTTGAGCCTCTTTTATTTGCAAGAACAATAGAAACAGCACATATTAAACCGATACCGAAAATAAAAATGGTAAACAAAATAGAATTAGCAATACTTATAGCTGCAAGAGAGTCAATTTTATACTTCGCAACAACAAAAACATCTGTTGCACCAATTAAAGTATGACCAAGATTTCCTATCAAAAGAGGCAATGCTAATATTAATAGGTCTATAAAGTAGTGCTTATAATTTTTAATCTTTTCGGCAATATTACTGTTTATTTTGTTCATTTTCTCTCAGTTGTTTATATTCTTCTTTATGAATGCGCATATCATTTGCTCTATCATAATATTCAACAAATTTCATCCCAAGCTCGTCTGCTTTTTTACCTGCATATTCAAGAAGCTCATACATTTCATCAGAAATATTATATTTATTATTAATATACCAACCGCCTTCTACATCAAGTACAACACTTCTTATACCTGCTTTGACAGTTAAATCAAACCACTTTTCAAGTTCTTCTTTGTTATCGTTATATCCGGGATATATAATATATTTAGTCTTTGCTTTATATTTATTATCAGTTTGAGAAGCTGCATAT
>DVJT01000123.1 GCA_018716565.1 Candidatus Avigastranaerophilus faecigallinarum | reverse complement strand
GCGAATTCGTACCAGGAACAACTATTCTCGTTAGATAGTTGGTAGGTACCGAATGGCTGATCATGATCGACTAAGTACGTCATAAATTCTGCTAGGGTTCTAGTCCAGGTTGGACGGCCAAATTGATCATTTACGACTGTCAATTTAGCGTGATCCTCGGCAAGACGAAGCATGGTGTAGACAAAATTCTTACCGTATTTACCAAAGACCCAGGATGTCCGAATGATGTAGTAATCCGCTAAAGTTTCTTGGATGGCTTTTTCACCAGCAAGTTTAGCTTTACCATATTCATTCCGTGGATTGGTGGGCGCATCAACTTCATACTCGCCTTTATTGGTCCCATCAAAGACATAATCGGTACTGATGTAAACCATCTTAGCGCCAACTTTTTTAGCGGCATCGGCAACATTACGCGTACCATCGGCGTTTACTTGCCAATTGAGGTCTTTGGCAACATCTTCAGCGTTATCAACGGCGGTATAAGCAGCACAATGGTAGATCACTTCCGGCTTAAGTGCACTAATCTTTTCATTTACAACGGCTTGATCAGTGATATCCATTTGGTTAGAATCAAAAGCGTCATATGCAACCCCGCGTTCATCCAATAAATTACGTAATTCGGAGCCAAGTTGACCATTAGCACCAGTAATTAAAATTTTTGTCATTTTTACCTCTCCCAATCATTAAACAAAAGGCGACATCTAAGAAAAAAGATATCGCCTAATGCAATTATTTAGCTACCATATTAGTATAAAATATCTTCTAAAATTTTGGTAGTAGTTTAAAAGAAAAACCTGCAATAAATACAGGTTCGACACACATATTACAACATTAGTGTTAAGAAGAAAAAGGCGTCCTTTGACAGACACCAATTCAATGAAGTTTAATTATGTTGCTTTATTATTGTAGCAAAAAGACAAGCAGAATTCCATGTAGATCTTGAATTTCCCTTAAATATCGAGTAAAATTCAACCGTTAGTGAGATTTTTCTTACTATTCTCAATCAATTTCATCCAAACTAAAAAGGGTATCCGGTAAACAAAAGCCGATACCCTTTTGATTTATTTAAATTCTTCTTTAACAGCCGTCAATGCTGCGTGTAATACTTGATCCATGTTGTAGTAACGATATTGCCCTAGACGACCACCAAAAATCACATTATCAGCTTGTTCATTCGCTAATTTTGTATATTGCTTATAAAGGTCGTTGTTTCGTTGATTATTAATCGGGTAATATGGTTCATCACCCCGATGCCAATCAGCTGGATATTCACGAGTAATCACTGTTTTATCCTTATCGCCTTTACCGAATTCAAAGTGCTTATGTTCAATAATCCGGGTATATGGTGTTTCCGCATCAGTATAGTTAATTACTGCGTTACCTTGATAATTGCCAATGTTATTTTCCTCAGTTTCAAACCGTAAACTACGGTATTGTAATTCACCTAACTGGTAGTCAAAGAATTGGTCAATCATCCCGGTAAAGACAATCTTTGGATAATCTTTAAGGTATTCATCCTTCTTATCAAAGAAGTCCACTCCAGTTTCAACATCAATCAAATCACTGTCTAACATTTTTTCGACAATCTGGGTGTAACCACCAATCGGAATTCCTTGATAGGTGTCATTAAAGTAGTTGTTATCGTAAACTAACCGCACTGGCAGACGACGAATGATAAAGGCTGGCAATTCAGTTGCTTTTTGTCCCCATTGTTTTTCAGTGTAACCTTTGATGAGCTTTTCATAGATATCACGACCAATTAAAGAAATAGCTTGTTCTTCCAAATTCTTTGGCTCTTTACCTGCCATCTCTTGACGTTGTTCATTGATCTTTGCCATTGCTTCTGCTGGTGTCCGTACCCCCCACATCTGGTTAAAAGTATTCATATTAAATGGGAGATTGTACATTTCGCCCTTATAGTTAGCCACTGGACTATTGGTGTAGCGATTAAATTCTGCAAACTGGTTTACATAATCCCACACTTCCTTATTAGATGTATGGAAAATATGGGCTCCATATTGATGCACTTGAATGCCATCTACTTCCTTAGTGTAGATATTACCAGCAATATGGTTGCGTTTTTCAATTACTTTTACGCGCTTACCACGCTTAGCAGCTTCGTAAGCAAAGGTCGCGCCAAAAAGGCCTGCACCTACTACTAGATAATCATGTTTTTTCATTATTAATTAAACTCCTTAATTTTTAACATCTTAGTCTTAACTAAAAAGATTCTGAGAATATATAGAGTACAAATTATAATTAATGCTACTTTCCAGTCAAAACTATTTGATACAAACATAAAAATAATAGCAAGAATAACGTCTGCTACTTCTAAAGCACTGACATTAGTCTTAATATCTTTGCTTAATAAAGTATCAGCTAATACACTTCTAAAAATGATTGCCAATACCATTCCCACTATCACAAAATACATACTGTTAAATATATATGCAGAAATTAATCCAAAAATTGAACTAATAACAATAGTGATAATATTAATTTTTAGTAATAATACTTGTTTGTTTAATACCTTAAAGAAGGTATTGCCGATTAAATTCATCTTACTGTCAAAATAACAAATTGGTAATACTGTTGCTAAATAACTAATACTTTCTTTATAGTCTGGCAACCATAATTCTAGAATATATTGAACTGGTAAATACACAATATACATCAACGGTAAAATATAGAACAATCCTAAAGTTAATTTACCATAATATCCTTTTAGTTCATCTGAAGATAGTCTCCTTAATGCCGGAAATAGAACTAATCCAATTTGCATGATAAATGTCAGAGCAAAATTCATTAATGTTAGAGAAAAGGAAACTTTACCAAAAGCAACTAATCCCCATTTCATATCAACAATTTGACGACCTACACCCAAAATTAGTAAGGAACAAATATTGGCAATCATCAAACTAATTCCGACCCGCATACTAATTAAGGACTCACGAACTCCAAGATTAATATCAAATTGAGATATATGAAATTCGGGGTGAATTCGAATCAACAGATATCCTAAGGCAAGAGCAATTGACACAATATATAAAACTATATAGGGATATACCTCTCTATACCCTAACCACATTAGGATGATTTGTGATAAAAGAAAAACAATCCGAATAATAATTATTGATTTTGAATAGATATTTGTTTCGTTAATTGCCTGAAATATATATCCCAAAAAATTATGACAAGTATAGAATAAATAATAAACGACTACCAAGAAAATTACCCTTTGACGATTTGCCGAATCAGAAAATAGGATCATAACTGTTCCAACAACTATTCCTAAAATAGTTTGAAAAATTATTCCTACTTCAAATTGGCTTTTAACAGCATTCCCGTCAAGTTTGGACCGTAAAATACCACCATATCTTAAATAGACACCATCATTTAATCCTAATGCTAAACATGGAATATATGTACTATAGAAGATAAATAGCTGCCAATAACTATAGTTAACTACACTTAATACTTTAGGTAAAACTAAATTAGTGCTGCAACTAACAATAAGGGAGATTCCTTGTGCTAAAAAAGCAAAGATAAAATTTTTCTTTAATTCTTTTTGCATTTATTTAATCAACCTCATCATAATTTGAATTTTTTAGTAATCATTATATACAATAGCCAAAAAACGACAATATATATAATAAAACCAACGGAAACAAACATTGAGAATAACCAATCATCAATTGGATGTAAGAAAATTGCTTCAGCCATGTAACCATAAATAATTAAGGCCAAAATATGCCTTTTATATCCCACTTTACGCAATAAATAGTAATAACAACTATAAAATAATGCAAAGACAGTTTGTAAAACATATACCCCATTAATTCCAAAATCTGATAACCAATTTCGATAAGCAGAATACACATTTCCTAAGTTTATCCCATTATAAAACCTAAATTCCTTTTTTGAGATATATTGAGGAATATCATACCCTAGTGACCTAAACGTCTTTAATAAGGATGGAAAGGTCTCTTTTCCCCAAATTCCAGTATTTTGCACAGGATCCCTTATAAACATATCAAATAATTTAACTGGTCCTCCTGCATACATACTTATATATTCAATAAAACTATTTCCTTTGGAAGAAGATCGACCAACCATTAATCTAACCCCATAAAAAACAATTAATAGCACAACAAAAATTTCAGTTAATCTAATTAATGTTTTAAAGCCTTTTCCTTTACTATTTTTCATAAAGTAATAATAGACGACATACGACGCTATTACACCTAAAATATTTAACCGGTTACTATCAAAAAGGCTGAACAAAATATAAATAATTGTATTAGGCAGACAAAGATAGTAATCATCTTTTTTCACCGTATGATGAACAATATTATATATAAGAATAAAACCATATATATACCCGCTAGCTGTCGTTATTTTTGACATTTGTTGCAGGTATCCTGGTATCCCTACTCCCCCAATTGAATAGGAGGTATTAATTCGATAATTTTCAAGAGCTTGACTTAAAGAGCCACCACCCCCAATTGTTTTTACATTTTTAACCCATAACACTAAAACTATTAGGTTTATAAACGTGAGAACAACTGTTATTCCAGCATTAATATTAATTCGAGCGGTATAATCAGGCATTTTCAGACTATTATTAGGTAAAATTAATATTTTAACCAAATACGACACAAAAATAAATAGCAACGCCCCAAAAAGATATATATTAAAGGCTTCTTGAGAATAATCATTCAATCCCCATTGCTGATAATTAATTAAAGCACACCCAATTGATACTGTATACATTACACAAAATAAAAAGGCAGGTGCTAAGAAATCATGAACAAATAGCTGATACGTTATAAATACTAGGGCTATGAAAATTAAAAATAATTCTAAAATCATTATGTTTCCTCATCAATTCTAAAATGGCATCTTTCTTTTAAAAGTTTTTGTATATTTATACAATTTAAACAACAAAATAGTTTTAATTGAAACATTGCTAATTACACTATTAGAAGTTTTTATTCCATATTTTTTTAAAAATCGCAAAGACTTTATTCCACCATTATTCAATGCTATCTGTAACTCTGTACTAAAATCATTCTGCTTACTAAGAGTCTTAATAAAATATATGTCGTCCCAGTATACTGCTGCATGTTGATTTACTATTTGTGGTAATTTAGTAAATAATCTTTTTAACATACCTAGTTTGCCGTAGTTCCCTGGTGTCCCAGAAACATTGTTTCCAGTTCGTCGATATAATACAAGAGGACGGTCAATAAATTTAATTTTCCCAGTTATGGCAGCATATTTACCAATATAATTATCGTGAGACATATTATATTTTTCAGTATTTTGATCTATATAGACTTGTTCCCACAATTGCCGATTGTGAGCCATTGTTGTTCCCCAAATATAGCGATAGCTAAAGAAAAGATTATATGGATTTTTCGTGACATCAATATTAGTTAACTCCGACATCTTAGTTTTTGTATCTTTACCGTTAGCAGTCATAAATTCAAGATCTGAATAGCAAAGAGAAGGTTGTGATTCATCAGCTAAATATTCGATTTCAATTGCCATTTTTTCATTAATCCAAACATCGTCTTGATCGCAATAAAAAAAGTACTGATAGTTTTCATTAGGGAGTGATTTAACATACCTCATTACATTGTAAAAATTATTAAATGCACCATGATAATGAGAATGATGCAGGATCTTCTTTATACGGTCATCTTGAGCCATATATTTTTCTAAAATTTGAAGCGTCTGATCATTTGATCCATCATCACTAATATATAAATCCCAATTTTGAAAAGTTTGGTTTTCAAGACTATTTAATTGTTTTTCTACATAATTTGCGCCGTTATAAGTAGTCATCATGATAACGGCCTTATTTTGATTAATAGCCATATTTTAACACCCAAAGTCGATATAAAATTTTTGTAAAAGGAACCAGTGCATAATTATTTGATCTAATCAAGTGAATAAACCGATCATCATTTAATCGTTGATAGCTTGCTTCAGAAATATTATGAATATTCTGGTCAAAAATAGTTATTTTGTTTTTAGCTACCTTTGTTTTTAATAAAAGATATGTTCTCATTGTACTTCCAATGGATCGCTTAAATGTATTAAAAATAGTACTGTCTTGGTTTGGTTTCATACCATTATTTATAAATTTGTCATAGAGCCGTACTAACTGATATGAAACTTTTTCTTGCATTCCCACATTCTTCAACATATTATTTTTATTAACACTTTGATCACTGCTACCTAATCGGTACATATATAAATAAAGATTTAAATATGTAATTGTTTGAGAAACATAGGTTGCCCAAACCACGTATTCCACATCAACGTAAAAACAATTTTCAGTTATATGAACATTATTTTTTTTCAATAACTCTGTTTTAACAGTTAAAGTGTGGAGAACTACTCGTTTGATATCGAAGTCGTTATTCCAAGTATATTCTTTATTTGCTTCCATTCCTTTAACTAAGCAAACTTTATTAGTACGATTTGGATATACCTCGACATGATTCGTTAAAACCATATCGGAATCTAAATGCTTTAATTCATCAATAAATTTAACTAAAACATCTGTGTCTACCCAATCATCACCGTCAATAACCTTAAAATACTTACCTGTCGCTAATGAAATTCCTTTATTAATTGTGGAACCATGTCCCCCATTTTCTTTTTCTACATATTTAAATGTTTGTGGAGCAATTTTTTCATATTTTTGAGCCACCAACTTTGTATTATCTTTAGAACCATCATCCACAATCAATACTTCTAAATCATTATAAATCCGAGCATCATTGAATGACTCTAATGTTTTATCTAACGTTTTTTCTACATTATAAGCTGCAACTGAAATTGTTAATATCTTCACGATTATCTCCTTGAGTTATCTTCATAAATTTTAGAATATTTTTTTGCCATTATTTTAGTATTATATTCCTTAATAATATTCTCGTACGCATTCTTTTTTAATTCTAATAATTGCTTACTATTAATATCATGTTTAACTAAATTTATAATTGAAATATATTCTTGAATATCTTCACATATAAAGCCATTTATATTGTTTGAAATAACATTATTGTTTCCTGCAATATTACTAACAATACAAATTTTTCTTAGATACATAGCTTCTAATAGTGAAATTGGTAATCCTTCCCATAGAGATGGTAGAATAAAAATATCGATCGAATTTAATTCTTTCAAAGCATCTTTTCTATCTAGCCAACCGGTTATTTCAATATTAGAAGCAGTCAACGTCGAACGTAATTCGCCATCGCCAATCCATTTGAATTTTAAGGAAGGAAATGCTTTAGCTATTTTATTAAACAGAGTAGGGTTCTTTTGAGTAGAAATTCTTCCCAACGTACCGATTGTTAATATATTCTTCTTTTTTGTAGGTATGCGATCCAAGAAAGAATTAATTTCATCAATATTGATACCATTATTAACATAAGTTACTTTATTAGTAATTTTTTTTGCTGTCAAATACTCACCATAACTACAAGCAATTGTTATTCCAGTGAATGAAGCACAAAACTTTTCTAAGTAATAATATACTTTTCTCTTATAAGTACTAACATTCTTCATTAAAAAACTATATCCATGTGGAGTATAAAACACTGGTCCCTTAAAATTCTTAAATGCAATTCTTCCAAGAACACCTGCCTTGGAAGAATTAAGATGAATAATATCGGGTTTTATTCTGTTTTCAATATCTTTTATTTCGAATAGAGCTGCTAAATCTTTTCTAATATCAACTGATCTTGTAAAGTTTCTTACATGAATTAAGTTAACAGAGGGATTAAAATATGATTTATAGTCTTTAGGAGTTTGCTTTCTTAAACCGTAAGCAATAGAAACATCATAATTTTTAGATAATTCATTTGCCATATCCACGATATATGTAAATACGCCCCCACCCATTGCTTCAACAACAAATAATATTTTTTTCATACTTTTCTCCTAACCGTTATTAATATTAAAAATGGTCAGACACCTAAAAGGTTAACTGACCACAGATAGTCTAGTTTATTGACCGTTTTTCGCATATTTCGCTTCAACTGCAGCTTTTTCATCTTTCCACCAATCTTGGTGTTCCGTATACCAATCAATGGTGTGTTGTAAGCCGGTCTTGAAATCAGTAAATTCAGGTTCCCAACCGAGTTCAGTTCGGAGCTTCGTAGCATCAATGGCATAACGTAAATCATGTCCTGGACGATCCTTAACATGGTCATAAGCCTCTTTAGGTTGACCCATTAACTCTAAGATCATTTCCAGAACTTCCTTGTTGTTCTTTTCACCATCGGCTCCGATCAGGTAAGTTTCACCAATCTTCCCCTTGGTCAAAATATCCCAAACCGCCCGTGAATGATCATTGGTGTGAATCCAGTCCCGCACATTCTCGCCTGAACCGTAAAGCTTAGGGCGAATGCCGCTCAAGATATTAGTAATCTGACGAGGAATGAACTTTTCAATGTGTTGGTAAGGACCATAATTGTTAGAACAATTGGAAATCGTTGCCCGTAAGCCAAATGACCGAACCCAAGCCCGCACTAACAAATCAGAGCTAGCCTTTGATGAGGAATAAGGACTGGATGGCCGGTATGGTGATTCTGGAGTAAACTTTTCTCCTTTTCCTTCACCATGACCGGGTAAGTCTTCACGCAATGGTAAATCACCATAAACCTCATCCGTTGAAATATGGTGGTAACGGAC
>DVJT01000122.1 GCA_018716565.1 Candidatus Avigastranaerophilus faecigallinarum | reverse complement strand
TAGGCATCATAACATCTAATAAAATTAAATCATAATTACCAACCAAAGCTTTATGAAGAGCTTCTTCACCATCTTTTGCAGTATCAACATCATAACCGCTTTGAGAAAGGTCAAATTCTAAAAGTTCTCTGATTTCATTATCATCATCTGCAATTAAAAGTCTTTGTGCCACAATTGTTCCCTCTTTTTATATGGTTATTATCTCATATTTTAAGCTTTTTCTCAATTGAGATTAAATTATTTAAACAATAAATAAAATCATTTTAAATTTCATTTAGATGTTTATAAAATCTTATTTACTGGAATATTACATTTATAAGTTTAATTATGAGGTTAAAAATGAAAATAATTGCTTTTACAGGTGCAGGAATATCTAAGTCCGCAGGAATACCCACCTTTGAAGAAGTTCCTGGTTTAAAAGATAAATTAAGCATCGATTTTAAACAAAATCATCCTATTGAATTTACAAAAACAATAAAACAACTTATTGCTAATTTCAGACACAAAAAACCGACTAAAGCCCATAATATACTGGCATTATTTAATGTACCCATAATAACAATGAATATTGATTGCCTGCATACAAAGGCAGGTTCAAAGAAAGTATTTGAAATACATGGTAATTATAAAGATAATAACATTGTGTTATACGGTGAAAAAATGTTATGTTCAAAGGAAGCATTGAATTTATTATTTACAACTGCTGTTGATGCTCAAAAAACAGAGGAAGAAGTTACATTATTAATTATAGGAACATCAATGCAAACATCTTTTGCAAATGTTTTAAAAGATTATGCGACACAACTTGGTATAACAATAAAAGAAATAAATACAAATGCTGATGTTGAAGTCCCAAAATTCTTTAAAGATTTATATGGAATATAAAGTTTCAATTTAATATATTAATAAACTACCTATTTATCCGGATATAATTATGCAATAGAATACTTACTTTTATTAATTAATATCAACAACACTAACACCATCTCCGCCTTCGGCATTTTCTCCGGGGCGAAATTTTGCTACATATGGTGAATGCATTAAATAATCACGTATTACTTGTTTCAATGCACCTGTGCCATGACCATGGATTATATAAACAGGACTTAAATTTACTAAACTTGCTTTATCTAGATATGATTCTATTTCATCAAGCGCATCTTCACATCTGTAGCCGCGTAAATCTAATGTTTGAGATAAAGAACGACGTTCTATCGCAAAATTATTTTTATATGTACCTCTTGCCTTAGCCTCTTTCTTAATCAAATTTTTATTTAATACAGCTAATTTATTCTGTTTAATTTTGGTTTTCATTAGCCCCATTTGTATTTGGACATTTTTATTTTTATCAGGTAGTTCAACAATAGTTACTTCTTGGTTCAAATCCATAACCATAACTTTGTCACCAATTTTTATGTTTTCCCAATCTATAGGCGTATATTTTTCAGCAATTTCATTTTCATCTTTGTTAAAATCTGAACGCATTGAACTTTCAATATCTGCCAATCTTTGAAAACTTCTTCTGGCTATTTTTTCAGATTTTTCTTCTCGCATTTCCTTTAATATGCTTTTAATTTCTTCTCTTGCTTCATCTATAGATGTTTCATATTTCTTCTTGTAAATATGAATATTTTTCTTTTTCTCTTTTTTAACTTCGTTAAGTTTATCATTTAAACTTTGCTCTAAGCGTTTTACGTTCTCTTCTTTTTCTTCTATTACTTTTTTAGAATCAGATAATTCCTGCTGGGTTTTTTGTAACTCTTCTAAAACTTTAGCAGTATTATCTTTCTGATTAAAATATGTTTCTCTTGCATTATTTATAATTTCTTCTTTTAGACCGAGATTTTTACCTATAGCAATAGCATTACTTGCCCCCGGGATACCTATTAATAATTTATATGTAGGCTGAAGAGTATTTATATTAAACTCAACAGAAGCATTAATAAATCCTTCTTTTAAATATGCTAATGATTTCAACTCGCCATAGTGAGTTGTTGTTATTACAATTGAGCCTCTTCTCTGTAAATATTCAAGTATTGCTTGAGCTAACGAAGCACCTTCCTTAGGATCAGTACCGGCGGCTATTTCATCTAATAAAATTAAAGTATCATAATCAGCATTATTTATAATATTTACAATATTTGTCATATGAGATGAAAAAGTCGAAAGATTTTGTATAATACTCTGTTCATCACCAATATCGGCATAAACTTTTTTAAAAGGATAAATTTCTGCTTCATAACAAGGTATATGCATACCCGCCTTTGTCATCAAAGTACATAGACCTGCGGTTTTTAATACTACAGTTTTTCCTCCGGTATTTGAACCTGTTATAATCATACAATTCTTATTTGAATCTATGTATAAGTCATTCTCTACTATTTCTTTTTTAGACTTTATAAGAACTGGATTTTTCATCATTTTTAAATTAATGACTTTTTTATCGGAAATTTTAGCGGCCGTACCGTCAAAAGAAGCAGAATATTTTGCTTTTGCAAATATAAAATCTATTTCAATTAATTGAAGATTTGATGTTTTAATTTCTTCAGAATATAACCCAATTTCATTAGATAATAGTTTTAGAATTCTCTCTACTTCAATATGTATATTAGCTTCTGTTTCTCTTATTTTATTATTTAATCCGACTAATATTTCAGGCTCAATAAAAAATGTTTGATTGCTTTGAGAAACATCATGAACAATACCTGCCACTTTATTTTTACATTCTGCTTTTACCTGAAAAACAGTTCTTCCGTCTCTTTGAGTATAGATTGTATCTTGAAGATTAGATGTAAAATCACTATTTTGAAGTAATGATGATACACAAACTCTGACATTAGAATTTGTATCTCTCAAAGTTTGATATAGTTTTTTCAATTCGGGAGTTGCATCTTCTTTTACTGTTAAAGCAGGCGTAAATGTATTAAAAATCTTATCTTCAAGTTCTTTATTTGCATAAAGAGTATTCTTCATTTCTGAAAGTTCAAAATAATCATTGGAGATACTGTCTAAAAAATTTCTCATTAAACGTGATGTTCTAAGAGTTCTTGCAATATCAATAATTTCTTCTTCATTTAAACGAAGTTTCTTTTTAGCATCATTTAGACTCTTTTCGACATTATAAATATTTTCTAACGGAACATTTATTGCATCATTAATAATTTTTCTTGCTTGAGAAGTTAATATAAGTTCTTTTTTTATAGTATTAACATTATCAAAAATCTGCGCATTCAAACACCTTTCAACCCCAAGCGAACTTATAGCATATTCACTTAAATATGAAAGTACTTTATCAAATTCTAAAATTTCGGAAGTTTTTTTAATCATATAAATATTATAAACAAAAAAGACTGATAAATTTATTATCAGCCTTTTTTATTTGATATATTTAATCAAGAAACTATTTTTTTGCAGCTACTTTACCATCAACAACATCTTTGAATTTTTTACCTGCAGTAAATACAGGAGCAGTTTTTGCAGCAATTTTAATAGCAGCACCAGTTTGTGGGTTACGTCCTGTACGAGCAGCTCTTTTTCTAGCTTCAAATGTACCAAAACCAACTAAAGTAACTTTTTTACCTTTAGCAACTGTTTTTTCAATTGTTGACATAATTGCATTTAAAACTTCTGCTGCATCTTTTTGAGTAACTTTTGCTTTTTTTGAAATTTCTTGTACCAATTCTTCTTTATTCATGGTATAAAACCCCTTTCCTTAAATATAACATTCTTATTATATCTATTTTTCAGAAGTAGTCAATAGCCAATTTTCAATACAGTTCTAAATTATAGCCTTTTTTATTTATTTTTCATCGTTGGAAAGGCAATTACATCTCTAATTGTAGATGAATTTGTTAACAGCATTACAAGCCTATCAATACCCATCCCCATACCGCCTGTAGGTGGCATACCGTATTCTAAAGCTTCAATGAAATCTTCATCTATTTCCATCGCTTCCTCATCACCATTAGCTTTTGCAAGAGCTTGATTTTCAAACCTTTGTCTTTGGTCTATTGGATCTGTTAATTCCGAGAATGCATTAGCAATTTCCCATCCATTTACTCTTGTTTCAAAACGCTCTGTTAAACGAGGATTATTTCTGTGAACTTTCGCTAAAGGAGAAATTTCTAAAGGATAATCTATTATATGAACCGGTTGTATTAAACTTGGTTCTACTTTTTCTTCAAATACTTGATCTATTACCTTACCCCAAGAATCACATTCTTGTGCATCTACATTTATAGTTGAAGCTAATTTAATTGCTTCTTCCAAATTATTGCAAGATAAGAAATCAACACCGGTATATTCTTGAATAGCACCAATCATGGTTTTTCTATCCCATGGCGGTGTTAAATCAATTTCATTTTCACCATATTTAATTTTTGTTGTACCAAGAACTTCTTTTGCTACATATGCAACCATATTTTCTGTTAATTCCATCATATCGTTATAATCTGCATATGCTTGATATAATTCTATCATTGTAAACTCAGGATTATGACGCGTATCTATTCCTTCATTTCTGAAACATTTACCTATTTCATAAACTCTTTCGGAAACCCCTCCTACTATTAAACGTTTTAGATATAATTCCAATGCAATTCGCATTGTCATATCCATATCTAAAGCATTATGATGAGTAGTAAACGGTCTTGCATTAGCACCTGATGCTACTGTTTGCAATATCGGAGTATCAACCTCTAAGTATCCTCTTTCTGCTAAAAATTCTCTTATTTTTTGTATAATTAAACTTCTTTTTCTGAAAGTTTCTCTTGTTTCTTCGTTAATGATTAAATCAATATAACGTTGTCTGTATTTTGTTTCAACATCAGTTAAACCATGGAATTTTTCAGGAAGCGGTTTTAAAGATTTTGTTAACACTTCAAAATCTATAGCCTTTATACTTAATTCACCACGTGGTGTTCTTCTTATATCACCTTCAAAACCTACAATATCTCCAATATCAACAAGTTTTAAAAGTTTAATTTTCTCTGCATCTATATTTTGTTTATGAGAGAAAATTTGAATTTTACCTGTATCATCCATCAAGTCAATAAACATGCCTGAGTTTCTAATAGCCATGACACGTCCTGCAACTTTATATCTATCATTAGTTTCTTCACCGTCTGCAAGATCTTTATACTTTTCTTGAAGCTCTTTTGCTGATGCTGTTTTTTCATATTTATAAGGATATGGATTAAAACCTAAATCTCTTAAATGTTGAGCTTTGTCTATTCTTCCTTGTCTTATTACATCAATAGAAGAAGTTGTTTCTTTCGTATTATTCTCTTGCATATTGCCTCCAACTTAAATAATTTATAGTTAAATTTTATCATCAACATATAATTTGTGGGATAATTACAATATGAACAATGAAGAATTTGTATTAATACCAGAAGAACTCGCAATAAAAAAACCCAAAAAAGAACTCTTAGAAATTATTAATAATAAGATTTTCAATGACAGAGTACTTTTTGAGTTGGAGTCTGATTTTCACAATATAAAAGTTATAGAAAATGAAATAGGCAGATTTCTTCATTATAAAGACACATATCAAGCAGGCTTTATTAATACAGATTTTTATAAAGGTAATCTTCCTTATATTAATTACTTTTTAATTCCATATTTAATAAATTCTAAAATTAAAAATATTCTTTTAATAGGTATGGGCTCAGGTAAAATAATTAATGATTTTGAAGTTTTATTTGAAGATCTAAAATCTATTGATGTTGTTGATTTAGAAGAAAATATTCCCAATATTGCAAAAAATTATTTTGGTTTTAAAGAATCAGACAAATTTAATTTTATTTTACAGGATGGAATTACATATTTGAGAAATAGTAAAAGAAAATATGACCTGATTGTTGTGGATGTTGCAAATAATGATGGTATAGATTTAAGATTTTTAAGTGATGAATATTTCAGTACTATAAAAAAATCTTTAAAAAAAGACGGAATATTTGTTTCAAATATGTGTGCAAGTCCTGACTTTAATAATAGAAAAAATAAATTCTTTACAGGTTTCTTTCCAAAATACACTAAATTCTTTAAAAATAATTTAGTATTCAAAGGAAATTATTCAGATAAAATATACTACAAATGTTTCTTTGATATAGATGAACGTGTAATAGATATAACTAACGTAATTATAATATCTTCAGATAAAAACTATTGTTTAAAAAGTAACTATCAGAAATTTAATAATTTAAACATAGATATAACTAATTATTTAAGAGACCTTCAATAAAGAAGTATTAAACTTATCTTTGTTTTTTCTATTTTTTGCTTGCTCTTTTTCAAATTCTATTTTTGTCTCTATCACACTAAATAGTGAGGCACTCTTCATAGAACTTTTTAGAAGTTTATTTTGAAAATTGGCATATATTTTAGGATCTATCTCATCTTTTAACCCGATAATTTTAGGTATATCACAAATACCTATTTTACCTTTTCTTTCAAAATATTCCTTCATTAATTGTTTATGCATATCACTGCCATGCAAAACAGGGAAGAAAGATTTAACACTATATGAATTATTAGGTGTTTTATCACAATATGCCAAAAACATTGTTCCTGCTCTTTGTCCTAAAATAAGAGTTTCACCTTTTTCAGTTTGAAGTAAAACTCCTCTTCTCAAAGCAGTTTGAACAGTTGTTATCAAGTCTTTTGCATTATATAACTTTTTACCAAGCAAAACTTCTCTATAAACACTTTTATCAATACTCGAAGAACAAATTTTTATATAATCAGCCATTTCTTTTAAACTCATTGGTCTATCCATAAAAATTGTCTTTTCAGGATAAGAAGCACCACCGGTTAATTTATGATATTTTATGCTATATATACCATCAACAAAAGCATCCTTCGTTATTGCATCTATCTGTCCTGTAGGTTTTTTACAAAACAACGTTTGGTATATACTGAGAAAATTATTCTTTGAATTCCTAATTTCTGTGCCATCTGCTAAATATGTTTGGTAAAATTTTGACTTTGTAAAACCATTTATAGAAAACCCATTGTTTACTTTCGGATCACTTAAGTTTTTCAATAATCTTTGCTGACCTTTTGTAAAACCTTTTCCTATATTTGTTTCTAGAACTTTTTTTACACCATCTTCAATATATTCAATAATAATATTGCCATCTTTGAGCTTTTTATCTTTCATTTTTATATTGGTAATTTGAATATTATCTTTTAAAGCACTCTTATAAAAAGATTTTATAAAAGCAGACATACTATGAGCCCCACTCACACCTTTTTTACCAAGCCCATCAACATTATCTACAGCTGTATACATATGTTCTACAGCTCTGGCACCTATATTTTCAACATTTAATTTTCCTTGAGAAAATATTTTTCTAATCGATTTTGCGATTATATTTGGAGATGTATCAACCCAATTAAATACTTTATTCATCTCTTTCTGACCAAAACCTGTTCTTAACGAACAAATCAGACCTAAAACACCAACACAAAAAACTCCGGCTACTATAAGGTATTTTTTTACTATTCTTTCTACTTCTGTTTCTGAAAATTCTTGAAGTTTTGTATTATATAAAGCCATTTCACTATATTTTTGCTGCAATTTGCTTTCTTTATCAAAAGAATCACACTTATCATTAATCTTAGGATACTTAGGCGTTTGAGAAATACGACTTAGATTATTGAAATTTTCAAATATATTCTTTTGTATAGTTTTAGGTCTTTCAATCATAACACTCGATTAAAACTATAAAAAAGATTTTTTTGCGTTAAAAATTATTTTAAAGCTGGCATGGATAACTTATTTGTAATAATATATAGCGTGTAGGAAAGAACGGATAAGAATAAGTGACAGATAAACCGGTAGTAGCAATAGTAGGACGTCCAAATGTTGGTAAATCAACATTTGTTAATAGATTACTGGGAGCAAGGCATTCAATTGTTGATGACCAAGCAGGTGTAACTCGTGACAGAATCTATTTTGATGTTGAATGGATGGATAAAGAATTTACTGTTATAGATACAGGCGGTATTATTCCGGGTGATGAAGACGAAATAATGCTTAATATTTTCACACAAGCAAAAGTTGCCTGTGAAGAAGCTGATAAAATAATCTTCCTTGTTGACGGCAGAGAAGGTCTAAATCCTATAGATTATGACATTGCAAATGTTTTAAGAAAAAGCGGAAAAGAAATATTTCTTGCTGTTAATAAGCTTGATGATCCTGATAAATTTATTAATGCAACTGAATTTTATTCTCTTGCAATTGGTGAACCGTTCCCTATTTCAGCACTTCACGGTTCCGGCGGTGTAGGTGATTTATTAGATGCTGTTACAAAAGATTTTGGATATATTGAAGAAGAAGAAAAATCTGAAAATATTCGTATTGCAATTGTAGGAAAGCCTAATGTAGGTAAATCTTCAATAGTTAACGCTCTTTTAAATAAAGAAAGAGTAATTGTATCAAATATTTCAGGAACAACGCGCGACGCTATAGATTCAAAAGTCAAATATGAAGGTGAAGAGTTTATATTGGTTGATACTGCAGGTATAAGAAAAAAATCTAAAGTTGATTGGGGTATTGAAAAATTTGCAGTAGACCGTTCAATTCGTGCTATTAGAAATTGTGATGTAGCAATACTTGTAGTCGATGCAACAGAAGGTATTACAGACCAAGATAAAAAAATAGCAGGAACTATTATTGATTCAGGTAAAGCTATTATTTTAGCAATAAACAAATGGGATTTAATTGAAGATAAACAATCAAACACAATCAATAAATTTGAAAGTGAAATAGAAAAAGAAATGCCATTTTTAAGTTATGCACCAAAAGTTTTCATTAGTGCAAAAACTAAACAAAGATTAGTTAATTTATATAAATTATCAAAAGAAGTATATTCTGAAACATCAAAACGCATAGCAACAAGTTTATTAAACAGAGTAATTATAGATGCTGTTTCTATGAATCCGCCTGCAAGTATTAGAGGTAAAAGATTAAAATTATTCTATACTACTCAGGTTAGAACAAATCCGCCTACTTTTGTTCTATTCATTAATAATGAGGATTTCTTAAAAGATAATTATGTAAAATATTTAGAAAATAAATTAAGAGAGGCCTTTGGATTTAAAGGTACTCCGATAAGAATTTCCGCAAAAGAAAAAGGAGAAAAGAAATGACAATTTTAATAACTAAATTAATAATAGTATTAATTTTTTCATACTTAATCGGTTCAATTCCTACAGGATACATTATTGTTAAGTTATTAAAAGGTATTGATATAAGACAAACAGGTTCTGGATCAACAGGAGCTACTAATGTTAAAAGAATACTTGGAACTAAATGGTTTTTTATTGTAATGTTTCTTGATGCTTTAAAAGGTGCAATCCCTGTTTTAATTGCCGTTCATTGGTTTAATTTTATGAATTATATTGGTTTAGCACCTGTAATAGCTGCAATATCAGTTATAATAGGTCATAGTAAATCTATATTTTTAGGTTTTACCGGCGGTAAATCAGTTGCAACCGGTGTTGGAACTATTCTTGCTTTATGTTGGCCTGTAGGTTTAATTATCGCTGCTATTTGGGGTTTAATAACCTACACTTCAAAATATGTTTCACTAGGTTCAATTATAGCAATTTCTTTAGCACCTATTTTAATGAATGCTTTTGAACAAAATATATATTATATTTGTTTTGCCGCTTTAGGTGCAATATATGTCATTTTAATGCATAAGTCCAATATTAAAAGATTACTTGAAGGCAGGGAAAATAAAGTTAGAAAATAATGGTTAAATATAACGGAATAAAGATAGTTTCTAAAGTTGAAGTAAAAGATAAAAATACTCTGGCTATAGTTTATACTCCAGGGGTTGCAGCATCTTGTCTTAAAATAAAAGAAAATCCCGAATGTTCTTATGATTATACAAACAGAGAAAATTCCGTTGCCGTTATTTCTTTTGATTATGATAAATCTCTTGAAAGAGCAATTTTTCTAAAATCAACTTTAGGAATAGATGCTTATCCTTTTGAAATTTCTTCTCAAGATAAAGTTAAAATAAAACTTGTTGTAGATAATATTGAACCTTCATTTGGTGCTATTGATTTAAGTTTAATTGAAGAAAATGTAAAAGATATAGATTTTAATGTTTCAATACCTGTTTTAAAAGGTAAAACAAACAATTTAAAAGAATTCTTTTTATGCGTTTCAAAAAGATTGTTTATGTTTGATTACAATCAATTAACAGGAACAACCAACGAAAAATCCCTGCAATTAAGAAAAATGGCAGGCGGTGTTGTAGAAATTGAATTAACAGAAGATAAACAACAAAAACCTGTAGGCATAGTATCAGATGGAAGCGCTGTTTTGGGACTTGGAGATATTAAAGGCTTAGCCGGTTTACCTGTTATGGAAGGAAAAGCCGTATTATTTCAAGAACTTGGTGATGTTAGTGCAATGCCTTTATGTTTAAAAACTCAAATTCCGGATGAAATAATTGAGATTGTATTATTACTTCAAAATTCATTTTCAGGAATTAATTTAGAAGATATTAAAGCACCAAGATGTTTTGAAGTTGAGAATAAATTAATAGAAAAAGCTAAGATTCCAATTTTTCATGATGATCAACACGGAACTGCAGTTGTAGTATTAGCAGCATTATTAAACGCACTTCATCTTGCAGGTAAAAAAATAGAAGATGTAAAAATTGTTTTTTCAGGAGCCGGAGCTGCAGCAATAGCAGTATGTAAGCTTATTTTGGCTGTTGGTGCTAAAAACATCATTATGTTCGATATTGACGGTGCAATTTATAAAGGAAGAGAACAAAATAATTTTGCACACGAAGAAATAGCAAAATATACAAATTTAAACTGTTTCAAAGGTAACCTTCAAGAAGGTATAAAAAATTCTGATGTTTTTATAGGACTTTCTGCTCCTAATTTATTATCAGAAGAAATGGTTAAATCAATGAATAATAAACCGATTATTTTTGGACTTGCAAATCCTACACCCGAAATTATGCCCGATGAAGCTAAAAAATATGGTGCATTTATTACAGCTTCAGGAAGAAGCGATTTTCCTAATCAAATTAATAATTCACTCGTCTTCCCCGGATTATTCAACGGAGTATTGAAAAATAATATTAAAAAGATAACAAATGAAATCAAACTTAATTGCGCTTTTGCTTTAGCTTCTATGGTTAAAGAAGAGGAACTTTCTGTAGATTATATCCTTCCAGATGCATTAGATAGGCAAGTTCCATTAACTATTTCTAATAATGTTATTTAACCTGCCAAAGGTAAACTGAATGTTATTGTTGTTCCTGTATTGAACTCATTTTTTGCACTTATTCGTCCATTATGTGCTTCTATAATTTTCCTGCAATTATATAATTCAAGACCAAAACCAACTTTTCTAAATTTATTGGTTGTAGTTATATATTCTTCAAAAATTCCGTTTAAAATCTCAGTTTTTTGAGGATATCCATAATCTATAAAAGAAACATTAACACTATCTTTTTTATTATCTATTTGTATTACAATTTTTGAATTTTCAACACTTTGTTCTGACGCATTTATAATTAAGTTACTTATAACTTTTGCCATTTCATCAACATCAATGTTAACTTTCGGTAAATCACCATTAACCACAAGTTCTACAGATTGCTTTTTTCTATCAAGAAAATTCATTAGTTTATTACATCGGTCTTTAATTAAATTAACAATTGAATATTCTTGCTTTTGAAGCTCATATAAATCAAATTCATTTTTATATTTAATCAATAAATTATCAGCCATATAATTCATAAATTTGCAAGAATTCAGTAATTCATCAAGAACTACTTTGAGATTATTCTCTACTTTACCAAATCTGTTTTTTAATATTAATTCTAATATTTGAATATTAGCTCTCATTGGATTTTTTAAATCATGAGAAATTATATCCACAAATGTTTCTTTTTGTATTTTATTTTTTACTTCTTGAGTAATATCTTGAATAATTACAGAAAATCCTATTAATTTATTTTTTTTATTTCTGATTTTACATATATGTAAGTCTACGGGTATATTCTGTAATACACCATTTTCACAAAATATAAGCTTTAAAAATATATGATTTTTATCTGAATTTTTAAAACTTTCAATATTTTCTTCAATATTTTTATTCATAAAATTATTCAAAATATCATACAAATTATATTGTTTTTTATCTTCAATATATTTTGTATTATGAAAGATTATATTAAAATTATCATCCGTAATAATAATTTCACCATTTGAATATTTTGAAACCTGAAAAAAGATTTCTTGCATTATTTCATTATCGCGATAAAAAACACTCGAAGACAAAACCATATTTCACCAATTCCTAAATTTCACTAAACTAATTTGACTATAAATCTACTCTATAACTTTAAATGAAATTTTAAGAAATTTTTATTAGCCAATCGGGTATTAATGTTATAGTCTATTTACCTATACAGAAATTATCAAAAATATTGTTTAATATATCATCTGTAATTACTTCACCTGAAACTTCTGAAATATACATTAAAGCAGATTTTATATCTATAGAAATTAAATCTTGAATTTCATTATTTTGAGCAGCTATTAAAGCATTAATCAATGAATTTTTTGTTTCTTCTAATGCTTTTTGTTGCCTTTGATTAGTTATAAACTCAACTTCTGTAAGGTTTTGAGTTATTACTGCAGATTTTATTTTTTGTTTTAATATTTCTATATTTTCACCTGTTTTCAATGAAATACAAATAGAATCATCATCTTTAAATGAAGTCAAATCAGATTTTGTAGCAACTTTTATATATTTTTTATCTTTTATAGAATCAATAATTTCTTTGTCTTCTTTAGTAAATCCATCATTTAAATCATAAAGAAACAAAACTAAATCAGCATCTTGAACATATTTTTTTGAATAATCTATACCAATAGCTTCAACCTTATTTATATTTTCATCATCACGAATTCCTGCTGTGTCTATAATAGTTACCGCAATACCATCAATATCAAGAGTTTCTTGAATCACATCACGAGTGGTACCAGCTATATCAGTAACAATTGCTCTATCTAAATTTAAAAGGGTATTAAATAAAGATGATTTACCAACATTAGGTCTGCCTGCCAAAACAATTTTTATACCTTGTCTAAATACATTTGAACTTTTTGAAAAACTTAAAATGTAATTTATCTTTTCTATAATTTCTTCAATAGTATCTTCTATATATGAATACTCGGGTTCAACAACATCTTCAGGAAAATCAACAGCAGCAATAATTCTTGAAAGTAAATCCATAATTTCTTTTCTGATATTTGCTACTTCTATAGATAATTTACCAAATAAATTTTTTGCACTCGCAGAAGCAAATTTTTCACTGCGAGCATGAATTAAATCTAAAACAGCTTCTGCTTGAGATAAATCCATTTTTCTATTTAAAAATGCTCTTTTAGTATATTCGCCTTTTTCTGCATACCTTGCACCATTTTTTATTGTTAAATCTAAAATTTTATTGGTAATATGAACACCGCCATGACATTGTATTTCTATAACATCTTCACCTGTATAGCTGTTAGGAGCTTTAAACGGAAGAACTATAACTTCATCTAATTTTTCTCCATTTTCAATAATCCATCCATGATAGATTTTGCCTGCAATAAGATTTTGTGAAGAAAATATTTTATGAATAATTTCAAAAGATTTTTCCCCAGAAATCCTTACTATACTTACTCCACCATTACCTATCGGTGTTGCTATTGCACTTATTGTATCTGTCATATATTGATTTATCATATTAACCTCAATTATAATTATAGCTAAAATACAAAAATTAAAATCTTTTTTATATCACAAGCCAAATATGAAAATTAATTTTAATACAATCTATTATTGTTTCCCAGTAAAAACATTATTTAGAACTAATGTAAAATACCCTGCTTTTAAATCTCAAGAAATTGGAGATGTTTTTGTAAGGAGCAGCGAAAAACCTAAAAAGATTGAAGATGCCAAACAAGAAAGTTCAACACTCCCTAAATATTTATACCATCTTACAAATTCAACAAATTATGAAAAAATAATGGAAACAGGGTTTTTATTACCGTCAGAAGATTTAATAGATGGTGTATATCTTTTTGATATGGAAGATTTTCAATCTAACTGGAGAAATACAAAAAACGCAACAGATAATAATACTTTAGCCGAATCATTAATAGAACAAGCATTAAAAAGAGAAAACGGACTTGTTCTTTTAAGAATTCCAACAGAATTTCTTGATACAGATAATATTGTAATAAGACCGGAAGACGACGTTAATAAATTTATAAAAAGTGATTATTTTAAAGATTTAATTGCAAAATATAGAAATAAAGGCGGTATATTAAAAAATAAAGAAGCTCTGCCTGATAATATGAAAAAAGGATTTTCAGTACGTGAAGCATCAAATTACAAAAAACACAACAAACCTGTTGAATATATATATAAAGGAAAAATTAATATTAAAGACTTAGGTATAAAAAAAATATTTGAATTAAAAGATATAAATTATAAAACAATCTTAGGATATAGTTCAGAACATTATAAAGATCTGTATGAAAATATGAATTCTGCAGCCGAAAATAGTTAAAATATTGCATTATTAAAAAAAAAAAATATACTATTAGAAAAATACATATTATAAGAGGTTTTTTATGAGTCCTGATTGTATATTTTGTAAAATAGCAAATAAAGAAATTCCATCAAATTTTATCTACGAAGATGAAAATGTTGTAGCATTTAATGATTTAAATCCTCAAGCACCTGTTCATTTTTTGGTAATACCTAAAAATCATTATTCTTCTTTAAATGACATAAACGATAAGAAAGTATTTGGAGATATATTTTCTGCAATACCTAAAATCACAGAAAAACTGGGAATAAAAGAATATAGAACAGTAGTTAATACAGGAGCAAGCGCGGGACAAACAGTATTTCATATTCATGTCCATGTAATGTCAGGAAGAGAATTTACTTGGCCTGCAGGTTAAAAAATGTACAATCGTTGGTATGACAAATATCCTGATTTAAAACAACTTCTATTGTTATTAGAAACAATAGATGAATATACTATAGATTTAATTTCTCAAGATTTTTTGCAAATTATATTAGCCAGATATAAAGATGAATTTGATATATCTATTAAAAATATGAATGATAATCCACCGCCAAGATATAACAGATGGTATGATAATAATTATAATTTGCATACTTGTATTGAATTTATAAAAACATTGAAAGATAATGAAAAAGCAGAATTAATAAACGCTTTTATAATGTCACTTTTAAGCTTTATAACGAATGTAGATGATGAATAAAAAAAATATATTAATAACAGGCTCCTCACAAGGTATAGGACTTTCTATTGCAAAACATTTTGCAAATAATTTTAATGTATATATTACAGGCAGATATAAAGAAAAACTTGAAAAATTATGTAATGAAAATAATTTCGCAGGTTATACTGACATTGACTTATTTGAAGACAACTCAGCTGAAAAACTTTTTAACAAGTTAAACATAAATATTGATATTCTAATAAATAATGCAGGAGTTTATTTTTATTCACCTATAGAAAAAATGTCTGATAAAGACATATTAAACTCTATAAAATTAAATTCAATTGCACCTTATCAACTTATAAAATTAGTAATTCCCCATATGAAAAAACAAAATTGGGGAAGAATTATAAATATAGGTTCAATATCAGGTGTTATGGGAGAAGCAAACGCTTCAATTTATTCTATGACAAAAGCTTCACTAATAGGATTAACAAAATCTTTAGCACTTGAAGTTGCTCAAAATAACATAACAGTTAATATAATTAATCCCGGCTGGGTTGATACAGAATTAATAAATAATGAAAATTTAGAAGAAGATTTTTCTAAAGATGAAATAATAGAAACAATTCCTCAACGAAGATTTGTTACACCTGAAGAAATAGCCAATGCTTGTGAATTTTTAATATCCGATAAAGCAAAAACAATAACAGGTCAATCCATAAATATTTGTGCGGGATTATCTTTAGGTTTTTAATTACTTTTTATAATCATACCATTTTTCAAAAGTTGAAAAGAAAATTACAGCATAATTTTTCTTTCCGAATTCTATTCTAAAAATTTTATCGAAAAAGAAAAATAAAGGATAATATATGAAAAACGGCATTTTAGTAAATCTATCTATTAAAAATAATGTACGATTTCTGACAAATTCTTTATCTTCTTCTTTCATACCAAGATGTTTAAAATCATATTTCATTCTATTATAAAATTCTCTTTTATAAGGAAGTTTTACTTTCATAAACCACCAATAAAGAGTTATAACCTTATAATCCCAATAATAATACTTCATTTCATCAAATAAATTTATTTTCTTCAAATTATCACCAATTGAATTAAATATATTAAAATAATCAAAGAAAATACGATTTCTTGAATTGGTAACAGCATTTTTTCTGTTAATTCGATAATAAACCAAATCTTCTCTTAAAACAGACATTTTTTCGGCTTTGAATAAAGCATCATAAACAAAAACATTATCTTCAAAAAAAGTACCACCCGGAAATTTAACATCTTTTTTTATAAGAAAATCACGTTTATATATCTTGTCCCAAGGAACACTGGTCTGCCAAAAAACACTATATTTTATATCTCGCCAATTAAAAGTTTTATTATCAAATTCTGTTGGAATTTGTTTTAATTTAGCATATACATGGTTTTTATCTATTTTACCTGTAGCATCATCAAATTGATTCCAAGTACATAAAGTTATATCAGCCCCTGTCTCGGTTATTTTATTATACATTTTCTCAATACATGTTAAATCCATATAATCATCACCATCAATAAAGAAAATGTATTCTCCTCGAGCCATTTGAACGCCAAAATTTCTTGCAATACCTTGTTTTAAATTTTCTGTATTTTTATATATTACAAAACGTTCATCTTTTTTAGCATATTCATTAACTATTTCAAGGGTTTTATCCGTTGATTTATTATCTACAACTATTATTTCAATATCTTTAAAAGTTTGATTTACAACACTATCTAATGTTTGTTTAATATACTTTTCTACATTATATACAGCTAAAATAACACTAACTTTGACAGACATATTTTACCCTCTATTTATAAAATTATTATAATATGTCTTTTTATAATTTAATATATTCTTAATATAAAACAGAAAATAAATTCTTAGCAAAATTTTTCTAAGTTAAAATTTTTGAAATATTATAAGCATTTTCTTTTATTTCATCTAAATTATTTTTTTATTTATTACTTCTTTTAATTTATTTGCCAATTCTATATAACTTTTAGAATTAAACTTATCTTGTTCTCGTACGAGAACATATTGTTCTTATATTAGAACAATAATTAAAAATATGCAAGACACAAAAAAAGAACTACTAAAAATAACAGGTAATATAATAAAAAAATATAGAGGAATTAAATCTATATCATTACTATCTAATGAAATAGAATTAAGTAAATCTATATGGAGTGAAGTTGAAAAAGGAAACAAAGATATTCAACTAACAACATTATGGAGAATATCGGAAGGATTAAATATAAAACCATCTGAATTAATAAAAGAAATCGAAAATATGTTAGGAAAAGATTTTTCTTTTTTAGAAAATAATAGTAATAGAAGTAAAAAATAAATATAATATAAAAATGATATTAAAAGAATTTTCAAAATACCTGCAGGAAAATAAAAATAAGAATTCCGTAAATCTATTAAATGAATGGATAATAGAAAGATTACAACGTCCATCATTAGATAAAGTTGATAATATACTAAAAACAGAATTATATTTTGCCAAAAATAATAACGGAAAAACTTTAGTTATAGCAAAAAGTGAAACAGGAAGAACTTTAATTAATGCTTTATATAATTTTGCCTTGAGTTTTAAACAATATAAAATGGCAAAATTTTTACACGATAAAAAATCTAATGATTTCAATAATAAATAAAGTATTGTATTATAAATAAAAACGAGGAAAATATGAAAAAAATATTATTTATTTTAATTTTTTGTTTATTTATTAATTTAGGAGCAGAAGCAAGAGACTATGTAAATCTTCATTTAAAGGAAATGAAGCACGCAAAAAAATATGGGGTAACTAATCAATATTTTAAAGATTATTCTGAAGATGAAAAAGAAAATGTGAAAGAAGAATGTAACATAAAATTAAAAGATCCTAAATTAATAAAATTAGGAGGATATGATAATGAAACACTATCTAAATATAATGAAAAAATAAAAAAAGATAATATTGAATATCAAAAAATAAAAGAATATTTAGCAAATAAAAAAATAGATGATTTTAATTCACAAGCTTATCCGGAAGACTTTTATAAAATTTATAGAATTGCAGAAAAAATAATAAGAGCAAATAATCTTGATTACATAAACTGGCGAATAATTATAGATACAGACAGAAATTTTAATGCTAATTCATCAGAATTAAATTGTTTAGTATTTAATACAGGTTTAATAGACACATTCAAAGGCAATGATGATGCACTTGCATTAATAGTAGCTCATGAAATATCGCATTCAATGCTTGGACATGGTGAAAGATTAAACTTTATATATAATCAAATGTTAAAAGCTAAAAGAGACGGATCACCAACTTTTTATGCTTATTATAAAAGAAAATATTTAATAGATTCGAAAAATTCAGAATATGCTGCAGATGTTGAAGGTGCAAAGCTTATAACAAAAGCTCAATTTAATTTAGAAAATGCAAAAGAAGCACTTTCAGTAATAAATACAATGGACTATAAAATAGAATTTGATTCAGAGCATCCAAGCGGTGAAAACAGACTAAAAAATTATGAACAAAACATTAAATATTTTATGTCTGACGAATGGATTAAACAAGGTAAATATAATATTATAAATTCAGAAGTTTTAAATTGTAAAAAGTCTTCTGACAGAAAAGC
>DVJT01000121.1 GCA_018716565.1 Candidatus Avigastranaerophilus faecigallinarum | reverse complement strand
GTCTGTATCTATATATTTATTTATTTTTATGTATGAAGGCACTTTTGTACAGTTTGTTTCAGGCTGCCTTCCTGCACCTAAAAGTATTTTATCTGCTTTAATAACTTTATCGTTTGATAAGGTTATTTCATTATTATTTATATTTTTTATTGTTGTAGATGTGTAGAAATCTATTCTGCTTTTTTTTAGTAACCTAATAACACGTTCTGACACTTCATAATCTGCTGTTGGAATAATATGTTCCATCATTTCGACCAAAGTGACTTTTACTCCAAGGCAGGAAAATATTCTTGCCCATTCTATACCAATTGCACCTGTTCCAACAATTAATATACTTTGCGGAAGTTTTGTCATATTGAGAACATCATCTGATGTTAAAATAAAATCTTTTGCATATTCCCCTGGGAAATTTAATATATTAGGTTTTGAACCTGTTGCAATAATGATATTTTTAACTTCATAACTGCTTGTCTGTGTTTTGATTATGTTTTTTGATTCAATAAATGCTTCTTCTTCTACAATTGTTATTCCATATCCTTTTATTAACATTGTTAGAGATTTTCTTATTTTTTCAGAAACGTTTTTTTGTCTTTCTTGGATTTTCTCAAAATCAAAAGATATATTTTCTGCTGCTATTCCGCATTTTTGTGCGTTCTTTATTTCTGAAAATAATTTACAAGAATGAAGAATTGTTTTTGTTGGAATGCATCCTCTATTTAAACATGTGCCTCCAATATGTTCCTTTTCAAATAAAACTACGCTTAAACCTCTTTGACTTGCTCTTATTGCTGCTGCGTAACCAGCAGGTCCAGAACCTATTATTCCTATATCAAACATAAAAACCTCTTTTTTATTTGATTATACAATAAACATTTTCTTATTATATATAGATTTATTCAAAAATAAAAATCCTTGTAATTATTGACGTTGAGTGATTTTGAAAATTCGTATTTTAAGAAATGTTACAAAAAAGTAAAAAAACTAATTTAAAAACTAAAGTATTTTTTTCAAACTCCGATATCTAAAAATGTGAGGATTAAATAAAATTCTTAATAAGTGTAAAAGATAGTTGTTCTCAAAGGATTCCCTGTTATGAAATTTATGAGTAAGATAGTTGTGCTTTTTAGCGCATTAATTTTGATGAGTGTTTCAAATATTGCTTTAGCTGCAGATTTCTCTGCTAATACTAAACAACCTGTATTAACAGCTGCATTGAACAAATTAGAAGCAATGAATAATAGAAAAGTTTTAGATGTAATTCAAGGTCAAAATTCTACTAATAGACCTATCAGAATAATGTTCAGAAACTTAGCTGCTTTAGGTTATGGTACTTGTGAAGCAGTTACTGCAAAAACAGCTGATGGTGGTTTGGTTATATTAATCAGCTCTAATTATAAAACAGCTCCTGTTGAAGCAGTTGCTTGTTTAATCGCTCATGAAAGTGTTCACCACGAAAATACAAAAACTTACGAAGAAGAAGTTAGAGCTTGGAATATGGAAGTTCAAACTTGGATGTCATTCACTCAATATAATCCTTCTTTAAAAACGGCTGATTCTAAATTAGTTAAAAGATTAAATTATTTATCTAAATTATATACAAAAGATGGTAATCAAATGACTTCAATCGCTAACTTAATCGCTACAAATCCTGCATATTCTTCATTAAAAAGATCTTAATTCTTAGTCCTTATTTTCATAACACAATCCTTACAATTGAATTCAACAAGGTATTCCTTGTTGAATTCGTCTATTAAGGTATATGGTTCAATAAATTTTTTTACTGCTGTGTGTTTAGGACAAAGTCCTAATTGATTTTTTATACAGTATTTTGAAATCATTACTTCTTTTTTAGTTGTATTTTTTTGACTTTCAAGTGCCATTTCTTCAATATAGCAGCCTCTCTTTTTATAGAATAATGCTGCTTTATCATTTAAAATATTTGCTTTATAGTTTAGTTTTGAAATCGGATATTCAACTATTTTAATTGGAGTTTTTCTATATTTATATTTGTAGTTTTTCTTTCTTATCTTTCTTAGTTTGTTTGTTAAGTTTCTTCTTATTTCATTTATTTTTGAAACTTTGAAATGCGGAATATTTTTTAGTTTTATATCTGTTTCTTTAATTCTAAATTCAGTATTACCTGATTTTGACAACTGTACAATTATAGTGTTTAAAGCTTTTTCTTTGTTTGCAGCAAGTTCTACTTTGTTTGAAATCATTTGTTGTGCACAATTACCATCTTCATCTTCTAAGAAAAATATATATCCCGTTGATATTTCTCTTCCTCTTAGTTTTGCTGATAGCTTTCTTGTTATATTGGTATTATTTATTTTTGTATCAAAAACTTTATTGTAATTTCTGTATATTTTTATGCCCGGTTTTATTCCTTTTATTTCTGTCGGGAATATAAGATTACCTTCTATTTTGTTTATTTTTGTACCTATTAATTCTTTTTCTTCATTGAAAAAACATATACCATCGCCATTATTTAGAACGTTTGTTTTCATAGAAAAATAATTCTTTTTTGCATATTGTACAACGCCAATGTATTCACCCAATGATGATGTATATGTATATGTACTTAGATCTTTTTTATTATTGTCTATATTAAAGGTCGTATAACCTCTATTAAATGTTTTATGGATATCAGGCTCAAAATCGTAGGTGGATATGCCTTTTGAGGCTCTTTTTAGTTTTAAATTATCTGTTATTTTATCTAATAGTTGCCTATAATATGCTGTTGTGTTTACTACATAGGCTTCATTTTTTAATCTTCCTTCAATTTTGAATGAAGTTATTCCAGCTAAAATAAGCTCTTCAAGTCTTTCTGAAAGGTTTAAATCCTTTAAACTTAAAATGTTTTTGTTCCTTACTATGTATTTCCCTTCTGCATCTTTTAACGAATATTTTTTTCTGCAAGGTTGAGCACATTCTCCTCTATTTGCGCTTCTTCCTCCTATTGCATAGCTTAAGTAGCATTGACCGCTGTATGACATACATAAAGCACCATGTACAAAACATTCCAGTTCTATATTTGTGTTTTTATGTATTTCCTTTATTTCGTCTAGGCTTATTTCACGTGGTAATATTACTCTTTTAAATCCTGTTTCCTCTAAAAATTTAATTTTTTCAATCGTATTATTATGGCATTGAGTACTTGCTATTATAGGAATAGGCGGCAGATTGCATTCCAAAATTCCCATATCCTGAATGATTATTCCGTCTGCTTTTATTGCGTATAGATGCCAAATTAGTTTTTCTACTTTTTGAATTTCTTCATTCTTTAAAATAGTATTTATTGTGATATACACTTTTGCTCTGTATATATGTGCAAATTCAATGAGCTCAATTAAATCCTGCATTGAATTACCGGCCTGAATTCGTGCACCATATTTCTCATAACCTATATAAACCGCATCAGCTCCGGCTTTTATTGCTTTTATTGCTATATCTTTATTATTTGCAGGGACGAGTAATTCAAATTCTGCTTTCTGTAATTCTGTTCTTAATTCCTTGTCTGATTTCAAGTGCATCTACCCCTAATTTACTTAATGCTTTCATAGCAACGGAATCAGGTTGATTGCATATTGCAACCAATAAATCATCAGCAGTCGTTCTTTTTTTATTTTGTGATTTAGCTATATTCCAAGCATCCTCTAAAATTAATTTTGCTCGCTGGCTGAAGGTTATTTCCGATGTATTATAATCGTCTGAAACGCCTATTAATTCTTCTATAACTTCTCTTGCATCTTTTACTATAACGCCAAGATCTCTTAATACCTCTGCTGCTATAGAATTTGCTTCAAGAACAATACCTAATAGAATTAATTCACTTCCTACGACGTTATTTCCTATTCTTCTTGCTTCTTGTTTCGCCAGTCTCATAATATATAATGTTTCGTTTACTTGCTTTTCTATTGGTTGTAAAATTTTGTCTTCCAATAGATATTCATTTACATTGAGTTCTTTTAATATATTGTATGCAATACCTTTTTTTGATTTTAATAATCCAAGAATAATATGTTCAGGTAGTATAGACGCTGTACCTTCTTCTCTTACTATATCTATTGCATTAGCAAGAGTTTTTAGTGCATTAGGTGTAAATATAATTTGTTTATCTTCATATTCTGCTTGTCTTGAAGATATTTCATTTAATTTGTTAGAAAATGTTTCAGCAGTTACGCCAAATTCTGCAAGGATATGTGTTATATCTGATTCATTATCCTCTAAAATAGATTGCATTATCTGTTCTGTGCCTAATATTTCGTATTTTGATGTTGATAATTTTGCAATTGCTCTATCAAATATTTTTTTACTGTCAGAACTTTCAATTAGTGAAATAATATTATCGTTTTTATCTATTCTTCTTCTTTTTTCTATGCTTTCGGGGTGTCTGACCTTTTTGGGTTTATTAGCTGATAGCACATTGTAGAACATTGTTTTCATTTTTTCTACGTCTATGCCCTTTTCTTTTAGTACATTTGTCAGTTCTAATTTTGGATAGTCCCAAATTGCAAGAAAAAGATGCTCTGGCTTTACATATGAATTTCCAAGTATTCTTGCAATATCTAATGTCCTTGTAAATATATCTTTTGATGAATCGCTGAAAACAACAAATTCAGCAGGTCTTATTACTGCTCTTTTATTTAATAATTTTTCAATTTCTTTTTTTAATTCGTTAATTTCTATTTTGTATATTGAAAAAGTTTTGACTATTAAACTGTTTGTATCATTTAATAATGCAAGTAAAAGATGCTCAGGGTATATTTTTTCGTGATTATGCTCTATTGCGCATATTTGTGCTGATTTGACAATGTTAACTGCTTTTTCAGTAAATTTTTCAAACAAAATATATATCCTTAAAATGTAGTATAAATTAATTTTACCACATAAGCTTTTATTTGTAATCAGATATTAATAATATTTTCGCTTACTGCTTTTACTGCAGCTTGTATACGATACTTTACATTCATTTTTATTAAAATATTTGTGATGTGTGCCTTTACCGTATGTACACTAATATGTGTCCTTTTTGCTATTTCGAAATTTGTTTTTCCGTCAATTATAAGTTTTAAAATTTCAATTTCTCTTTCTGTTAAATAAAAAGGTGTATTCCCTTTAAACTTTTTTTCTATCATCAATGTCTCTCTTATAAACTAGTTATAAGAAAAATTTTATATTCTCTTAAGAAAAATGAACTAACATATTTTCTTTTATACTTCTAATGAATTTTCATTTAATGGTTGAGTAATCATTATTCCTTCTCCGCCAATAAAGTTAACTTGTTTTCCGTCCAAATATAAATATATGTTTTTATTTTCAGTATTTGCCAGTGCGGTTTTTATTAATTGCATCATTCTTGAATATACACTATCTGTTCCGCCGCCATATTGAAAATCTGAACTAAAATCTATTATTATTTTATTTCCGTTTTGTTTTATTTTTAATAACTTTGTAGTTTTTGGTATTTCACTATATGCGCCTGTTGATTTTTCGACTATATTGGGGCCTTTTAGTAATTCGTTTATTGCATATTCAAGCCTGTTTTGACCAATTGGAATTTCTCTTTGTACTTTCTTGTATATTCCATTATCATTTGAATCAAGTGCCAAAAAATATATTGAAACAGTTTCTTTATCTTTTGTTGCCTCTTTTTTAGTTGGAACTTCCGTTGGTTTTTTGACTATTTCTTCTTTTTTATTATCTTCTTTTTTGATTGATGGAAGTTCTATTTTGGGCATTCCCTCAATTGATGATAATAAATTAGATATATTATTCCCCCATTTTTCTTTTATAAAAAAGAATGAAAGCGTTAATAAAATTATAATAACGATTTTAGAAAAATTACTCATTTTACCTTTCGTAGTTTTTATTTATTATAAATATACCTTCTGTTTTAATTATATTTCCTTCGATTTTCGCACTTGTTATGTATATTTTACAGTATTTGCTATCTATACTGTTTATTTGGAATGCAACAGGGTTTACTTGATTTATAATGCCACCCAGAATATCTATGTTAATTATATTACTATTTGTTGAAAAAGTGGTATCTTTTAACATAATTTTATTGTTTGCTACTTCAATATTTGAATTTAGATTCATAATAAATGGTTCATTAGATAAAAAAGTTCTTATGGGTATTGAAAATTCTAATTGACCATTTTTTATTGTTACAATTGGTTCTTGTACTTCCAATGTTGTGAATCCGTTAATTTTAACGGCACTTCTTTGTATTTGCTTTTGAAATTCTTTTGATTTTATTATATTTTTTATATCATTATTTGTTATATTAGCATTGAATTTAAATGGTAAATCATTTGGATAATATACTTTTTTATTTTTGTAGATTATTTGGTTATAAGGGCAAATTGTTTCTGCTTTGAAGTCAGAAATACTCATTGCTCTGTATCTAAAATTATCACTTATTAACAGTAGGTTTTTAAATTCTCCGCTTTTAAGTCTTTTTAATGTAAAAATATCTAAGTCTGCATTGAATTTTGAATTTAATTCATCTTTTAATTCTTTTTCTATTGCTGTTTCTACAATCTTTTTTGTTAAGAAATTTATTCCTGTTACTTTAAGAAAAACATTCTCATCTTCAATAACTTTCATTGTCTCTGATGGACACGTTACATTACAGCTATTTCCATATGCCGTTAAAGAAATTAGTATACAAAATAAAGTAAAAATGATTTTTTTCATAGCAAAACTTTCCTTGGTTGAATTATTTTATCGTTTCCGGTTGCTATTGCAACAATTTTATTGTCCTTTGTTAAAAGGATTGTATCTATTAAATTTTTTCTATTCTTAAACTGATTACCGTTTAATAATTTATTATATTCATATTCATTAATTTCATAAGTGTTAATTTTAAGCACACTGAGAGGGTCTATAAGATGATTTTCTATTTCTTCCGGTTTAGTTTTCTCTGTTAATGTGAAACTGTCAACTAAATTCATTCCTGCTGATTTTGTTCTTATTAATTTGAACATTACTGCTCCACAATTCAGCTCTTGTCCTATATCATTTACTATTGTTCTGATATACGTTCCCTTTGAACATTCTATATTTAGTTCTAATATTTGATTATCATAGTCAAAAGAAATCAGTTCATTTTTGTATATGTTTATTTCTCTTGAAGGAATATCATTTGGAATTTTTCCAATTCTTGCTAATTCATATAGTCTTTTTCCATTATAATGAACAGCTGAATATGCAGGTGGGACTTGTTGTATTGTTCCTATGAATTTATTTAGAACCGATTGGATTTCTTCTAATTCTATTTTTCTGTAATTTGTATTTGTTACAGTTCCTTCTGTATCATAAGTGTCAGAAATTTTTCCTAGGTACATTCCGACTTGATATGCTTTATCTTCTTCTAAATAATCGATTAACTTTGAAGCCTTCCCTATTGCAACAGGTAAAACTCCTGAGGCTAAAGGATCCAGCGTTCCGGCATGCCCTATTTGTTTTATTCCTGTAATTTTACGTAAAATAGAAATAATTTTATGGGAACTTATTCCGGATTGTTTGTTAATATTTATAAATCCAAACATCCAAACTAAATTTCGCCTCTTGAAATTTTATTGATAAGTTCTGTGACGTGAGCACCTCGTTCCAAAGAATCATCAGGTATAAACCTCAACTCCGGAGTAAGTCTCAAACGAATTCTTTTACCAACTTCATATCTTATTTTTGCAGTATTATCAGTAATAGCTTTTATAGTATTTACTTTTTCTTCTTCTGATGCAAGTACAGAGTAGTATACTTTTGCAAATGAATTATCATGTGCAATTTCAATATCTGTTATAGAAACAACACCATGTATTCTTGAATCTTTAAGCTCTCTTTGAATAATATCAGCTATTTCTTTCATTAAGGTTTTTCTTACTCGTTCATTTCTTAAAGACATAATACCCTTACCTATACTAAAACTTGTCTTTCTATTTCTTCTGTTGTAGATACTTTAATAATATCTCCTTCTTTTATATCATTGAATTTATCGAAAGAAATACCGCATTCAAATCCTTGAGCAACTTCTTTAACGTCATCTTTAAATCTCTTTAATTGATCGATTTGCCCTTTGAAAACTTCAACTCCGTTTCTTACTACAGTTGCTGTTTTATTTCTTACAATTTTACCTTCAAGTACATAACAACCTGCTATTTTCGTTGTTTTACCAACTGTAAATACTTGTCTTACTTCTGCTTGACCAAGAGCTACTTCTTTTATTTCAGGTTGTAATAAATTCAACATTGTGTGTTCTAAGTCTTCAAGAACTTGGTATATTATATTGTACTTCTTAATTGTAACATTTTCTTTTTCAGCAGCAATTTGAGCATTTGTATCTTCTTTTACAGTGAACCCAAGTATTATTGCATTACTAGCACTTGCAAGCATAACATCTGCTTCAGAAATATCGCCGACTCCTACGTGTACAATTTTTGTAATAATTTCCTTTGATTCAAGCTGAGATACTGCCTGTGAAACTGCTTCTGCAGCACCATGGGTATTGGCTTTAATAATTAGATTTAATCTTTTTATATTATCATCTGCACCACCAACGTGTTCATTTCTTATATGTGCAGGTTTCATGCTGTCAAGTTTTGAAATTCTTTCTTTTTCTTTTCTTTCTTCCCAAATTGTTCTCATTACTTTTTCATTTTCAACAGCTTCGAATGTATCACCTGCTTGAGGAACCTCTGTTAATCCCAGAATCTCAACAGGAGTTGATGGTCCTGCTTCTTTTATCCTTTCTCCGGAATCTGATAACAATGCTCTTACTTTACCGCATACATTACCTACTACAAAACAGTCTCCGGTATGTAGTGTTCCATTTTGAACCAATAATGTCGCAACAGGTCCTTTCCCTTTATCAAGTTTTGCTTCTATTACAACGCCGGAAGCTAATGCGTGTTTGTTTGCACGTAAATTTTGAACTTCTGCAAGTAAAAGGATATATTCTAATAATTCATCAATACCTTTCCCTTGTAATGCACTAACTTTTACGCAGATTGTATCTCCGCCCCATTCTTCAGGTACTAAACCGTATTCTGTAAGTTGTTGTAGAATTTTATCCGGATCTGCACTTGGTTTGTCTATTTTATTGACAGCTACAATAATTGGTACTTCTGCTGCTTTTGCGTGGTTTATAGCTTCTATTGTTTGAGGCATAATTCCGTCATCTGCAGCAACTACCAATATTGCTATGTCTGTAGCTTTTGCACCTCTTGCTCTCATTTCTGTAAAGGCTTCGTGACCAGGTGTATCAACAAATACTATCTTTTTATTTTTATCGTTATCTAAGTATACAGAATATGCGCCGATAGATTGTGTAATACCCCCAACTTCAGTTGATACTATTTTATGTTTTGACGCTCTTATTGAATCTAATAAAGTTGTTTTACCGTGGTCTACGTGTCCCATAATACTTATTACAGGAGCTCTGGTTTCAAGTAATGATTCGTCAACTTCTTGAATTGCTTTCGCTTTTTCTTCTTTTTCAAGTTCTTGTTGCATGTATTCTTCTAAGTCTTCCTCAAGAACTTCAAGTTCAAAATTTTCACAAATTTTCTTTTGTGTATCAACTGATATTACTTCATTTACAGTCGTCAATATGCCTTGCATCATCAAAAACTTAACAATATCTGCAGGAGTCTTTTTTATTTTTTCTGCTAATTCACCAACAGTTATTGGTTTGTTAATTACAACTTGTGTTACTGTTTCTGCAGAATTATCATCTTTTGCTTTTTTCTTATGTTTTTGTGTAATTGCTTTTTCTAAGCTTATTAATTCTTGTTCTTCTTCTTTATTCTTATATTGTTTTTTCTTTTCTTTGGGTCCTTTTTTCTTAAATGTAGAATTTGGAGCTGATTTTACATCATATATTTCTTGAGAAATTATATGATGCTGCAATGGTTTTTTTGGTTGTTGTTCTTTATTTCCTTCTGATTTTCTTTCGTCTGTTCTACTCTTATCAAAAGGTTTTCTTTCTGATTTCTCTGGTCTGCCTGATTTGTCATTTTGATTACGAGGCGGAAATTTCGAACCAACTGGTCTTTGTTCTTTTTTTTGATTATTTCGTTCTTCTCTTGCTTGTTGCTTTGCCATCATCTCCTGACGTCTTTTTTGTTGACTGTTTCTATTGTTATATTCAAGCAAAGAACGAATTTGTGGGGTTTCTTCTTTTTTTTGTTCTTTTATTTGTTCTGTTTTTTGTTCTGTTATTGGTTCTTCAGTTACGGTTTTTGTTTCATTTTTTGGTTGTACATCAGGCTTCTTATTTGTAATAGTAATTGTTTGTTCATTCTTTATAGAACTTTTTGTCTCATTTTCTTCTTCATGAACTGGTTTCACTTTCTTTATAACAAAAGCTTTTGGTTTTTTTGTTTGTTCATTTTCTTTGTTTTTTGAAAATGAATTCCTTATTTTCTCAATTTGAGCAGGCAGTAAGTTACTTGAATGTGATTTTACCTTTATCCCTAATTTACTTTCGAGATATTCAATAAAATCTTTATTAGACATCTCATACTCTTTAGCCAGTTCATATACTCTTTTATTTTCAATTGTCATTATATTTTCCCGTTTTTTATACAACCATATTATAGTTGTAACACAATTTACTTTTTAAGTACAGTAGACAGTTCTTCTTTTATATTTTCGGGAAGATTTGATTTTAATGAATTTTCAATTTTCTTTTTCTTTATAGCGCTTGCAATACATTCATTATTTTTACATATGTATACAGAACGCCCTTGGAATAGTAAACTATTGTTAATATTGACTTCGCCTGTATCTTTGTTTTTCGTTATTCTTATTAATTCTTCTTTGTTTTTATATTTTTTGCAAGAAATGCACTGCCTTAGAAATTTTCGTTCCGGTCTCAAAATTCAGATATCCTTTTTTCTGTTTTAATTATCTCTCTATATATTTCTTTGTTACATATTGTTTCTATATAATCTATTAGTTCCTCTTTTGCATAATTTAATGTTGGTGCTGTATTGGTTATTATATATTTCTTTTCATCATTGCTTTCAATGAATTCATTCCCTGTATTTTTTATTTCTTTTCTGTTAAGTGCTATTGTATAGGAATAATTGTCATTTAATTTTATATAGTCATAATTATCTGCAAGACAGCCGTTTGTTGTATCATATAAAAGTTTTAAAAAATCTTCATTTAATAATGATAAAAATGCTTGAAAATCGTATTCTTGAAATCCGTTATAAAATTCTATTACGCAGAAATTATCTTTGGATATTTTTGTTTTTAGCCCAATAACTCCTGTATAGTTGCCTGCATATTTTGATATATCATCAAGAAGTGGATATACTGCTGTTTTGAGTATTTTTACAATCATTTCTTCTGATAATTTTGAACTTGGTGCGGTTATTGTTGAAAAGTTATCACTTTTATTTCTTTCTATTGAAATTAAAGGCAATGCATTAAATCCGTCCGTAATGAAATATAAATATATTGGCTCTATATCTATATAGCTTTCTATTACAACTCTTTCATTGTTATTTTCAAATATTTTTTGCAATCCCAACTTCGCTTTTGAAAAAGTTTCATATACTTTGTTTTCTCTGGAAAGAAGGGTAAAATCGTTTCCTATAACTATTGGGAATTTAGCATTTCTTATATAGTCAATTGCAAGGTTTTCTCTGTCAAATATACCAAATTTAGGTGTATTTATCTTTAATTTGTACATTATTTTTTTTGCAATACTGTTAAAATAAGTTATTCTCGCCGCTTCTGCAAAAGGAGCAAATATTGGAAAACATTCATTTTTGAATTTGTCTGCTATTCCATTGATAATTGCAAGTTGTGATGTTACTATTGTAAATTCTATTTGATTATATTTTACAAAATCGCATATAGAATTTACATCATTTTCCCTTATATTTATTGGGGTGAATGATTGATCTTCTGTTTTGTCCAATGATGTTATATATATGTCATGGGTACTATCTTGCAGCTTTATATATTGTGCAAGCATTATTGCATTAAGATCTGAACCTGCGATTAATATTTTCATAACTTACTTTAAATCTTTTCTTAATTTCTCAGCACCTTTTAAATATACATGTTTTATTTCATTTTGTGCAAGGTCGGTATTGATTACAATAAGAATTCTTAAGCATTTTGGTAATGCTCCATTAATGTTTAATTCTTGTACACACATCATTGGTACATTTTGCCAAGTCTCAAATTCTTCTCGAGCAAATTTAGCAGGATATGCTGCATCTAAATCTTGTGTCATTGTGAATATTACGTTAGATATATCTGCATCTTTATATTTATTTTGTTTCTTTAATTCGGAAATAAGTTCTATTGTGGCATTTTTTATTTCTTCAATGCTGTTTGAATCTACTGTAATTGCACCTCTTATTCCACGTTGATACATTTTATTCTCCAACTTTCATATTTGCTTTTATTTTAGCACCATTTGCAAAATCAAAGGCTTTCATTATACCTTTGCTTTCAGGTTTTACTTTTGTTATTAATATGCAGCCTTCACCTGTATTTATTTCAATTCCGTCTTTTGAAACTGATGTTATTGTTCCGCAGCATAAATTACTTTTTTTGTTTGTTAATCTTGTTTCAAGTATTTTTATTATTTTATTATTTATCATTGTGTATGCACAAGGAAAATCTACCATTGAACGTACTTGATTGTGTATACTTTCTGAGTTTTTCTTCCAATCTATTAATCCATCTTGTTTATTAAATTTCTTTGCAATTGTTACCCCTTCACTGCATTGTTTTTTGGGAATTAATTCTCCTGTATATAAACCTTTTAATGTTGAACAAATAAGTTTTGGAGATTTTTGGCAAATAATTTCTTTTAATTCAATATCAGTCATGTTCTCTGTAATTGTTATCTCTTGAGTTTCACAAATATCACCTGCATCAAGTTCAAGTACAGTTAGCATTGTTGTTATGCCTGTAATTTTGTCTCCATTATATATACATCTTTGTATAGGATTTGCACCTCTATATTTTGGCAGCAAAGAAGCATGTAAATTTATTGTTGAATACTTCGGTATATCTAATACTTCTTGTGATAATATTTGTCCGAAGGCAAAAGTAACAAAGAAATCTGGTTTTAGATTTTTTAATATTTCAATTAATTCAATATCTTTACTTATTTTTTCAGTTTGATAGCAAGGAATATTATTTTCCATTGCAAACACTTTTACAGGCGGAGGTGTTACTTTATTTCCTCTGCCTTTGGGTCTATCCGGTTGTGTTACAACTGCAAGAAGATTAATTTCACTATTTTTATATAATTCTTCCAAACTTTTTACGGCAATCTCCGGTGTTGCCATATATACTATGTTAATCAATTATTTTCCTCCTGTTGAGGATTCTTTTGTATTTCTTCTTCCAGTTCTTTTTCTTCTATCAGATAATCTGAATCAACTCCGCCAAGTCCCTTTTCTGCCAATACTTTATCCGTCTCAAAACGATTTCTGCAATGGTCTATGAATAATATTCCCTCTAAATGATCAAATTCATGCTGAATCGCTCTTGCTAAAAGTGAACCGTCTGTAACCTCTAATATAAATGGTTTACCTTTTATATCAAGTGCTTTGATTTTTACTGATTTGTATCTTCTTACGTTAGTATATGCCTCTGGAAAGCTTAAACAGCCTTCATATGAATTTATAGCACCTTCTTTTTTTATTATTTTAGGGTTTATAAATGTAATCGGATTCATTGTTTTCGGATCTGTTCCTACATCTATTACAAAAACCCTCAAATTTTCTCCGACTTGAGGTGCTGCAAGCCCAACACCATTGGTTGCATACATTGTGTCATATAAATCGTCTACTAAAATTTGTACTTTTTTTGATATTTTATGAACTTCTTTTGATTTCTCTCTTAAAGAAGGTGTTCCATACTTAACTATTTTTCTTACCGTCATTAGTCTGTCTTTCCTTCACCAAATTTTGCATGTCTGTTTAAAATAATCATTACAGTAGATATTATAACAGCATATAAGAAGTATTTTGTAGTATCTGATGCCGCAATATAAGTTGCAATACCACCCATTACTATTGAAAATGCTACTAAAATCAATACTGCTTTATTTTGTGAAAATCCAAATTTTAAAAGTTTATGATGTATATGTTCAGCATCTGCTACAAATGGTGATGTTCCTTTTAAAATTCTTCTTAATGATGAGAATGTAATATCTAATATCGGTACCGCTAATATTAAAAGAGGTACATACATTTTTATATCTGTTGATTTCATTTGGTACATTATTGATAATACAGAAAGTAAAAATCCTGCAAATAACGCGCCTGAATCACCCATAAAAATTTTCGCAGGATGAAAGTTGTATGTTAAAAAGCCTAACATTGAACCTGCTAAAATAAATGCTATTAATGAACTTACGGTGTCTGATGGTACAAGAGCAACAGCAATTAATCCTAAAGTAACAGAACTTACTGTAATTACAGAACCTGCTAAACCGTCAACACCATCTATAAAATTAACTGCATTGCTAATTCCTACAATCCAGGCAATTGTTCCAAAATATGATAAGATCGGGTGTAATTCTACTAATCCTATAAATGGAACAAAGATAGTTGTTATTTTTACGCCCAAACAAAAAACAATTGATGCTATTGTAATTTGGTTTATAAATTTGAATTTTGCTCCTAGTCCATATATATCATCAATCAGACCTAAAAGAAAAATCAAAGAACTTCCTAATAATAGTCCTGATAATAAAGAACGATGAGGATAATAACTCAATAATATTAATGAAAAGAATGATAGTATTGAACATATCCAAATCGCTACACCGCCTAATCTTGGTATCGGATGCGAGTGTATTTTTCTTTCATTCGGTTTATCCATTAATCCTTTTTTTTCTGAATATGCAATTACCAATGGGACAATAAATAATCCCAAAATAAATGCAATAACTGTTCCTATTATGTTTGCTTCTGATAATTGTAAGAAAGTCATAGTTAATCCTTATATAGTGGGTATTTTTCGCAAAGTTTTAATGAACGTTCTCTTAGTTCTTTTATCTTTGCTTCATCTTTTGTATCTGAAATTTTTACTGCTTCGGCTATAATTTTGCCTACTTCAATCATATCTTCTTCTTTAAATCCTCTTGTTGTCATTGCAGGTGAACCAAGTCTTACACCACTTGTTACAAATGGACTTTGAGGATCATTCGGTACTGTATTTTTGTTAGCTGTGATTCCGACAAGCTCAAGTATATTTGCAATGTCTTTACCTGTTTTATTTAATTTTCTTAAATCAAGGGTCATTAAATGGTTCTCTGTTCCGTTACCAACTATATCAAGACCTTCATCCATCAGTGATTTTGCAAGTGCTTTTGCATTTAGTTTAACTTGCTTTGCATATGCTTTAAAATCATCAGACAAGGCTTCTTTTAATGCTATTGCTTTACCTGCAATAATGTGTTCAAGTGGCCCTCCTTGAATTCCAGGAAATACTGCTTTATCAATACCAAGTGCGTGTTCCTTTTTGCACATTATTATTCCGCCTCTTGGTCCTCTTAGAGTTTTGTGTGTTGTTGTTGTTACAAAATCAGCATATGGAAATGGGCTTGGATGTTCTCCTGTTGCGACTAAAGCTGCAATATGTGCTATGTCTGCAAGAAGTAAAGCGCCTACTTCATCTGCTATTTCTTTGAATTTTTTGAAATCTATAATTTTTGAATAATTGCTGGCTCCGCAAATAATAAGTTTTGGCTTGTGTTGAATAGCCAGTTCTTTGACATTATTGTAGTCAATTTCTCCATCATCATTAATACCGTATGAAACAATATTAAAGTATAGTCCTGAGAAGTTAACCGGTGAACCGTGTGATAAGTGTCCACCATTTGATAAATCCATGCCCATTACAGTGTCACCCGGTTTTAGTGCATACATAAATACTGCCATATTCGCTTGTGCACCGCTATGTGGTTGTACATTGGCATGCTCCGCATTAAATAGTTTTTTTGCTCTTTCTTGGGCAATTTCTTCTATTTTATCAACATTATCACATCCGTTATAAAATCTTTTATATGGTTTGCCTTCTGCATATTTGTTTGTTAATACACTTCCACAAGCTGCCATTACTGCAGGTGAAGTAAAATTTTCACTGGCTATTAATTCTATTGTATTTTGCTGTCTGTTTAATTCTTTTTCGATTAATTCAGCTACTTCAATATCCGTTTTTTTTATTACTTCTAACTCCATGTTAAACTCCCCAACCTATACTCTCTAAGCTAAATGTATTTTAATACATTTTACTTCTAAAAAAAAGTACATTTATTAAAAAAGAGTTTGATATTTTTTTTCTCTTCCGTAAAATTAAAATAGGAGAGAGATTTTGGCTAATTATTATAATAAAGATTTATATAAAATTCTTGATGTGAATTATGATGCTACGATTGAGGAAATTAAGCTTTCTTACCGTAAACTTGTAAGGCTCTATCATCCTGATGTTACGGGAAATGATTTGGGTATTACCAAATTCAAAGAAATTCAAGAAGCATATGAAATATTAACAAATACAGAAAAACGTAAAAAATATGATGTTCTTAGAGGCTACTATAAAGAAAAAATTAGAAAAGAATATGAACAAACTACAAAAAATAAATACGAAGAATATATAAAAAAAGCGAAAAAGAATGCCGATAAACCTGAAACTTTTTCTAAATCAATAAATGATGCATTGGATAATTTATTCCATTCCGGAAAACAAACATATAAAAAACAGGACTCAAAACAATCTGTTAATGGAGCAGATATAAATATTGATTTAATAATATCTTGTTTCGAAGCATTGGAAGGTACAAACAGAAAGGTTAATATATTACATACACAACCTTGTCCTAAATGTGAAGGACGAACTTTTATAAATGGTGCTCAATGCAATATGTGTAATGGTACCGGGCAAATTTCTTTACAGAAAAAAATTAATGTAAAAATTCCTAAAGGGGTTTCTCAAGGTTCTAAAGTAAGAATAAAAAAAGAAGGAAATAAAGGACTAAACGGGGGTAAGGATGGTGATTTATATCTAATTATTAATATAGAGAAAAATCCTTATTTTGAAATAGAAGGTTTTAATATATTGTGTAATTTGCCTATAACTCCTTTTGAAGCTGTTTTAGGTGCTGAAATTCCAATTAATGTTCTTCATCAAAAAATTACAGTGAAAATTCCTCCGATGACATCCTCTGGACAAAAACTACGTTTGTCTGGGCTTGGTATTGAGAATAAATCTAAAACTAAAAAAGGTGATATTATTATTACTGTTCTTATAAAACTTCCTGAAAAACTTTCTGAAAAAGAAAAAGAACTTTATTCACAGTTAAAGGAACTATCAAAAGACGACATCAGAAAAGATATGAACGATGCAAAATAAAGTATTAATAAAAGAAATTTTTGAGTCTATACAAGGAGAAGGACCATATATTGGAGTTAACCAATTATTTATAAGATTCTCCTCTTGTAATTTGCATTGTGAATATTGTGATACTGATTTTAAAACGGATCTAAAAGAATATAATATTGAAGACCTTCTTTGTGAAATTAATAAATACGAGAATATACATTCTGTAAGTCTTACAGGTGGAGAACCTTTAATTGAATCAGATTTCCTTTATGAATTGTTGAAAAATGTGAATAAAAAAATATATTTGGAAACTAATGGAACTTTATATGAAAATCTTAAAAAAGTAATTGATTATATTGATATTGTTTCAATGGATATAAAATTGCCTTCGACTACAAAAATGAAACCACACTGGGAAGAACATGCAAAATTTATAGAAATAGCAAAAGAAAAAGAACTTTTTTTAAAAGTGGTTTTTGATACAAATATAACGGAAGATGAAATTAATAAAACTGTTAGTCTGGCGAAAAAATATAATATACTTATTGTTTTACAACCCAAAATGGATGGTGAATATTTAAAATTAACTTCTGAATTTATTAATGCGACATATTATAAATTTTTAAATGAGTATCAAAATATAAGACTTATTCCTCAAGTTCATAAGTTTTTGAATGTAAGATAATTTTATAGATTTAACAAAATACAATCTCTTTGCTATTATGTATATATTGTTAGTAATTTGGAGATTTTTATGAGAAGTGATGAAATAAAACAAGGATTGCAACGTACTCCGCACAGGTCTCTATTATATGCGACAGGTGTTAGTGAAAAACAAATGAATAAAAGATTCATAGGTATAGCAAGCAGTTTTACTGATTTAGTTCCTGGACATTGTGGAATGAGAGAGATTGAACGTCAAATAGAAAAAGGTATTCATACAGGTGGCGGTCAAGCATTTATTTTTGGTGTCCCTGCTATTTGTGACGGTATTGCAATGGGACATAGCGGAATGAATTATTCTCTTCCGTCTCGTGATTTGATTGCAGATTGTATTGAATCTGTTGCAACTGCTCATAAATTAGACGGGCTTGTATTATTAACTAACTGCGATAAAATTACTCCCGGTATGATTATGGCTGCAGCAAGACTTGATATTCCTTGTATTGTTGTTACAGTAGGTCCAATGTCAGACGGTAAATGTCATAATAATACACTTACTATGATAAAAGGTACATTTGAAGCAATCGGTAAGTTTTCAAATGGCGAAATAGATGAAAAAATGCTTAAGGAAATGGAAATAACATCTTGTCCTACAGCAGGTGCTTGCCAAGGCTTATATACTGCAAATACTATGGCTTGTTTGACAGAAGTTATGGGTATGAGTTTGCCGGGTTGTGCTACTTCTGCTGCTGTTAGTGCTAAAACTAAGCGTATTGCTTTTGATTCAGGTGTTATTATTAATAAATTAATTGAAAAAGATATTCGACCTTCTTCGATAATTACAAAAGAATCAATCAGAAATGCAATAATTGTAGATTTAGCTTTAGGCGGTTCAACTAACTCTATTTTGCACTTGCTTGCAATAGCTAATGAAGCTGGGGTTGACGTTACATTAAAAGATTTTGAAGAATTAAGTTTTAAAGTTCCTCAAATTATTAAACTTGATCCATCTGCAGCAAAAACAATGACTGATTTAGATAATGCAGGCGGTATTCCTGCCGTATTAAAAACCATATATGGCAATGTAAAAGAAATGACTGATACAACAGGCGTTTCAGGTCTTAAGTTATCACAAATTGCCTCTGCTGATATTTGGTGTGATAATGAAGTAATAAGACCAATCTCAGATCCTGTTACTTCAAATCCCGGGCTTGCTGTCTTACATGGTAATTTGGCCCCAAATGGTGCAGTAGTGAAAATTTCAGGTGTAGAAAAAGAAGCTTTAGTATTTACAGGTAAAGCTAAAACTTTTAATAGCGAAGAAGATGCTATGCAAGCAATTATGGATGATAAAATTGTAAAAGGCGATGTTGTCGTTATCAGATATGAAGGTCCAAAAGGCGGACCTGGCATGAGAGAAATGTTGTCACCGACATCTGCTATTGTTGGTAAAGGACTAGGAAAATATGTTGCACTTATAACTGATGGCAGATTTTCCGGTGGTACAAGAGGACTTTGCATTGGTCATATATCACCTGAAGCTCCTGCTGGCGGTATTATTGGTTTGATTGAAAATGGTGATGAAATTCATATCGATATTCCAAACAGAGAATTAACATTGAATGTTGCTGATTCTGTCCTTGAAGAAAGAAGAAAAAACTTTGAACCGCTTCCTACAAAGGTTAAAAAAGGTTATCTAAAAAGATATTCAACCGTTGTTTCTTCTTCTGATAAAGGTGCTGTAACAAGTATTTAGTTATTATATATTTTAATTAGGAATTCAGAGGTGCTACAAAACATAGCACCTCTTGATTTATAATAATTATTTAAGTTTATTGTTTGAAATTTAATTATATTTTTTAATTTTGGGTTTTCTTCCTATTTTATGATTTATGTATTTAAAAAGTTTTGATTATTGGAAAAAATTCTGAATTTTAAGAATATAACATTTTTGAATAGAATAATTACATATTATTTTAAATTTGTATTTAAAATAATATATAAATTGTTGTTACTTATTTCATTGATTTAATTATTTCAGAAAGCTTTGGAACTATTAATTGCCAATATTGAGAAGAAGGATGACTTTTATCTTCAATATACCATTTTTCATCTCTTAGATTTTCATTTGTTAACTCTTCTGCATTAATTACTTTAATTCCAAGTTCTTCAAGAAAAGTTAGTTCATTAGAAGGAAACATTGAATTGTCAGCTATAAATTCATGTGTATACTTTACCGGAACAACTAAAATTATTGTTTTTGAATTAGGATTTATCTTTTTTATTGTATTTTGTAACTCAGATATTATTATATTGAAATCTTTATAAGTTTTTAGTTCTTCATATAGTTTCTTGTGTATTATTCGGTTATTAAGGTTAAAAAACAGGAATGAAGCATATATATAGGGGGAAATTGGTTTTATTTCGACTAAATGACCGTCTCTATATTCAAAATGTGGGTATATTTCTCCTGAAAACCAATTATTTCTTTTATAAATCCGTCTCAGATGGTCTTTCATATATACATAGATAAAAATATCTACATTATTTTTCTTTTCTTTTTCTAACCAAAAGTCTTTTAAAAATTTATATGCGGATTGAATACCATGGCCTCCAAATCCGGCGTTAATAACATTGTATTTCAATGCTTCAGATAATAAAGCAGAAAGATTTTCTTTATTTTTCAGCCCTTCTCCATATGCATAAGAACAACCTAAGATCATTATTGTTTTATCCGAATTTTTATCATAATATCGGAATTTTGTATTATCCCAAAATATACTATTTAAATCAGATATGAATGGTTTATGATATGCAAACTTAATTTCTTTAGGATCTCGTTCATCTAGTCTTTTTTGTTCTTTATAAACATAAGCTGCAAAATATAACTCTGAAATAAGTAAAAAGAACAATAAGCTGAAAATGGTTATGACGATTTTTATTTTCATATATTCTATATTTACAATGATTTTCCTTTACTGTCAATATTTTCGATGATTTTCGTAAATCATTATATTATTTTTCTATAAAGATTTTTATTTGTAACTTATAGTATTTAAAATCAAAATTTAGTGATTTTTTAAGAAGTATAAATATAAATAGAGCTTGTTATGTTTTACAAGGTCTTATATTTGTTATAATATGACAATAAGTAGGATTTGGAGATTTTAATGACTGTATCAATCGCAATTACGGGAAAGAGCGGGAGCGGTAAAACGACAGTAGTAAAAGCATTATGGCGTGTTCTTCGTCAAAAACATCCGGATAAGACAATTTTGCTGTTTGATAATGATTTGACTGCTGAACTTGGTCATAGCTTTGGTAAAGATATAAGACAAACTATATATGGTATAAGAAGCGGTAAACATGAATATAAGACTGGTATTCCTGAGAATATGACAAAACAGGAATATATTGAATGGGCTCTTGAAGATATTCTTGAACCATTAGATGATAATACGGATATTATTGTATCATGGCTAGTAGGTTCAAAAGATTGCAGATGTCCTATAACAAAGCAAATTAATGATGCTTTAGTTAAATTAATTTCTCGTTATGATTATGTTATTTTTGATTGTGAATTTGATTTGAAATATTTGCATCAACTTGTTGATATTCCTATTAACGTTACTTTAGTAATTGCAAGACCAAATGAAGCGTCTATCCATTTGGCAAAAAGAATTGAAGAATATAGTGCTAAATATGCAGCAGGTGAACAACTTGGTGTAATTTTAAATAAAGTAAATAAGCAGGAAATAGAACCTTTGCTTCAATTGCTTCAAAAGTATGATTTGACTACATTAGGTACAATTCCTAAGGATGACAAATTAAAAGAGAACAGAGTTTCAAAAGAGTCCAAAGTTGTTGAAGAAGCAATTGATGAACTATATTACAGACTAAATATCCCGCAAAGTGAGGAAATTCAATGACATTTATTCTCGATGGTAAATCGGTTGCAAATAAAATTATAGAAAATATAAAATTAAATACTGAAAATTTATCAAAAAAACCAAAACTTGCGGTGATTTTGGTTGGTGATGATTCAGCCAGTCAAATTTATGTTAAAAATAAACAAAAAAAAGCTGAATATGTTGGGTTTGATTCAATTGTTATTCCACTTCCTTCTGATGTAACGGAAGAAAATATATTAGAACATATTTATATTTTAAATGAAGATGAAAATATTAATGCAATATTAGTGCAACTACCGCTTCCTAAAGGTATAAATCAGAAGAAAATACTTGAAGCTATAGACCCAATTAAAGATGTTGATGGCTTTACTTCATATAACTTTGGCAGATTAGCATTGGGATATATGCCATATGCATTTCCTTGTACACCAAAAGGAATTGTTAAGCTTTTAGATGCTTATAACATTGAGATTGAAAGTAAAAACATAATTGTAATAGGTCGGTCCAATATTGTAGGAAAACCTTTATCCCTTATGTTTCAACAAAAAAATGCTACTGTTACAATGGCGAACAGCTATACTAAAAATCTTCAAGAACATACTAAAAACGCAGATATAATTGTATCTGCAGTAGGAAAGCCTAATTTTATTGATGGTTCATTTGTAAAACAAGGGGCAGTCGTTATTGATGTAGGTATTAACAGAACAGACGCAGGTCTTTTGGGTGATATTGATTTTCCTTCTGTATACGAAAAAGCATATTGTATTACTCCTGTTCCCGGTGGTGTTGGTCCTATGACTATTGCTATGCTGATGGAAAATACATATGAATTATTTAAACTTCAAAGAAGCTTAATTTTATAATAACTTAATATAACTTAATAAATATCCAAAGTATATACATTGGATAAACTCTTGCAGTGTGCTGTTTTTCACTTTTTTTATAGTTTTTGTAAAAATTTTATTTTGTCTTTTCTGAAAAAAACATGTTTAAAAAGTTGAATATATAGGCATATAGATAGTAGTTATGCGAGATGTTCTCTTTGCAAAATAGTCAGGAAAGTTATGATTTTAGAGTACAAAGTTAATGATTCATATGTTCAAGCTGCTTGGTTAAAGACCCTTTACGATTTGGTCGAAGAACTTAACTGTAAGTGTCAGACATATATTGATGAATCATATAATAGAAGTAATAAAAAGTTTGATAAAATGCGGACAATAAAAATATACGGCTCTGATACTATGTTGAGTTGGTTTAAGTTAAGAATGGAAAGATATTCCCACTTTATATTTAATTTTAATGAACAACCAGATATAAAGAGCGGTTTTGTAGAATAGTTGTAAAAAGTTGTTGTTTAGTTTTAGATTAAATTACCGATAATTCGGTAATTTTTTTTACATATTCTTATCAATTGCTTCAAAAGCAATTATATGGTCGTCACAAATACAAATCGAGTCTCTATGTTCTGGTTCTCTGCACCCGTCTGTATAAACAATATTTACATTTTCTAAGCAGACAATATCATCATCTTCATAATTTTCAACTAAGCAACCTGTAGCACAAAACCGAATAGTACATATTCTTACAGTTTTTGTGCATTTATTTTGTAGTGCATTAATCAATGATTTTTTCTTGTTACGCATATTTCCTCCTTTTGAAAAAATATATCGGAACATGATAAAAAAAACATTGTAGAATTGGGCTAAAGATATTGGTTGATGAATATATTCATAAATTTTTTCATAATAATTGAGAAAATGGAGGTTATATATGTTGAACGTTATAAAAAAATCTGGGGATATTCTTCTTGCTGAAGGAATTTTTTTAATTTTAATTGGATTAGTTATGGTATATTTATCGCAATCTATGACAGTAATATTGGCTTTTCTTTTAAGTATAGGATTATCTTTTATCGGTTTATATAGAATTATAAATTCTGTTATTGCAAGAAAGGAAATAGCATCTCCATTTTTATCAATAATGTCGGGGTTTTTACTTTTAATTATAGGTTTGTATTTGGTCTTTCATCCTTTATTTAATACGTTACTTTTAACGGTTGCTGCTGCATTATATTTCTTACTTGAAAGTATAAGTTCATTTTCGACTGCGGTATCAGTAAAGGGATTTAAACAAATATTTTGGGTCGCGTTATTTACAGGTGTTGTACAATTACTTCTTTCTATTGTTATTTTTATGGGTCTTCCGTATACTGCCTTATGGTTTATTGGGATGCTTATCGGCATAAACTTTATTTTTGCAGGAATAAAGAATATTTCAGATTATTCATATCTTAAACAGTTATTGCCAAAAGCCTGCTAATTAATGTTTTTAATATATTGATAGTATGGATTGTTTGGATATCTATCAGCAATTAAATGTAACTGTTTTTTAGAAATAAAGCCCATTCTGAATGCCACTTCTTCAAGACAAGCTATTTTAAAACCTTGGTTATCTTCTATAGTTTTTATAAATTGTGAAGCTTGAAGAAGTGATTCGTGGGTTCCGGTGTCAAGCCAAGCAAATCCTCTTCCGAGAATTTCAACATGAACTTTTTCTTTAGCAAGATATGTATTATTCAAATCTGTGATTTCCAATTCATTTCTTTTGGATGGCTTTTGATTTTTGACATATTCAACAACATTATTATTGTAGAAATATAATCCTGTAACCGCATATTTTGATTTCGGATTTTGAGGCTTTTCTTCAATAGAAATTACTTTTTTATTTTTATCAAATTCAACAACACCAAAGCGTTGAGGATCTTTAACTTCATAGGCAAATAAAGTAGCACCTACTTCATTCTCTGTCTTTTTTACTGCTTCTTTTAACATTTTTGAAAAAGAAGGTCCGTAAAAAATATTATCTCCTAAAATCAATGCAACAGAATCATTTCCAATAAACTCTTTGCCTAGAATAAAAGCCTGTGCTAAACCATCAGGACTTGGTTGCTCTTTATATGAAAATTGAACTCCAATCTCACTACCGTCTCCCAATAATTTTTGGAAATTTGGTAAATCTTTAGGCGTAGAAATGATTAAAATTTCTTTTATTCCAGCAAGCATTAATACTGAAATAGGGTGATAAACCATTGGTTTATCATATACAGGCAGTAATTGCTTTGAAATAGCTATTGTTGACGGGTAAAGACGAGTACCGGCCCCGCCTGCTAAAACTATACCCTTCATTCACACCTCAATTCTAAATATTCTTTTAAAGCTGTTTCCCATTTTCTACAAATTTTATTATTTTCCATAATGCTATTTTTTGGACGTTTTGCTTTCCTTGGAAATTCATCAGTAGTGCAAGGTTTTAGATTAACATTATAATTGCATAGTTCAAATATCTTTTTCGCAAAACCGTACCAACTTGTATGTCCACTTCCGCATATTTGATATATTCCAAATGGCATTTTTTCATTTATGAGTTTTACAATTCCGTTTGAAAGTTCAACAGTCCAAGTAGGGCAACCTATTTGATCATCTACAACTTTTAATTCATCTTTATCTTTTAAACTAATCATTGTTTCAACAAAATTCTTTCCGTGATGCCCGTATAACCAACTTGTTCTTGCAATATAGTATTTCTCGCATTCTTGTACTTCTTTTTCGCCTTCTAGTTTTGATTTTCCATATACATTTATAGGGTTTGTTTTATCATTGGGTAAATATTTATCTTTTTTTGTTCCGTCAAAAACATAATCGGTTGATATGTATATTAATGTTATTCCCAATTTCTTACAAATATCTGCAATATTTTTTGTTCCCAGTGCATTTATTTTGAATGCTGTATCAGTTTCATCTTCTGCTTTATCGACATTTGTATATGCCGCACAATGTATAACATAGTCGGGTTTGTTCAATGATAGGATTTCTTCAACATTTTGAATATTGGTAATATCAAGATTATCTATATCAGTTTCTAAAACTTCAAAATTTTCATCTTCCAATATCGGACAAAGGTCTTGTCCCAACATTCCTTTTGCCCCTGTAACAAGAATCTTCATTTTATATAGCTCCTGATTTCTTTTGTTCAATGCTTTTTATCCAGTCTTGATTATTTAGATACCAGTCAATTGTGATTTTTATACCTTCTTCAAACGTCAAAGATGGTTCCCATCCAAGTTTAGATTGAATCTTGTCATTACTTATTGCATATCGCCTGTCATGGCCTAATCGGTCTTGAACATATTCAATATAAGATTCATCTTTCCCCATAGCGTTTAATATTAATTTTGTAATTTCTATATTGGTTTTTTCATTATGACCGCCAATATTGTATATTTCACCGATATTTCCTTTGTGTAATACAGTATCAATTGCACTGCAATGATCATATACATATAACCAATCACGTACATTTAAACCATCACCATATACAGGTACTTTTTCTCCTTTTAAAAGCTTGGATATGAAAAATGGAATCAATTTTTCAGGGTATTGGTATGGACCATAATTATTTGAACAACGTGTATTTAAAACTGGCATTTTATAAGTTTCATAGTAGGCTCTAACCAATAAATCAGCACTGGCTTTAGAAGCAGAATATGGGCTGTTTGGAGCAAGGGGAGTTGTTTCATAAAAATAACCGGTTTTCCCTAAAGAACCATATACTTCATCTGTTGAAACTTGAAGATATCTTTCAATTCTGGCATCTTTCGCTGCTTGCAATAAATTTAAAGTTCCTTTGACGTTTGTTTCTATGAATATTTCAGGACCTGTTATAGAACGGTCAACGTGACTTTCTGCTGCAAAATTAACAACACAGTCAACTTCCTTCATCAATTCACTTACCAGTTCTTTATCACATATATTTCCGTGAACAAATTTGTAGTTTTGATTATTTTTAATGTCGTTAAGGTTTTCTATATTCCCTGCATATGTTAAGGCATCAATATTTATAACTTTATAATCTTTGTATTTTTTTAGTATATGCCTTATGAAACAACTTCCGATAAAACCTGCACCACCCGTAACAAGTATATTCATTTTAATCCTCTATTTCTTTTAATCTCGGTTGAATTTTATCTTTTTCACTTAATATAGGCTCAAAATCTATACCCCAATCTATTCCGATATCAGGATCGTTCCATAATATTCCCCTATCGTGTTCTTTTGAGTATTCATTTGATGCCTTATAAAGCAGTTCTGCTACATCACTTAAAACAACAAATCCATGTGCAAAACAATCAGGAATAAATAGCATATGTTTGTTCTCTTCAGATAGTTTTTCTCCAACCCATTTTCCAAAAGTTGGTGAATTTTTTCTGATATCAACAGCAACATCAAAAATTTCGCCTTTTATACATCGTACTAATTTTGCTTGGCCTTTTGGAGCAGCTTGGTAATGTAATCCTCTTAGAACGCCTTTTGTTGAGCGTGAATGGTTATCTTGATTAAAATCAATATCAATTCCATTTTTTATAAAATCTGATTTTTTATAACCTTCAAGAAAGAACCCTCTTTCATCTTTAAAAACTTTAGGAATTATGAGTTGTACATCTTCAATATCTAATTTTTTGAATTCAAATGGCATAAATATTACATCCCCTTTTTCATCATTATATCAAAAATGAGAAAAGGTGAAATATTTTAATTATTGAATCTCCAAAAGGAGATTTGTGAATTCGATGTCATCATAGTCGATAGCTGTTGTTTTATAAAGGTTTCTCCCTGTTTTTATTGTCACATTATTATTTTGATTCTCTTTTATTAAACCTTTTGGAATATTAATTTTTTGATTATCTCCGTTTATTTTTATTTCTGCTATTTTATTTCCGTTGAAATATAATTCCGGAGGGCTTGAATATGCTGTTAATACTCTTGATTGACCTATTCTTTGAGCTTCAATTGTATCTATTCCAATTATAGATCCTATAATAAGTTTTAATTGTTCGTTAGGTTTTAATGTTTTTACTTTAAAATCTTTTGTGTAAAAAGAACCGTTTGAGTTTGCGCTAAAATCATATGCGTTTGCGCTTCTTTCAGAAAAAGAATCATCACCGATATGAATCATATTTGTTTCTACGATTATGTCTTTAGGTGTTGTTTTTTCTATTCCTATGCTGATAGGTGTTTTAGGTTGAGAATTTATTGTCATTGAAAAAGGTTTATATCCTGATTTCTCTAAGGACATTATTGTTGGTGAATTTATTTTAGTTTCAAGTTTAAATGTTCCGTCTTCTTTTGTTGTTGTTATATAGTTTTTTGACGGAATTTTTACAACTACGCCTTCAATAGGTGTATTACTATTTGAATCGTAAACTTGATTTACATCTTTTCTTAGTTCTTTTTTTACTTCACCTGTAATTGTTTTTGCAAAAGAAGGAAGTCCTAATATTAAAAATATAATTACAAATACTTTTTTCATTTTACTCAACCCTTTTTTGTCAGTCTAATAAGTAGGCAAGAAAAACAAAATAGTAGAGTGTATATATTCTGTTGCTTAGATTGACAATTAATAAAAGCTGTATTTAAAATTATTAAAGATTAGAAAAAGAGGGTTGCTATATGAAAGTAGTTGCAATTAACGGAAGTCCGCGCAAAGGTGGAAATACAGAAATTATGTTGAAAAAAGTGCTGGAACAACTTGAGAAACATAATATAGAAACAAAATTAATTCAAATAGGTGGAACAAATATTCACGGATGCAGGGGCTGTTGGGCTTGTAAAAAGATTCAAAACAGGAAATGTGCATTTAATGATGATATTTTAAATGATCTTTTAGAAGATGTATATACTGCTGATGCTATAGTTCTTGGTACACCTTCTTATTTTTCTGCAATGACACCTGAAATGAAAGCATTCATTGATAGAATGGGCGTTGTAGCTTTAGGTAACGGAAAGTTATTAAAACACAAAATCGGTGCAGTAGTCGTTGCACAAAGAAGAGCTGGTGGCTCGGCAATACAAGCTTCTATTCATCATATGTTTTTAATGTCTGAGATGATTATCCCCGGTTCTACATATTGGAATTTGGGTTTTGGAAGAGATAAAGGCGATGTTTTATCAGATGATGAAGCAATGCAAAATATGGAAAATCTTGGAGAAAATATATATTGGCTTCTTGAAAAAATACGTAAATAAAACATAATTTTTTTAATATTGTAAATTTTTTTAATATTCAAAAAATAAAATGTGAAAAAAATATTAAAATAGTACATAATATATATAGTTAAAATGATAATGGATATCAGTTTGTATGAATTATTCAAGACAAAGAGAAATTATTTTTGATACTTTAAGAAGACATGCTATTCATCCAACAGCTGAACGCTTATATAATATAATAAAAGGGGAACAGCCAGATTCTAATATAGGAATAGCTACTGTATATAGAAACCTTAGAAGAATGGCCAATTCGGGCAGTATAAAAAAGATTAGCGGCTTAGAAGAAGCTGAACATTTTGATCATAATACCCATACTCATTATCATTTTTTATGCAAGAAGTGTAATAAGGTTTTTGATATAGATGCAAAAGTTGCACCTGAAATTATAGAAAATACTCAAAAAGAGACAGGCTTTATAATAGATTCCTATGATGTAGTATTTCATGGAATATGTAAGGATTGTCAAACTGAAGAAAATTAGTATATTGTCTGATTTAATTTAGATTTTATATGATATTATGTAAGAGAAGTAAAGGAGATAAAAATGGATAATTACATTTGTACAGTATGTCATTATGTTTATGAACCGGCAGAAAACGGTAATGTTGCATTTGAAGATTTACCGGAAGATTATGTTTGCCCTTTATGTGGTGTTGGTAAAGATTTGTTTGAAAAACAACAATAATAAAAAAATTCTTGTTTAAAGTTGGGAGAGGCAGGTTAGACTATGATTTACAAAAAGATAAAGGATAATATCCTATATGCGGGTATGAATGATTGTGATAGGTTGATTTTTGATGAGTTAATTCCATTAGATCACGGTACCAGTTATAATTCATATATCGTTATAGGTAGTGAAAAGACTGCTGTTATTGATACAATGTATCCTAAATTTACTCAAGAATATTTGAAATCTTTTGACGAAAACGGGATAAAAAAAGTAGATTATATTATAGCAAACCATGGTGAACAGGATCATTCAGGAAGTATTCCTGCAATGTTAGAAAAATTTCCGCAAGCCGTAGTTGTTACAAATGCTGTATGTGCAGGAAATTTGAAGGAAATGTTATTAATTCCTTCTGACAAGATAAAAATAGTAAAAAATGATGAAGAATTATCGTTAGGCGATAAAACTCTTCAGTTTAAAATTGCACCGGGTGTACATTGGCCTGATACAATGTTTACATATTTAAAAGAAGATAATATTATTTGTACTTGTGATTTTCTTGGTGCACATTATGTTTTTGAAGATGTATTTGCAGTTCCTTCTAAAGAACTGGAAAGAAGTGCAAAAAAATATTATGCAGAAATAATGATGCCGTTTGCTACAGTTTGCAGAAAATATATTCAGCAAATTAGAAATATGAACGTAGATATGGTAATGCCAAGCCATGGTCCAATTCATAAAAATCCTAATTATATATTGGATTTGTACGAAGATTGGGCTGGTGAGAAAGGTAAAAATTTAGTTCTTTTACCATATGTATCAATGTATCATTCAACGACAGAGATGATTGATTATCTTGCAAATAAACTTGCAGAAAAAGGAATTCCGTCTATAAAATATGACATGGTAGACGGTAATTTGGGGGATTTGGCTATAGCTTTAGTTGACGGAACCACAATTGTACTTGGAACGTCAATGGTATTAGCAGGACCACATCCGGCTGCATTTAATACTGTATATTTAGCAAGTGTTCTGAAACCAAAGGCAAAAATAGCATCATTTATTGGTTCATATGGTTGGGGCGGTAATTTATTTGGCAAAATGGCTGATATGTTAGCACCTTTAAAACTTGATGTTATTGAGCCAATTCTTGTAAAAGGTCGTGCTAAAGCTGAAGATTTTGCTAAAATTGATGTAATGGCTCAAGAAATATATAACAAACATCATGAACTTGGACTTATATAGAAAGTGAATATAAAATAAAAAAGAGATGTTAAATTATTAACATCTCTTTTTTGGTTTATTTAAAGAACTTATTTTTCTTCATTCCAAGAATACATTTTTCTAAGCTCTTTACCAACTTTTTCTAATTGGTGTTCAGCTTTAACTTTTCTTGTAGCTAAGAAGTGAGCTCTTCCGGCAGCTTTATTTTCAGTAATCCATTTACCGGCAAAAGTACCATCTTGAATTTCAGCAAGAACTTTTTTCATTTCTTTTTTTGTTTCTTCTGTAATAATACGTTTACCTATTTCATAGTCACCATATTCAGCAGTGTCTGAAATAGAATATCTCATTTTTGAGAATCCGCCTTGATAAATTAAGTCAACGATTAATTTCATTTCGTGGATACATTCAAAATAAGCATTTTGTGGGTCATAACCAGCTTCAACAAGTGTTTCAAAACCTGCTTGCATTAAAGCTGTAACCCCGCCGCAAAGAACAGCTTGTTCGCCAAATAAATCAGTTTCAGTTTCTTGTCTGAAAGTTGTTTCAAGAACACCTGCTCTGGCTCCGCCAATACCTGCAGCATATGCTAAAGCTGTTTCCATTGCTTTTCCTGTTGCATTTTGGTGAACTGCAACTAAGCAAGGTACACCTTTTCCTTCAACATATTCGCTTCTTACAGTGTGTCCTGGTCCTTTTGGCGCAATCATAACAACATCTACATCACTAGGCGGAACAATTTGTGCAAAGTGAATATTAAAACCGTGAGCAAATGCTAATGTCTTTCCTGCTGTTAAATGTGGAGCTATTTGCTTTTTGTAAATATCAGCTTGTTTTTCATCAGGTAATAAAATCATAATCATGTCAGCAATCTTTGCTGCTTCTTCAACGGTTGTAACTTTTAAACCTGCTGCTTCTGCTTTTGCCCAAGATTTTGAACCATTGTATAAGCCTACTACAACGTTAATTCCGCTTTCGTGTAAATTTAAAGCGTGGGCATGTCCTTGGCTTCCATAACCAATAATAGCAACTGTTTTTCCTTTTAATAAACTTAAATTACAGTCTGCTGCGTAATAAATTTTTGCCATAATTACCTCATTTCTTATTTTTTATTACTCTAATGGCTTATTTCTAGTGTAAAACTTAAAAAATCATAGTCAATATTTAGTTATTTTTCAAAAAATTTAATAAATTTATCAAAAAAGCTAAAAAATTTGCACTTAGATATTTACTAAGTTAAAATTTAGTATACTATATTCTTAAATAAGAAATATTTTGGTTTATGAAAAAGACAAAATGGAGAGTAAAATGACAGCCGAGCAAATTAATAAGACAGAAAAAATGACGGGTGCCAGAATTTTTTTAGAATGTCTTCGAAAAGAAGGTGTAGATAAAATATTCGGATATCCCGGCGGTTCAATTCTTCATATATATGATGAACTTTATAAATGCGATTTTATTAAACATTATCTTGTAAGGCATGAACAAGCTGCAGTGCATGCAGCAGAAGGTTATGCAAGAATTACCGGAAAACCCGGTGTCGTTTTAGTTACCTCCGGTCCCGGTGCTTGTAATGCAATAACAGGTATAGCAAATGCATATTATGACAGTTATCCTTTGGTTGTATTTACAGGTCAGGTAGATTCTCGATTAATTGGAAATGACGCATTTCAAGAATCTGATATCGTTGGTATTACGCGTACTTGTTGTAAACATAATTATCTTGTAAAAAATGTAAGTGATTTACCTCGAGTAATAAAAGAATCTTTTCATATCGCACGAACTGGCAAACCAGGTCCTGTTGTAGTTTCATTACCTAAAGATGTTTTGACATCAGTTAGAGAATTTAAATATCCAGATAAAATAGATTTACCTGGTTATAATCCCACATATGAAGGTCATCCAATTCAATGCCGCCGTGCATTAAAGGCTTTATGTGACGCAAAGCGTCCTGTAATAATATCAGGTGGTGGTGTTATTCACTCTGATGCTTGGCAAGAAATAAGAGAACTTGCACGAAAGTTAAATATCCCCGTTGCAACGACTCTTATGGGAATTGGTACTTTCCCTCAAGGAGAGGAACTTTCACTTGGAATGCTTGGAATGCATGGTACATTTTGGGCTAATCACGCTGTAAGTAATTGTGATGTACTTTTTGCAGTTGGAACAAGATTTAATGACAGAATTACAGGATGTCTAAAACGTTTCTGTAAAGATGCAAAAGTTATACATGTTGATATTGATCCTTGTTCAATAAGTAAAAATGTTCCTGTTGATACACCAATTGTTGGTGATGCTAAAAAAGTTTTAAATCTTATGTTAAATGAATATAACACTGGCAAATATTCATATGATATGGATGAAAGAAGAGCTTGGATTTCACAAGTAAATGAGTGGAAACATAATAAGGCAATGAAGGCTGTAAAAGACGGTATTATGAGTCCGCAAGATGTAATAGAGGCAATATATAATAAAACAAAAGATAAAGATGCAATAATAGCAACAGAAGTAGGTCAGCATCAGATGTGGACTGCGCAGTTGTATAAATTCTCAAAACCGCGTCAATTAGTAACGTCAGGTGGATTAGGAACTATGGGATTTGGTTTTCCTGCTGCTATTGGTGCGCAGATTGCAGCTCCTGATAAATTAGTATTCAATATTGCCGGTGATGGTAGTATTCAAATGAATATACAAGAGCTTATGACTTGCGTTGATTACAAAATACCGGTAAAGATTGCTGTTATTAATAATGGTTATCTTGGAATGGTAAGACAATGGCAAGAAAAAATGTTTAATAAGCATTATTCTCAAACGCCGATAACTTCTCCTGATTATGTAAAATTAGCAGAAGCATACGGAATTTTGGGTATAAGAGTTACAAAAGAAGAAGAAATTAATTCTGCACTTGATAAAGCAATAGCATACAACGGACCGGTGATTATCGATTTTGTTGTTGAACCTTTTGAAATGGTTTATCCTTGGGTTCTAGCAGGTAAACCTTTAGATGAAGTTCTTTTATCAAATGAAACAGGATTGGGAGAATAATTATGCGACATACTATATCTGTTTTAGTAAAAAATGAACCGGGAATTTTATCTTGTGTTTGTGATTTGTTCTCGACAAGAGGATATAATATAGAAAGTTTATCTGTGGCTGCTACTATTGATCCATCTTTTTCGAGAATAACGATAGTTACTGTTGGTGATGAATTTGTTATTGAACAAATCTGTAAACAGTTGAATAGGTTGATTAATACAATTAAAGTTGTAGAACTTCCAAAGTCTGCAGAAAAATGCATAGAAAAAGAATTGATATTCTGCAAGGTTACTGCAAAAGATAATGCAAGAAGTGAAATTTTGAGAATTGCAGAAATTTTTGATGCAAAAATTATTGATGTATCAACGGAAACTTATACGTTGGAATTTTGTGGAGATTCAAGGCAGGTTGCAACTATATTGGCACTTTTAAAACCTTTGGGTGTAAAAGAATTAGTTCGTTCCGGTGTTGTTGCTATTACAAGAGAGAACCAGTTTATTAATTTAAATAAGTAAAATATTTTATTATAATTTTCTATACAATATAGAAAGGGCTTTTATGAAAAAATTTTTATCATTAATTTTATTTGTTTCGGCATTAATTTGTCTTTTTGGTACTGATTTATGTTCTTTAAATTCTGTTTCATCTAGAGTTGAAGCAGCAGAATATAAGCAAGTTCAAGCATATCATATCTTAGTTCCTACGGAACAAGAGGCAATTGACCTAAAAAATGAAATTATGAAAGGGCAAACCAGAACTGAAATTTTTAATAATTTTACAAGTGCTGCAAGAAAATATTCTAAATGCCCATCAGGTGCTGATGGAGGAAAATTAGGCTGGTTTGGTAAAGGTGATATGGTTAAACCTTTCGAAGATGCAGCATTTAACCTTCCTGATGGAGTTGTCTCAGATCCAGTTAAGACACAATTTGGTTATCATTTGATATATGTAGTGTCAAAAAAATAATATACATAAAAAAAGAATAGAGCAGTGAATCTGCTCTATTCTTTTTTACAAACTTAAATAGTAATCTTTTAAAAGTTTTGTATCTGTTTCAATGTTAGGACTTTCACATACTAAAACACCTTTTACATTATATTCTTTAAATACTTTTAAAAGATCTTTATAATTCATGTCGCTTTCTTCTAAAATAAGATGATTTTTCTCACCTTTTGCTCCATATTCTATACCAGCCAAATGTGCGTGGAAATTATTAAAAATATCGTCTCCTAATTCTTTTCCCATATATTCAAACATTTTGGAAAATTCATCATAGGTATTATATATTCCGTTATTTCTTGCGTGAATATGTGCAAAATCTACGCAAGGTAATACATTTCTAAACTCTTTTGAAAGTTTTACAATCTCTTCTAAAGTTCCCCACTGAGTACCTTTTCCCGTAGTTTCAGGACGTATCCAAATATTATTGTTTTCTTCTTCTAATATTGAACAGATTTTTTCCATAGATTTATATACTGTTTTATAAATTTCATCTATAGATTGTTTCATATAAAATGCAGCGTGAAAAGTTATACTGTAGGCGCCTATTTTCTCACCCATTCTGGCCGTTTCAATTATTCTATTAATACTTGCCTCAATCTTTTCTTCTTCTTGAGAATTAAGGTTTATATAATATGGACCGTGGCAAGTGATTTTTTTATCTTGAAGTTGGCTGAATTGTTTTACAAGTGCTTGATTTGCTTCATTCATTTTTACACCGTGAACGAATTCAACCTCAAGTCCATCTAAATCCATTTGATTAATTAAATCAAGTCCCTTTTTGTAGCCTTTACCTTCAGCGGCTAAAGGTAAACCGGCTGTTAGAAAATGAAGTTTATTCACTGTATAAAATTTCTCCTTTTTTTGGATTTAAACGTTCAACAAAATCTCTTCCTGAAGAAATGAAAAATGCTCCATATTGAATTGAATCTATTTCCAAAATGTCCTCACCGCAAGCAACTTTTAATGAATTTTTAGTATCGCATATAGTTCCAGGAGTGAAATTGTGGTTTTTTTCTATAACATATGCTGAGTTTATCCTTAAAATAGTTCCATTGTAACAGGTTATAGCACCTATATATGGATTTAACCCTCTAATAAATCTTTCAATTTCTTCTGCTGATTTATTCCAGTCTATAAAAATATTTTTCTTTTCAAATGATAGTGCTTCTGCTTTTTTGTATTCTCCATCTTTTGGCTGTGGTTTTCTTGGAAAATCATGAGTTTCATAATAATCTAATGCTTCATATAACATTGAAGCACACATCTGGTTAGTTCTGTAAAACAATGTACCCATTGTTTCATTTAAATCCAAATTAAATCTATATTGTGAAATTATATCTCCCGTATCAAAGTTTTCATCCATAAAATGAAGTGTAATAGCAGATTCTTCCTCTCCGTTTATTATGACGTGAGAATATGGATTTGCTCCTCGGTAATCCGGCAATTTTGATGGGTGAAGATTTATAAATCCGTCTTTAGTGAGTTGAAGAAGTTCTTTAGGTAATCTTTTATTAAAAGAAGCAACAACGCCTAAATCTGCATTAAGATTTTTTATTCTTTGTAAAAATCCCTTATCGCTTAAACTTATATTGTAATCGATAATATCAAATCCAAGATTTTGCGCTGTGTCAATCATTATTTTGTTTGTAGGATCATCTTTAGCCGGAGGTACAACACCTACAATGTTTATTCCCTTTGCAGCCAATTTACTTAAGCAAACTAATGCCATATCAGGCATTCCAATGAATAGTATTCTCTTTTTATACTTCTTTTCTGTCATAACTTTTTCCTTAATTTAATTATAACAAAAAAATAGCTTTTATTTTAAATTTGTTTCTAATAAAATACTAAGTGATAAATACGAGGTGTGATTATGTTAGATATTAGAATTATTAGGGAAAATCCTGAAAAAGTTAATGAATTATTGAAAAGAAGAAATCCAAATCTATCTATTGACGCTATTTTGGATATTGATGTGCAAAGAAGAAAAGTACAAACTCAAGCAGATGAACTTAGAGCCAAAAGAAAATCTATGTCTCAAGAAATTGGTATATTAAAAAAACAAGGTCAAAATACTGATGAAATTCAAGCTAAAGTAAAAGAAATGGCAGATGAAATAAAAGCACTTGAAGAAAAAGAACAACAACTTGATTTGGAACAAAAAAATCTTCTTCTATCAACACCTAATATTCCTGATGAGACGACTCCTATAGGCTTATCAGAAGATGATAATGTTGAAGTAAAAAGGTATGGTGAACCTCGTAAAGTAAACTTTGAACAAAAAGCACATTGGGATATATGTGTTGAGAAAAATATAGTAGATTTTGAACGAGGCGTTAAACTCTCTCAATCCAGATTCTCTCTATACAGAGGAAAAGGCGCTCAATTAGAACGTGCTATAATTAATTTCTTCCTAGATACTCATACACAAGAGCATGGTTATGAAGAAATATTGCCGCCAGTAATGGTAAATGCTGCTGCTATGACAGGAACCGGTCAGCTTCCAAAATTTGCACAGGATATGTATAAGTGTGAAGAAGAAGATTTATACTTGATTCCAACTGCAGAAGTACCTGTAACAAATATATATTCAGGTGAAATTTTAAATGAAGATGATTTACCAAAGTATATGACAGCATACACACCTTGTTTCAGAAGAGAAGCTGGCAGCGCAGGTAAAGATACAAGAGGATTAATAAGACAGCACCAATTTAATAAAGTTGAGTTGGTAAAACTATGTACTCCTGAAACAAGTATAGAAGAACATGAAAAATTGACAAGAAATGCAGAAAGAGTACTTGAATTGTTAGAACTTCCATATAGAAGAGTTGCTCTTTCAACTGGAGATATTGGTTTTTCTGCAAGAAAATGTTTTGACTTAGAAGTTTGGTTACCTTCTTATAACAATTATAAAGAAATTTCAAGTTGTTCTAATTTTGGCGACTTCCAAGCCAGAAGGGCAAATATAAGATATAGAAGTAAAGAAACAGGTAAGCCTGTGTTTGTTCATACATTGAATGGTTCGGGTCTTGCTGTAGGAAGAACATTTGCTGCAATTTTGGAAAATTTCCAAAATGAAGATGGAACAGTCACAATACCAAAAGTATTAAGAAAGTATACAGGCTGGGATATTCTGTAATATGAAAAAAGGTCTATTTATTACTTTTGAAGGTGCTGATGGTTCCGGAAAAACGACTCAGTTAAATAATGTTAAAACTTTTTTGGAAGAAAAAGGATATAGTGTTATTGTAACAAGAGAACCCGGAGCATTAGATATCGGTCAGAAAATAAGAGATATATTACTACATCATAAAGGCGTAGTTGCTGACAGATGTGAAATGTTCTTGTTTTTAGCTGATAGAGCACAGCATGTTGAAGCGTATATAAAACCTGCACTTGAACAAGGTAAAATAGTATTGTGTGACAGACATACGGATTCTACAATTGCTTATCAAGGATATGGTAGAGGTCAAGATATATCTTTATTGAAAGAACTAAATAAAATAGCGGTAAATGGATTAAAGCCGGATTTAACATTATTATATGATGTTTCGACAGAGACTGCCCAGCAACGAGTTGGCAGTGAAAAAGACAGAATGGAATCAGCAGGAATGGAGTTCCATAGAAAAGTTAGAAACGGATATCTTGAACTTCAAAAAGAAGAACCAAATCGTATAAAGTTAATAAATGCAAATAATTCAATAGAAACTGTTTTCGAAGATACAAAAGATATTATAATAAAGTTGTTACAAGAGAAATAAGGAGAAGAAATGCCTGAAGGTTTTAGACGTTGGTATGATAGCGATCCTATATTAAAGGAAGCATTAGAACTTTTAAAATTGCAGACGGATGATAAAAAATCAACTGCGGCAGATTTTATTATTTCTCTTCAAGAGCAAGTTGCACAAGATGTAATTGAAAGAATTTACGAAATTACGCAGCAATTTTCCGGAAAAGGGAATCGTTGGTATGATAGCGATCCTGTGATGTTGAAAGCTATAGAACTATTGAGGGTTGCACCTCCTCAGACACAAAGAATAGCTGCTTTGAAATTACTTTTAGCGATGGAAAGTAATGATATGGAGTCGTTGGAAAAAGAAGATAATGAATAGTCAGTTAAAAGATATACAAAATCAAAAAGATCAAAGAGGTATCGACATTCAGAAAGTCGGAGTTAATGGTGTTGAGGTACCTTTATTAATAGATAGAAAAAATTCTGATAGTCAGGTTGTATCTGCTAAAGCAAGATTAAGTGTTACCTTGCCTCATGATTATAGAGGAACACATATGTCTCGTTTTATTGAAATATTAAGTGAATATTCAAGTAAAAGAACTCTTGGCGTAGATATAAAAGGACTTTTACAAGATGTAAAAAAGAGATTGGAATCAGAATCTGCCCATGTTAAATTTGAATTTAAATATTTTATAAATAAAAAAGCGCCTGTTAGTGAAATGGAGTTCCCTGTAGGTTATGACTGTTCTTTTCAAGGTGATTTAACGGGTGATAATTACAAGTTTATACTAGGCGTAAAAGTTCCTGTTACTACATTGTGTCCTTGTTCTAAGGAAATTTCAAAATATTCAGCTCATAATCAAAGAACAATGGTCAAAGTAAAAGTAAGTTACGATGAAAAGGATATGATTTGGATTGAAGATTTGGTTGAAAAAATTGAGAGTTGCGGTTCTTGCCAAGTCTATTCAATATTAAAAAGATGTGATGAAAAATATGTTACAGAATCAGCATATGAAAACCCTAAGTTTGTTGAGGATGTTTTGCGTGATGTTATTTGTTTTTTGGAAAAAGATGAAAAAGTTACTTTCTACGAAGTAGAAGTTGAAGCTCAAGAAAGTATTCATAACCATAATGCTTGGGCTTGGCAATCAAAAAGTAAGGTGTAAAGCTAGTTGGAGACATAAAATGAAAGAATTATTTAACGATTATGTTCGATCTTTGGAAACATACATTATGTTTCAAATTAAACAAGAAACTCAGCGTTTGACTCCGGAATTAACAGCAAAGGGAAGAAAACCTATTTCATTATCAATGGGAGCTCCTGTTGAAGCACCGCCTGAGTTTGTTACGAAGAAATTAATTGAAGCTGTAAATGAAGACGGACTTCATACTTATACAGTGCCAAAGGGTGAATCATATTTCGTTGAAGCAGTTGCAACAAGAATGAAAATTCGTTTTGGTATTGATTTAGATACGAAAACTGAAATATGCTCTTTGATTGGTTCAAAAGAAGGTATTGCAAATATGATTAGAGCATTGGTTAATCCGACTACTGATGTTTCTAAACAAGATATAATTTTAATACCGGATCCTGGGTATGCATCATATAAAGAAATGGTTAAAGTATCAGGTGGTTTGGCTTATGGTGTTCCGCTAAAACCTGAAAATAATTTTATGCCAAATTTAGATGAAGTAGCAGCAAATCTTGAAAAAGACGGATATTCAATGAAAAGAGTAAAGGCTCTTATTATTAATTATCCTAATAACCCTTTAGGGGCTGTTGCTAATATTGATTATATGAAACATACTGTTGAATTTTGTAAGAAACATAAAATTTTACTAATGTCTGATGCTGCATATATTGATATGGTATTTGAAGGTCAGCCAAAGGCTCCGAGTGTATTTGAAGTTGAAGGCGCTAAAGATGTTGCAGTAGAGTTTTACAGTTTTTCAAAACCATATTCAATGACAGGTTGGAGAATAGGTTGGGTTTGCGGTAATAAAGATGCCGTTGGAATATTGGCAAAATTAAAATCAACTATAGATACAGGTATTTATAAACCTATTCAAAAAGCTGCGGCTGCGATTTTGAATTCAAAAGAAGGCGATGAGTACATCTTAGAAGCTAATAAAAGATTTGAAAGAAAACAAAAAGTTGTAGTAGATGGGTTTAAAGAACTTGGCTGGCCTATGGATAAGATTAATCCACCAAAAGCTACATTCTATTTGTGGTTGCCAATACCGCCAAAATATAAAACTTCAAAAGAATTTACTGATGCTGTATTGCAAAAATCAGGTATTGTATTAGTTCCAGGTAGTGGTTTTGGCGAAAACGGTGAAGGCTGGGTAAGAATGTCAATCGTTGCATCTGAAGAACAAATGCACGAAGTTATCAAAAGATTAAAAGAAGACGGTTTTTATTTTGAATAAAGTAGTAATTGTAGATTATGAAGCGGGAAATTTAAGAAGTGTCGCAAATATGCTGACATTTCTTAATGTCCCATTTGTTATAACTTCTGATAAAAATGAAATTTTGTCCGCGAAAAAGATTATTTTCCCAGGACAAGGGCATTTTGCTCAAGCAATGAGTAACTTGGAAAGAAAAGGATTAGTTCCCGTTATAAAAGAATGTTGTGAAAAAGGTATTCCTTTCTTAGGCATTTGTATCGGTCTTCAAATTCTTTTTGAAAGTAGTGAAGAAGCTCCTAATGTTGCTGGACTTGGTATTTTCCAAGGTGAAGTAAAGAAATTTACAAAAGGAAAAATTCCTCAAATAGGTTGGAATAAAGTAATACCTACTCAGAACAATATATATATTCCTGAGGGCTATTTCTACTATGTTAATTCTTATTATGTTGTACCGAAAAATGAAAATATAATAAGTGCTTATACAGATTATAACGGTAAGTTTTGTGCTGCAGTACAAAAAGAAAATATTACTGCAGTACAGTTCCATCCGGAAAAGAGTGCTAAAGCCGGTTTGGAATTTTTTAATAATTGGTTAAAAGACTAAAATTTTATTATAGTTTTAATAGACTATATTTTGTCTTGCATTTTTTATATACTATTATATTAATAGGTAAAAACAATGTTTGAAAGAATAAAATCTTTATTTAGTAGAGAAGAAAAAAATAAAAAATATATAAGTTGCGAGTACATTCAACATGGATTTAATGTTGACTACGAAGATATAAAAATGTGCTGTTTTAACTGTCATGAAGGCGGTGGCAGACAGATTCTTATAGATAATTATAAAGGTCAAATGATTGATTGGAATAAGTTCTTTAAAGAAAAAAGAAAAATGAGAGAACTAAACAAAAAAGGTATTATTCTTGAACGATGTAAAGGATGTTTTTTCTTAAAAGAACGTGAATGGGATGATGAAGATTATATTAGTTATATGGTTTTTAATCATTGGACTCAATGTAATTGTAAATGTAAATACTGCTTTACTAATGAACAATCTGACTTTTTTAATAAAAGAGTGAACTATAATATGTATCCCGTAATTAAAAAACTTGTTGATATGGGAAAAGTCAGAGGTGGTGGAGAAATTGGTTTTGGTGGTGGAGAACCGGCATTATTACCTGAATTTGAACCTATGATGAATATGTTGATGGATGCAGGATGCGATAATATTAGAGTCCATTCTTCTTGTGTTAAATATTCTCCTGCAATTGAAAGAGGATTAAGAGAAGGAAAAGTTACTCTTGTTTGTTCTGTTGATTCAGGTACACCTGAAACATATACTGATATAAAAAGAGTTAATCATTTTGATAAGG
>DVJT01000120.1 GCA_018716565.1 Candidatus Avigastranaerophilus faecigallinarum | reverse complement strand
AAATATTTTGAGTTTGATAACATTGCCATTTTGTAATACAATTTGGATATGAAAATCAAAGCTCTTATTGTGCAGTTGGAATCAATTGCGGGGGATATAGATAAAAATATTCTAAAAGTTCAGCAACTTCTTGAAAATAGTGGCGTGGAATCTTGTGATTTGATTGTTTTACCTGAACTGTGGACTATTGGATGGGATTGTTTTGCTTTTAATGAAAGTTCAGAATATTTATTTGAATCTAAAACATATAAATTTTTAAAAGAAATATCTATAAAATATAAGTCCAATATAATTGGTGGTAGTGCTGTCTTGAAAAAAGAGCATGAAAAAGATAGAAATACTTGTTTGATTTTTGATAGAAATGGTAATTTAATTGCAACTTATGATAAATATCATTTGTTTTCACATAGAGGTCAGTCTGAGGGGTCTTTCTTAGAACAAGGTGATTATTCTCTTTTGGTAAATACAGATATTGGAAAAATAGGTATATCTATATGTTATGATGTAAGATTCCCTGAAATGTTTAGGAAATATGCCTTTAATGGTGCAGATATAATAGTAAATATGGCTGCTTGGCCTAAAGCTTATACTGATGAATATATTACGTTATCAAAAGCCAGAGCTATAGAAAATCAATGTTTCTTTATTTCTTGTTGTTTAACAGGTAAAATAAATGAATCATTTGATTTTTCCGGTAACTCCCAAGTTTGTGATTATAAAGGCAGAGTTATTGCTAAACTTGATCGAGAGGAAAAAGTATTGTTAGCCAAAATTGATACGCAAGAAATGCATCAATATAGAAAACAAATGCCAATATTACAAGATACAAAAACAGAATACAAGTTAATGGAGAAATAATGAAGAATTTATTTAAAATATTAATTTTGACAATGATTTTTATGTTTAGTATAAACAGTAGTTTTGCATTTTCTGTAAGTAAATTAGAAAAACATATAAAAAGTTCAAATCTAAATGATACAGCAACACTTGCAATATCAATTCGTGATGTGGAATCAGGTAATGTTATTTATGAACAAAATCAAAACAAATTATTGCATCCTGCATCAACTTTGAAACTTTTTACAACTTATTCTTCGTTAAATACGCTTGGTTATGATTATTTATTTAAAACTCAGTTTTATAAGGACAAACAAGGTGATTTGTATATAAAACTTGGAGCAGACCCTTTATTGACTTCATCACAGCTTCAGCAGGCTTTTCAAAAATTAAAAGCAGAAGGGAATACATCATTTAAAAATTTGTATTTTGATGACAGTATTATAGATAAAAAAGAATTTGCTCCTGGATGGATGTGGGATGATGATACTAATCCTTATACTCCGAAAGTTAGTAGTTATAATTTAGATGGGAATATTGTCAGAGTTGCAATGACAAATAATCCTGATGGTTTTGCTCAGACTACTTTAAAATCGACTTATCCAATGTCTGTTATAAGTGTGGTTAAAACCGGTGCTAAAAGTGATTATTTAGAAGTTAATCGCTATAACTGGATGAATCCTGAAGTTGTTGAAATATATGGAAATCTTAAGGCTGCTAAACCAATTAATATACCAATAAGCAGTATGCGAAGATATTTTATTCATAATGTTGAAAAAGCATTGGAATCTAATAAGATTAATATTTCAAATACTTTATATTCTTCAAAGATTGTTCCATCTGATGCTGTTTTAATAACTGAAATTACAAATCCAATAAGCAGAACTATTTCATCTATTCTTCATAATAGTAATAATTTGATGGTTGAATCTATATTCAAATTGGCATCTGCAAAAAAATATAGTGCTACAGGTACAGATTTTCTTGGAGAAGAAGTCTTTAAAGAATTTTATAACAAACTTGGTTTAGAAACTGATAATATTTTAATTAAAGATGGTTGTGGTGTATCAAGAAAGAATCTATTGTATGCCGATTGGATGACTCAAGCTTTGAATAAAATATATCAGCAGAAAGATTTTGAAAAATTCAGAGATAATATGGCACAATCAGGTGATGGTACTTTAAATAACAGATTATATCCTTTACGTGGCGAAGTTTGGTTAAAAACAGGTTCTTTATCAAATGTTAGTGCTATAGCCGGTTATGTGAAATCTCAGGATGGTCATACTTATTCGATTGTTATACTTACTCAAAATTTCATTCAAGAACAATCTACTGTTAAAAAGTTCGAAGATGAAATTATAAATATAATTTATAATCGATAGGTTAATAAACTAAGCTGATTTTTTTAACCTCCTTTGAAAATATAATTCTTTTGTTCAAAGGAGGTTTTTATGACAGAAAAAATGTGTTTGTATAAATGTAATATTTGCGGAAATATTATAGAGGTAATCCATCCCGGGGCTGGTCAATTAGTATGTTGTTCCTTGCCGATGGAAGAATTAAAAGAGCAAACAAGTGATGATTCTTCCAAAGAAAAACATGTTCCTGTTGTTACTATTGAAGGAAGTTCAAAAACAATAAGAGTCGGTTCTATACCTCATCCAATGGAAAAAGATCATTATATTGTTTTTATTGAAGTTATTTCTCCGGATAAAAAATATCTAAAAAGAAAATATTTGAATCCGGGAGATGAACCAAAATTGGATTTGAAACCTAATTGTTCATATGATGAGTTCACAGCCCGTGAATTATGTAATCTTCATGGACTATGGGTTTCAGATAAAGAAAGTTAATTTTTTATTTCTTTAAATCAATAAGAACTTTTACCAAATCTGGATCCCATTTGGTTCCTGATTCGGATTCCATAATTTCAAGTGCTTTTTCTTTTGATAGAGCGTCTCTGTACGTTCTATCAGAAGTCATAGCACTGTACGCATCTGCAATTGCTATTATTCTTGAACCGAGAGGGATGCTCATTCCTTTTAATCCTTCAGGTTCTCCAGCTCCATCCCAACGTTCTTTATGGTAGGTAATATATGGAACAACTTCAGATAAGAAATTAATACTCATTAAAATACTTACGCCAACATTTGGATGGTTTTGAAGTTTCTCCCAATCTTCTTTTGATAATTTTTCTTTTTTATTGAATAACTCTTCAGGAAGTGTTATTTTCCCTATATTTCTTAATAATGCAGCATAATAAATTAAATCTTTTGTCTTTTCATTTAATCCTAATGCCGTTGATATTTCTCTTGCTAAATCTGCTACATCGTGAGAGTAGTTGTTCTTAAAATTACTTTTTGCATCAACAGCTTTAGCTAAATCTTCTACGAACCATTGCTGTTCACTACTTAAATCACCAATTAAAGCAGTTAATTCTGCACGGTTGTTTTGCAGTTGTGATACTGTAACATCTTCTAAGTTTATAAGCTTATTTGTTTCTTCCGTTAATTTTTCCAAGCTCATTGAAGTCGCAAATAATCTTGCTGTTACAGTCAATAATTCTATAAATTCATCCGAAAGTTTTTTCTCTGTATAGTTTTCTACAACTATTACCCCTACTTTTTCCATGTTGTTATACATTGGAACTGCAAGATAATATTTAACTTTATCTTCATTTAGTAATAAAATCGGTTTGAAATCATCATCCTTGCTGCAGTCTTGTACTTCAACTTCTTTTTTATTATTGAAAGAAAAAGATACATAACTTTCGTCATCAAACTTATATCCGATTTCTGCTTCATATATATCATCATTGAAATTTAATGATGAACCAACGAGCAGAATGTCATTTTTTGTTGTATTCAGCCCCATAGCATTCTCTTTAGATAAGAATACATGGCAAGCATCTATTTCAAGCATTTGTTTTATTGTTTTTGCAATTGAATTGTATATTATATAGTCTTCTTTGCTGCTAAAACCAAGAATTTTTAATGTGTTGTCTATTGAATATATTGCAATAAGCTCTTTTAGTTGATTCTTTAAACTTTCAAGTTTATCAACATTAGTTCTGCTGATTTTTTGAACAAGCTCATCTGAAATTAAATGTTCTGATATGAAATCGCCAAGATTTAATGCAAAGATTTCTTCCAAAGGGTCAGATTCCAGTGAAATTTCACTTCTTGCAAAAACTGAAACATTTTTATTCTCTTTTTTCTCTTCTGACATTTATAATCCTTATCCGTGTTTCAAAGACTATATTCCGAAATGTAAACTACTACCATTATATTTTAGATTATGATTTTATTCAAAATCTAATAACCTTTCTATCGGTATATTATAACTTAAACTTTAGGGTTTTTTACAAAATTTCATACTAATGTATGAGATTTTGTAAAATTATATAATTATTAAATCTTGCATCTGTTATCTCAATGAATCCTTTTGATTTTATATATTCAAATGGAATTTCACATTCTACCATTGCAGGTTCTGTTCTGGTGTCATATATTGTTGCCTGCCTGTAGTCATTATATAAACACCTACTTATAAATAGTTCAGGATATTGCATTCTTTCTTTGAATTTTACAATATTTGTTGATGAAGATTTATATGTATTTGTAATAATATAGTCAAATTTTGACAAATTATAATCTTCTATATTTTCAGGTAAGATTTTTTCTACATTGTAGTCAAACAGTTTTAACTTTTCTATGTAATAATTAGGGGTCTTTTCTTGTGAAGTGATTAGTCCGATATTTTTTTTATTTCTATCTGAAATATATTTGAAAATATCAATTTCATCAGATTTTGCAAGTAAAAAAGATGAGTTTAATGTTGGATTATTAGCTTTATATTTTGCATATGAAATGAGGTAAGATAATGGCATTTTGTGAGTAATAACTACTAAATATATGAACATAAACCAACACATAAGAATTTTAAACAAATTATTGTTCTTTTTTATATAGGAATATGCAACAAGTGGAGATGCAATTACAACGAAAGTTAATAGATATCTCATATTGTATTGTGTAAATACCATTACTCTTGCAAAAATAATCAAGTTTAAAATCAGAGAAAGAGTTAAACTTGCCATTATTATATTTTTTTTTGATTTTTTGTTTTTTAGATATTTTCTTATAGATTTTATAAGTGAAGGCAAGAATGCTAATAAGCCCATAATACCTAAAGCTGAATTCATAAGTGACATTTGCGAATTAAAGTAAAAATATCTGTTAAAATAGTTTGACGTAAAGCTTTTATCTGTAGCCCCAATAAAGCTTAAAGTCAGAGATTGGAGATAAGAAATGAAACCATTGTAGTTTATAAAATCTTTTATACCTGAAATATCAAAAATAGCGAAAATATATTTTATTAATGTACATAGCCAACCTTTGAAACCGCCTCTAAATTGATTTAATAAAAGTTGTTCACGGCAAGAAACAGGATTATTGAATTGAATTAAGTTTAGTATGTAGTTGTATGATGAAAAAATTATAAAATTGATTATAAATAGTAGCCCAAATTTTAAAATATATTTTACAGCTTTTTCTTTCTCGTAAATTAAAGTTATTATTAAAAGAATAATAAATACTGAAGGAATTGCAATTATTGATGTTGTTTTTGTTCCGACAGCTAAAGCGTATGATAATGATGCAAAAAATAATGCTAAATTATCATTATTTTTTACAGCTTTTAAAAATAAATAAATGCAGCCAAGTATTAATCCACCTATAAACAAGTCAGCACAAGGGGTATATATTTCTATTAAAACAAGGGCGAATGAAGAAAATACAAATATGCTCCATAATCTTCTTCTTATTGAAAAACCTAATTCTTTTAAGAAATTGTATATTATATATATTGTGCCAATGTAACCTATGTACGAAAATATAGCGGCTCCTATTTCGTTCTTTCTGAATAATAATAGCCAAGTGTATAAAAATTCCATATTTACTGGCATGATTAACTCTCGGCTATCAGGTGTTATATAGTGGTTAATACATCCGTTTTGAATCCAAGTCGTACATCTTGGAAGGTAATATGTTAATGCATCTCCAAATGTTACAGGGAAAAATAAAGCACTAATTAGCTGAAAAAATAAAAATAATCCAAAACAAATTGATAAGAAACATAATATTTTATCTCTTTTCACAGCAAATAATATTTTCTTAATTTCATCTTTTATTTCATTTTTATATAGTGGTTTACCTTCTTTGATGTATAAAATTGCAGAAATAATAAAAAATGCTATATTACAAGTAAAAAATCCGTTTTTTGATATTAGTTTAAATAAGGAAAGTATTTCAAAAGAAAGTATAATTTGAGAAAATGCAATTAATAAAAAATATAAAAGACCCGATGGTTCTTTATTATTCTTAGTTATTACATTTAAAATCATAAAGGAAGAAAGAATAACTAACAATACTGATATAAAGAACATAATACCTACCTTATAAACATGCAATCGCCATAACTGTAAAATCTATATTCATTTTTTATAGCTTCTGAATATGCTTTAAAAATAAATTCTTTTGTAGCAAAAGCACTTACTAACATCAGCAAAGTGGATTTTGGAAGATGGAAATTCGTTATAAGTTTGTCAACTATTTTGAATTTATACCCTGGGTATATAAATAATTCACTGCTGTCTTTGACCGGTATAATTCTACCGTATTTATTCATAACTGTTTCTAGTGTCCTTACAGATGTTGTTCCAACAGCAACTATATTCTTCCCTTCTGATTTTGCTTTATTTATAATTTCAGCTGTTTCTTCTGTAATTTCAA
>DVJT01000119.1 GCA_018716565.1 Candidatus Avigastranaerophilus faecigallinarum | reverse complement strand
AAAAAAGTGGTTAAACAGATGCCAGTAGAAACAGAATATTGGTTTGTCAATGATGGATCGAGTGATGGCACATTAGCTGAAATGCGAAAGTTGCATAAACAAGATCCAGAGCGGGTTCACTATGTTTCTTTTTCCCGTAATTTTGGAAAGGAAGCAGGACTGTACGCTGGGTTACAGGCAGCCACTGGGGATTACGTAGTTGTAATGGATGCCGACTTACAGGATCCGCCAGAATATTTGCCTGAGATGTATCAGGATATTTCAACTGGCGAGTATGACTGTGTGGGAATGCGGCGGACTGATCGAAAAGGAGAGGCGAAGTTTAAGTCTTTCCTTTCAGATCAGTTCTATAATGTCATTAACAAGATTTCTGATACGAAGATTGTCTCAGGGGCCCGTGATTATCGGATGATGACTCGGCAGATGGTTAATGCAGTATTGTCATTGACGGAGTATAATCGTTTTTCGAAAGGAATTTTTAACTGGGTTGGTTTTAAGACTAAGTACCTTCCTTATAAAAATGTTGAGCGAGTTGCTGGAACGACTGATTGGTCGACTTGGAAACTGTTTAAGTATGCGATTGATGGAATTACTGATTTTTCTGAAGCACCATTAGCGATTGCTACGTGGATTGGCGGATTTACGGCTTTTGTTTCAGTTATCGGAATGGTTGTTGTTTTAATTAGGAAGATTGTAGAACCATCCAGTAGTGCCTTTGGCTGGGCATCGATGGTTTGTATTATTTTATTCTTAGGCGGCATTCAGTTATTATGTTTAGGAATAATTGGTCGGTATATTGGTCGTATTTACATGCAAACAAAGAAGCGACCGATCTATATTATTAAAGAGAAAAAGTAGGATTGAAAATCATGAATGAGAAGGTAAAAATTAAACAACAATCAAAGGGATACCTTTTCTGGAAAAGGTTCTTTGATATTACGCTGTCGTCATTAGCAATGATTGGTTTTAGTCCAGTCTTTCTGACTATTTTTATAATGAATCGGTTTGGTGATAACAAAGGTCCATTATTTTATAAGCAGGAACGAATTGGTTGGCATGGCAAACCATTTAAGATTTATAAGTTTCGGTCAATGATTGTGAATGCGGATAAGATTTTAGAAAATGATCCAGAAATGTATGATAAATATGTTGCCAATAACTATAAACTGGAGCCAGAAGAAGACCCACGGATTACCCGTTTAGGTCGGTGGTTACGAAAAACATCAATTGATGAAATTCCACAGTTTATCAATATCTTGCGTGGCGATATGAGCATTATTGGCCCCCGACCTATTGTAAAAAAAGAACTTGAAGAATATGGTGATCGGGTTGATAAGTTTTTATCAGTAAAACCAGGTGCAATGGGATTGTGGCAATCGAGTGGTCGGAGCAACATTCCATATCCAGAACGCTGTGATGTCGAGTTAGAGTATGTTGATAAGGCTTCACTTGCTTTTGATACAAAGATAATGTTTAAGAACATTATTAGTATTTTTAAGCGTGATGGCGCGTATTAGGAGAGGAGACCATAATTGAGTGAATAATTTAAAAATAAATAAATTCTATATAAATGGCCAATTAATTTATGAAGTTGCATTTGTATTTTATTTCACTGATTTTTTCTTACAATTTACAACTTTTATGGATTTTTTCGCTAAAAATACGTTTCATATGTTTTCGTATATTGCATTGGGGATGATAATTTTTAAATTATTTTTTATTGATCAACAAACAATAAAAAATTTCCTTATAGATATATTTGTTTTAGGCTTTTTAGTACTTACATGGCGAACTTCCTCAGATTTTATGCTATTTTCAATGGGAATTTTTATTCTTGGTGCTAGAGGAGTAAACTTTGATAGAATTATTTATTTGTACTTTTATGTAGGAATAATTATATTAACACTTGCTGTATTCAGCTCATTAACCGGTGTAATTCAGAATTTGGTTTATCGCAGAGGACAAACCACTGGAACAATTAGACAATCATTTGGTGTTGTTTACCCAACAGACTTTGCTGCACATGTTTTATATTTTGTTTTAGCATACTGTTATTTATTCTTTGAGAAAATATCAATAAAAAGCTATTTTGTATTTTGTTTACTTGCATATCTACTTATTTACTTTTGTGATGCTCGTTTAAGTGCCGTATCACTCCTATTATTAATTCCTGTTATGATAATAGGTAAAGCGGCACAACGAGGAAAGAAGTTTGCAAAAAAGATAGCTAATTACTACTGGTCAGTTCCAATATTATCAGCATATATAATTTTTTTAATAACCTACTTCTACAATAAATCTAATTTAATTCTAGAAAAGATAAATAGCTTATTATCCGGTAGGTTAGCTCTTGGAAAAAAGGGATTTGAGCAGTATGGTTTTTCCATCTTTGGGCAACATATGGTTGAACATAGTTGGGGAGGAACAACTGGGATGAGAATGTTTATGACAAATCAAAGTAAATATTTTTTTATTGACTCATCATATATTCGGATTATGATTTTATATGGAATAATTGCACTTTTAATTGTTTTAGGAATAATGACGTTTATCTCGTTTCGGTCAATTAGCAATGAGAAATATGCTCTTGCGACAGTTTTAGTAGTTATATCCATTAGCGCAGTTGTAGAACAAAGGCTTCTTGATGTTAGTTATGATCCGTTTTTGATCGCGCTATTAGCAGAGGTTTATGCAAAAGACAAGTCTAAGAACATTATTGGAGGAAAATCGTGAAATCTGAAACTTTATATAGAAATTTTTGGAAGAGTTTACTTATAATTATAGTTTTGGCGATCCTTGGAGGAGGAATAATGGGGATTCGTGCAAAAAGACATCAATCAACAACGTATACTGCTAAAACTAATATTGTCATTTCCCATGACTTAAAGATTAATGATAATAAGAGTCAGGACAATATCGTCAATGCAGATTTAAATATGATGCCAACATATGAAGAAATTGCAAAGAATATGACTGTTTCTAAAGAAGCTCGGCAGTATCTTTCTTCAAAAATGAAAAAAGATTATTCACAAAATGATATAAATAGTGCGATTGATGCTAAAACTCAACCACAATCATTAGTACTTACATTAGAAGCAACTACAAAATCCAAAGAAGATTCTGTAACAATCGCAAATGCATCTGCTAAAGCCTTTGTCAAAGAATTGCCTAAGGTACAGCCAGGTGTAGAAAATGTAAGAATTGTTGATAAAGCAACGAAAAGTGATACTTCAAGTAAGACATCTCCTTCAATAAAAAAGCATGTAGCTGTCGGAGTTGCCTTGGGGGGCTTAGTTGGTTTAATTATTTCCTTTGTTTTTATTACGTCTAAAGAATTTAATTTAAAATGAAAGTAGGTTCAAAAAAGTGCCTAATGAAAAAAAGAGAGTAATTATTTCTGTTAATGAAATTGATAAAAATAATGCTGGTCCTAAAGCTAAAACAGATATTGATAAGATTTTAAAAAAAGAGGGATTTCAAGTAATTAATTTAAGATTTAACTGGCATTCAAAATTATTAAAATTTAAATATATCAATTGGAATATTCCTAGATTAATGAAAAATTTACAAGCAGATGAAATTTTCTTTCAATTTCCAACCTATTCACGAGCCTTAATGAATGCGTTTATTAGAGATATTCGTGCTTATACAAAGGCAAAATTAATTTTGATTATTCATGATTTAGAATCTCTAAGATCTTATAAGGATGATCCAACGTATAAACCGGAGGAAATTAATTGGTTAAAACAAGTTGATGGCCTGATAGTTCATAATAATACAATGGCAAAGTGGATTAAAGATAATGGAATTACAACTCCGATGGTTATATTAGGATTATTTGATTATTTAAATCCTCAATCTGTTAACAATAATTATCAATATACAAAGACACTTTGTTTTGCTGGAAATTTAAAAAAGGCTCAATTTTTGTCTAAAGTTCCAGCAAAGATTTCATTGGATGTTTATGGACCAAATTTTAGTGGAGTGACGGATAACGATGTTAAATATAAGGGAGTTTATTCTCCTGAAGAATTGCCTGCCCATTTAACAGAAAACTTTGGTTTGATTTGGGATGGCTCTAGTGCTGAAGAGTGCAATGGAATGTATGGTGAATATTTACAGTATAATTGTCCACATAAGGCATCACTTTATTTAAGTACGGGTATTCCAATTATTGTTTGGAATAAAGCTGCGATAGCAAGCATTATTTCTAAAAATAAGCTAGGATATACTATTAGTAGCCTTTATGAATTACCAGGGTTATTAAGTAGTATAACCCAGAGTGATTTTAGTTTAGTCAAGAAAAATGCGTTATCTTTTTCAAATGACTTAAGAAATGGTAATCATATAAAAAAAGCTATTGCAAACATCGAAGCAATTATTTGGTAAAGGGAATTTTTATGAAAAAAGGGATCATAATTGTACCATTTATGACTGGATTTGGTGGAACAGAAACGGTTATAAAAAATTTGTTTAAGGCACGTTTAATGTCAGAACAAGCTTTTGAGTTAAAAGTATACTCTATTGGTGGAAGCTTTGATTATAGCTGGGCAGAAAACGTAAAAATAGATATTAAGTGGATTAGTAAGCGAAGATTTTTACGTGATTTATATGCGTTAACGATTATGCCGCTTAATATCTTTAACTATTTGAGAAAAGAAAATCCTGATTTTGTTATATCAACTAATCCAGTGATTTGGTATTTAGCCAAAAAGAGTTTAAAGCTATTAAAAAGGAAGACACCTGTGATTGCCTGGTATCACTATTCGATTGATCAAAAGCCTATTAAGCATATATTTTTAAACTCTGCAGATTACTATTTAGCTATTAGTTCTGGGATAAAAGAACAGCTTAAAAAACGTGGAATTAGTTCAAATAGGATTTTCTTAATTTTTAATCCGATAACAACTAATTTACGTTTGATTAACAGGCCACAAAGCACTCCACATTTTCTTTATATTGGTAGAGTAATGCTAGATGGCCAAAAAAATTTACGAGAATTATTAAATGCATTATCTGGTGTAAAAGGGGAGCTAAAACTAGATATATATGGGAATACTTCTCAAGCGACGCCAGTAAAAGAGTATGCAAGAAAATTGGGAGTAGATAAAAATATAATATGGCATGGCTTTGTTAAAAAGCCATGGTCTGTAATAAATAGAGCAACTGCACTAATATTAACTTCTAAATATGAAGGATTACCAATGGTTCTTTGCGAAGCTATCTCTCACGGAGTTTATTGCATTAGTGCTGATATTAGTACAGGCCCTGAAGATATAATTAATAATTATAATGGAGAACTTTATCCATCAGGGAATAGTAAAAAATTAACAAAAATAATACAAAAAATTATTGATAATAAAAAAATGCCTACACCATTAATGATTCAAAAAACTTCAAAAAAATTTATGCCTGAGGTGTATTTATTAAATTTTAATAAAGCAGTAGAAAAAATTATGAAAGTTGGGTCGTAGGAATATGAATAATTATGACTATCTAGTAGTAGGTGCTGGACTTTTTGGTGCTACTTTTGCCTACGAAGCTGCTAAGCGAGGTAAGCGCGTTAAGGTAATTGAAAAGCGCGATCACATCGCTGGTAATATCTATACAAAGGAAGTAGACGGAATTCAAGTCCACCAATATGGTGCCCATATTTTCCATACATCTAATAAAGAAGTTTGGGAATACGTTAATCAATTTGCGGAATTTAACCGCTATACGAATAGTCCTGTGGCTAACTACAAGGGGCATATGTATAACCTGCCATTTAATATGAATACGTTCAGTGAAATGTGGGGAGTTCGTACGCCAGAAGAAGCAATGGCTAAGATTAATGAGCAACGACAAGCAATGGCTGGCAAGGAACCAAAGAACCTTGAAGAACAAGCTATTTCACTTATTGGTCGTGATATCTATGAAAAGTTGATCAAAGGATATACCGAAAAGCAATGGGGACAAAAGGCTACCGAGTTGCCAGCTTTTATCATTCGACGCCTGCCAGTCCGTTTGGTCTATGATAACAACTACTTTAATGATACCTACCAAGGGATTCCAATTGGAGGTTACACTCAGATCGTTGAGAAGATGCTTGATAGTGACTTAATTGATGTTGAGACTGGTGTTGACTTCTTTGATCAAAAGGCTAAGTACCTTGAAGATTATCCGAAAATAGTATTTACTGGGATGATTGACCAGTTCTTTGATTATCAATTGGGTGAGTTACAGTACCGAAGTTTACGTTTTGAGACTGAAGAAAAGAATGTTGATAACTATCAAGGTAACGCGGTAATTAACTATACCGATGCCGAAACACCATACACACGGATTATTGAACATAAACACTTTGAGTTCGGCAAGGGTGATAAGGATAAAACGATCATCACTCGTGAATACCCTGCTGACTGGCACCGTGGTGATGAACCATACTATCCGATTAACAATCAACGGAATAACGATCTTTACAAGCAATATACCAAGTTAGCTGATGAAAAGGCTGATAATGTTATTTTTGGTGGTCGGTTAGGCCAATACCGTTATTACAACATGGATCAGGTGTTGCATGCAGCATTGACGGCTGTTAATAAAGAATTTGAATAAATCCTGATGACGAGTTGAGTGGGAAAACTTAACTCGTCGTTTTTAATATTGATTAAGGTTACCTTTTGTTTATAAGAGGACAGTGGTAAAATTAGTTTTTAGTTTGAAAGGATAGACGAGGTTATTGTATGAAGGTCATTAAAAACTATTTATATAATGCGGGATACCAAATATTATTAATGTTGGCACCAGTGATTACCACTCCATATGTATCACGGGTATTAGGCGCAAATAATAACGGAATTAACACTTATACGAATGGATGGGTAACTTTTTTCTATCTTGCCGGACAACTTGGAATTTCATTGTATGGTAACCGAGAAATAGCCTATCAACGAGGAGATAAATATAATCGGTCAAAAACTTTTTGGGGGATAATGTCTCTTCAGATTTTTACCAGTTCAATTGCACTAATAATATACTTATTGGCGGTTTTATTATTCAGTAGCGCATTTAAGGTTTATTTTCTCTTACAAGCTTTATGGATTGTTGCTTACGGGATTGATGTTTCGTGGTATTTTATGGGAATGGAAGATTTCAAGAAAACTGTTTCCAGAAATACAATTGTTAAATTAATTACGATTGCCTTGATTTTTATTATGGTTCGTAATCAAGGCGATTTAGCGAAATATATCTTCCTATTAGGATTTGCTCAATTAGCGGGTAGTCTTACATTATGGCCATACTTACGACAAAATATTCAATGGGTAAAAATTAAAGAATGGCATCCGTTAAAACATTTTTATCCAGCTTTGTTATTATTCATTCCAACAATCACTACTCAAATATACTTAGTGGTTAATCGGATTATGCTAGGGAGCATGGCACCGCAAGCAGCGGTTTCGCAATTTAATTTTGGAGATAATATTGTGAAATTGGTCTTAGCAATAGTTACTGCAACGGGAACTGTAATGCTCCCTCACATCGCAAATAAGTTTGCTTCTGGGGATGTTAAAGGGGTTAGAGATAGTTTATATAAATCATTTGACTTTGTAACTGCTGTTTCAGTTCCGATGATGTTTGGTTTAATGGCGATTGCCTATAAATTTGCACCTTGGTTTTTAGGACATGAGTACGAGCCGACTGGGGGTGTAATCTTTTTAGAAGCACCTGCTATTTTGATGATTGCGTGGAGTAATGTTACGGGAACCCAATATTTAATGCCAATTCATCGTGAACACGAATTTACTATTTCAGTAACTGTTGGAGCGGTAGTCAATATTATTACAAACCTCTTTTTAATTTCAAGATACGGTGCAAATGGTGCGGCAGTAGCTACTGTAATTTCTGAATTTTCAGTAACAGCCGTTCAGCTATGGTATATTCAAGGAACAATACGACGTAGACGGTTATTTGCGCCTATATGGCGATATATTTTAAGTGGATTTTTTATGTATTTAGTTGTATCAAGAATTGATAATATTATGAATATGACAATAGCTAACTTAATATTACAGGTTGCTTTGGGTGCCTTGATTTATATCATTTGTATAATTGTTTTACGTGCACCAATAGTAAATCAAGTTAAGAAAATATTAAAAGAGAGAAGAACAGATGGAAGAGAAAATTAACATTATTATTCCGGCATTTAATGCAATAAATACGATTGATCGTTGCCTTTATAGCTTACTTAATCAAACCACTGAAGAAAAATATCGAATAATCGTATTAAACGATGGTTCAACAGACGGTACGTTAAATAAGTTGTTAGAATATAAAGATGATAACAGAGTAGAGGTAGTTAATAAATCTAATACTGGTGCTTCAGATACGCGCAATCGAGGTCTTGAATTGGCAAATTCGGAATATGTGACTTTTATAGATGCGGATGACTATGTCGAAAAGGACTACTTGGAATTATTGTTGGATCAATATAAGAAACAACAGTGTGATTTATCAATTGTTGGATACTGCAAAGAAGAAAAAAATGGGATAGTTCGTTTTAAAGGATTAGGTACAAAGCAAAACTTAAGTCGTGAAGAAGCATTACATGATATTTTTATTAGTACCGGCTATGAAGGATACTTATGGAATAAACTTTTTAAATTATCCATTATAAGAGAGAATAAAATTAGCTTTGATAATGGGATTAAGATTGCTGAAGATTTACTATTCTGTTGTAAATATTTATCTCATTGTAGCCGTATTAGCTTAAATCCTGAAGTGAAATATCATTATATAGTTAATTCTGATAGCCAAATTAATTCTAATAAGTACGGTAGTGATTTTAAAAAAGAATCCTTAGATGTTTTAAAAACTTATAGTTTAATAAAACTTATTGTTGAGCCAATGAATTATCCTAAAGTAGTGAGTGCCATTAATGCATCAATTCTATGGAGTTCAACCTCTATTCTCAGAAATATTTATTTAGCTCCTAATAAAAAAGAAATTTCTCCCAAATTGATGGATGAGTTGAGAAACAATCAAAAAAAGTATCGTTATGACTTTTTAAAGAATGATATTTTACCTAGCCGAGATAAAATAATTTATTGGCTTAACTATTACTTTCCTTCATTTTTCGCTTTCTTCTGGAGGAAACTAAATTTAAAAGGAAATGGATTTTAAGATAGATGAAAACCAATACAAAAAACAAACGAATTGCATGGATTGATATTGCAAGAGGAATTGCTATTATTGCAGTTGTTGCAGGACATTCGTTAGGCAACTATTGGCCTGGATATTTGGGTAATTTCCTTTTTGCCTTTCATATGCCAATTTTTTTTATCCTAAGTGGATATTTATATCATGAGCAAAATCAGAAAACACTAGAAAAAAAGAATTTTTTTAACCTATTAATGCCTTACATTGCAACAGTTGCGATTGGATTTATCTTATTGTTCCTTTACAGAATGGTTCCTAACAGTATAATTGCGCCTAGTAGGGGTTCATCATTTAGAGACTTTTTCTTCTCTGCTATTTATGGAGCAGGTGGAGATGTCTTTATTCCAGATACATCTATAAAAATAAAAGCTATAGGTGCTATTTGGTTTTTAATGGCAATGTTCATTGCTAATCAAATTTTTAATTTGATTATGAAACTCAAAATAAAAGTACGATACAAAGTTATGGTAATAATATTATTAACTTTGGTAGGTGTTCAAACAGCTAAATATTTCTTTTTGCCGTTTTCAGTACAACCTGCGTTAATAGCTCAGTGCTTTCTCATGTCAGGTTATTTGATAAAAAAGTATAATATTCTATCCAAGGTGAATTGGTTAGTAATAGTTATGCTGCTATTATTGTGGATTTGGGATGCATTTTTTAACCTATTTGATTTTGAAGGGGTCAATGCAACGAATATTTATATTGCGCTTCCAGTTGGAATAACGTCAAGTATAGTAGTTATGAAGTTTAGTATGTATATAGAAAACTTAACTGCTAGTGTAATAGAGGTGTTTGAAAGGATCTTTTTATTTTTTGGAGAACAGTCTCTTATTTTATTATGTTTCCACTTAATTGATCTTGATTATGTACAATTATGGCCTAAGGTTATTCAAATGGTAAATAATCATTTCGGCTATTTACCAGCCATTGCTTTTGGTGTTGTATACCGAATATTATTTGTGTCGATTATTGCGTTAATGATGCCGTACATACCTTTTTTAAGATCATTTTATATGCATCGGCAACACCCTTTTAGTGAATTAAAGACTTTCTTAGTTAAAAAAGAAAGGAAGAAAAATGATAGAAGAAAATAGAAAAAGTCTGTATAAATTGTTAGCTTTTATTCTTTCTTTTGAAGCAGTTGTGTTTTTTCAATACTTAATTAAAGATCCTAATCAAGGTTTATCATATACAAATAGTTGGAGTTCCGTTTTACTATTTGTTGTAATTTACAAATTGTATAGTTCAACTGATTTTTTAAAAAATTCAAGAAGATCAATATTCGTTCTTTTATGTTTGGCAACTATTTATTCAATATTACTAGTTATTGGAGTAAATTTATATCGGTATAATAATGTGAATTTCATGTCGTTAAAGACATGGATAAAGGTGATAGGGAATTTACCTCTTTTGTTTGTAATAGTTAATTATATATATCTTTCTCTTCCGCAGCTCAATTCTATTTTCTCTACTAATAATGCCCTTCAAAGATTCTTCAATTGCAGGGAAACGTGGAAGTTGCTTTGGTTCGGTATGATAATATTTTGGCTAATAGAACTATTTGCTACCTATCCAGGTAATTACGCCTATGATGCGGGATACCAATTACAAAGTTATCTAAATACTAGGGAAATTTATCTTCATCATCCACTTGCACATACGGAACTACTAATTTTCTTTGTATTAAAAATTGGTAGAAATATTTTAGGTGGCGAGACACAAGGACTGTTTATTTATACGTTTTTACAAATCTTATGGCTCTCGTTTGCTTATTCTCGAGTATTAGAATATCTACGAAAAATAAATTTAAACTATGCTATTCGTATATGTTTTTTTGTAATTTTTTGCCTTTCACCATATATAGGCATAATGTCGATTTCTGTAACAAAAAATGTACCTTATACAGCTAGTTTTATTATTCTAGTCCTGTGGTATTTAGAAAGAAAAAATTGGTTATTAAAGTTCGGAAAGTTAAAGTATTGGACCATTTTTGTTTTATTTGCTCTCATTAATTTAATATTTGAAAATCAAGGCGTATATGTTATTACGCTTTCTCTTGTTTTCGCATTTCTTTTCCAAAAAAGTATTCGAAAAGAGCTGCTATTAAGTTGTATTGCAATTCTTTTTGGAACAGTTATCTATAATGGCCCCGTGACAAGAAGTCTAAATGGGCATATAGATAAAGAGGATAGGGTACGTGAATCTTTGAGCATTCCAATTATGCAGCTTTCAAGTGTTGCGTCACAAAAAAATTTGGATATTACTTCAGATGAGGTAAATCAAGTTAGAATTTATATTCCAAATTATAAAATGTATGAATCTCAAAATTGTCAGTCTTTATCTGATCCACTTAAGTCTAGTTTTAATTCCGACCAGTATATAAAAAACAAACAGAATTTTTGGAAATTATGGTTCAAATTAGCAAAACAAAATCCTAATGAATATTTGAATGCTTTTGCTAAGATGACTATTGGTTATTGGTACCCAGATACCTCTTATCCGGATCGAAGAAGCTATTACAAGTATTTCTTAGAATATTCATCGTACGTTAAGCAAGAACACAAAAATGAAAAAGCATGGCATCATGAAAGAGTAGCAACACCTAAAGCCTTAAAACCGTTATATAAATTCTATACTAATTTTGTTAATAGTTATCCAAACCAGCGTATTCCTGTAATATCGATGATTGATAGCATTGGTTTTAATGTTTTTATCTTATTATTCTTTACAGCGTGGATGATTATTTTTAAGGAAAGAAAATATATTTTCCTAATAGTTTTAACTTTAAGCCTACTAGGAACATTTTTACTAGGCCCTGTTGTTTTATATAGATATGCTTTCCCGATTGTTTCAGTTGTTCCATTATGTGTTGGAATTATGATATCAGAGAGTCAAAAAATGATGGAGGGAAGAGCATGAAGCTAATTCGATTAAGTAATCTAATAATTAATTTCTTTCTAGTAATTTTAGTTGTAGTATCTATAATAGGTGCCATTGTGGTTTTACCGACTATTATTGGAAGATCCTCTAAACTAATAGTGTTGATCAGTATCGTTTTGATAATGCTGATAGCTTTTATAGGTACATATTGGGGAAAGAGCGTTTATTTGGCAAAGAAAATAAGAAAATTTATAGTATTGAATAAACGCGTTTTTCTAGTTCTATTTTTTCTAGTTACGATTCTTTGGCAATTTATGATTGTGATGTCGCTAGCTGGAAGTACTACATGGGATCCTTCTATAATAGTGAGAGCAGCTGCTGGTCATAGTTATTGGGTAAAAGACTATTTTTCTTTTTATCCAAATACGTTATTATTGCTGTTTTTTGAGCATTTTGTTTATATAGTTGCAGGGCACCCTAGATTAATAACACTAACTAAGATTCTTAATATTATAAACTTGCTGTTATTGGATACGTCATTACTTATTTTATTCTCTTCGCTAAAAAAAACATTTGGCAAAAAAATATCTGTAGTCTCAGCTTTTTTCTTTTGGACTTTAATAGTTATTTCTCCACTAATAGCAATACCATATAGTGATATTTGGGCCTTATTTTTTAGTACTATTACCCTAGCAATGGGTTATCGTGTTATAAGAACATCTAATTTTGGTAAAAAAGGTTATCTATGCCTTGGGCTTGGGACATTATTAGCTATTTCCTATTTAGTAAAACCGAGTTTGATGGTATATATGGTTGCTTGGATATTAATGGGATTTGTTGAGATGACGAATAGAAAAATCAGCAAAAAGCATTTTTTTATTTTAATTATTTTCGTAATTTTACCGTTAATTATAATTCCTGTGTTCAACAGTGCAGCTTCTCATACCAGTCTTGTAAAAGTTGAAAAGGAAAGAGCCATGACTCTTACACACTATATGGCAATGGGACTAGCACAAGGTGGAGGATATAATGAACAGGATGTTTTGCTTAATGAAAAAATTAAAGATCAAAGTAAAAGAAATCAAATGAACATTAACCTTATAAAAGAAAGATTGCACGAGAAACAAGTGCTCGGCTATACTAAGTTTTTATTCAATAAACAAATTTCTAATACGTCTGATGCTACTTTTGGTTGGCGAAATGATGGTGGCGAAGTTGGCTTTTTGATACCATATTCGAATTCTAAGAATCCTTTGATAGCAAAAATTCAAAAAACATACGTTTCGGATACTTCAGGAAAGGATTGGTCTGGGAATAGTTTAATTGTACAAAGTCTATGGATAGTTGTACTATTGTGTATTTTAGCTACTTTACCGAATTCGCAAATAGAAGTACAGTTATTAAAGTATGTAGTAAGTGGCGGAATGATATTTTTGCTTTTATTTGAAGGCGGAAGAAGTAGATACCTAATTCAATTTCTCCCATTCATTACTACTTTAGCAGGAATTGGATTTGTGAATATAGTTGAGATATTTAAAAATAATATTTACTATATAAGAAATGTAAGGAAGGATGAATGTTAAGTGGATAGAATTGCTATATTAATTCCCTGTTTCAACGAATCAAAAACAATAAAAAAAGTTGTTGAAGATTGCCTGAAAAGTGTTTCGTCAATTCCTAATTCTAAAGTTTACGTATATGATAATAATTCTACAGACAATACGGCAGAACTTGCAAAAAAAGCTGGGGCAATTGTTCGTTATGAACATAAACAAGGTAAAGGAAACGTTATTAGGAGAATGTTTCGCGAAGTTAATGCTGAATGCTATATTATGATTGATGGTGATGATACATATCCAGCTGAAGAAATACCTAAAATGGCTAATTACATTTTAAAAGATAAATATGATATGGTAATTGGTGATCGCCTTAGTTCTAGCTATTTTACTGAAAATAAGCGAGCTTTTCATGGGATCGGTAATAAACTAGTACGATGGAGTATTAATTTTTTCTTTAAAAATGATATCAAGGATATTATGACTGGATATCGGGCTTTTAGTTTGGAGTTTGTCAAGACTTATCCAGTGTTATCACGTGGATTTGAAATTGAAACAGAAATGAGTATTTTTGCTATAGTGAATAATATGGCAATTAAAAACTATGTAATTGATTATCGTGATCGGCCTATGGGAAGCGTCTCAAAGCTAAATACTTTTTCCGATGGATTTAGGGTTCTTAGGTTAATATTTACTTTATACCGGAATCATAAGCCCTTTAATTTCTACGGTATACTATCGTTAATACTGATGATCATATCGATAGCAGTATTTATTCCACGTGTATGGATTCCATATAGGATGACTGGAGTTGTTGCAAACATGCCGACACTTATTATATGTGGCTTTTGCGCAATAGCAGCTATAATCTCTTTTTACAGTGGATTAACACTAGATGCTATTCAACGGCAGGAGAGAAGGGAATTTGAATTTAGATTGCAAGAAGTACGTAAGTTTTTTTAATTGAGCATTTCTAATTTACAAAGAATTTGCTATTATTAAATAGAAAATGAAATTGGGAAGGTAAAAAATGGGGTTTCTAAAACATTCTAAAATATTTAAGAAGTTGTAGTTATGTTAGGGTAGGTAATGCTGTAAATAAAAAGGGAGGTACACATCAATGAGTATTCATAAACATTATAAGATGTATAAGAAGGGAAAGAACTGGTGTTACATGGCAATTGCCACATTGGTAGTAGCAGTTGGTGCTTTATCAGTTTCACAGGGGGTAAGTGCTGATAGTAC
>DVJT01000118.1 GCA_018716565.1 Candidatus Avigastranaerophilus faecigallinarum | reverse complement strand
GAATAAGAATGGTGATATAGAATTATTAGTAGCTGATACTTATGATTTTAATAAAAATGATAGTAATGATTTAGTAAGAATAGGTAGAGAAAAACAAGAAAAAGGAGATATTATTCCGTATTTTATGATCTATAATGTTATAATACCTAAAAATGTAAAAATAGGAACTAAGGTTAAATAATGTATAAATATCCTGCCATATTTTCTTTTTTAATAGGAATTATAATAACTGTACAGTTTTTGATGAATAAGGTTGATAATGTAGAATATTACAGTTTTAAACAGAATATAATTGATGATATTCAAACATATTATGATTTATTTATTCCTACTTTAATATTTTTACTTATTTTTCTTTTAAAAGATAAATTTAAAAATAATACTGGTCAAAAATTTATTAAAATAGCCAACATTATAATTATAATATTGTCTATATTATATTTTATATTTATTGAGATGATATGGTTTGCATTTAGAGAGTGGTAATAAATATAGTTAAATGCATTCTAAACCTAGTGTTATTCGCATATTGTAGTATTCTTGAGTAGATTGTTTCATAAGTAAAACAAGTTCAGTACAAAGATTTTCCGCAATATACATTTGTGAAATATTATTATTTGATGGTTCCATATTCAAGAGCTTGTCGACATTTTTTATTTGAATGATAATTGGATGCGGGACGCAGAACCCCACAAAGCAAAGCTTTGTAAGGGTTCAAACGCGAGTGAGCAGAGGCTGAAATGGCGGAGGTGTTGAACCTTCGCCATAAAATGCCGTTTAATGCGAACGAGCAAGACAGTCCCGCCATCGACACCATAAAAAAGATGATGAATTTTGTTATCATCTTTTTTTAATGCTATAAGTTATATATGCCAAATATATTTTTAAAAGCGGAAAGATTTTATTTAAGATATATAACACAAAACGATTTTAAGGAATTGCAAGCGATATTGCAAGATAAAGATGTTATGTATGCTTGGGAATATGATTTTAGCAATGAAGATGTTCAAGATTGGATTGATAAAACTTTAGAATGCTATAAAAGATATAATTTAGGCTTTTTTTTAATGATTGAGAATGTTTCCGGGAAAGTTATAGGACAGGTAGCTCTAATGCCTGATTTAATACAAGGAAATAAATACTATGAAATTAGCTATATTTTAAAGAAAGAATTTTGGCACCAAGGTTTTGCTATAGAAGCTGTTAAAACACTAACAAATTATGCGTTTAATACATTAAAATTGAACGAAGTAATTTTTGAAATTCGTCCTGAAAATTTATCTTCCAAAAGAGTTGCTGAAAAAATGAATGCAAAAATATGTGGAAATTTTATAAAGAATGTCCGTGGTAAAAAAATGATACATTTAATTTATAAATTAAAGTGTTGATTTAAATATTATATACTCACTTTAATATAAGTATTAATATTATAATATTCTTATATTTCTCGTTTATGATTAGTATAGTTAACAATATATGAATTTGTCTTTTCTTAAATATTCAGATTATTAGCCTTGTTGACATATATTCTTAACATTTATAAATAATCCGCTTTACAAACTGGCAACTTTTTTTATTTTCATGCGATATTATAATTGTAATTCACTATTTATGAGGGATTTTTTGTGTCAATTAATGGTATATCTTTTGGAAGCGTTGTTGCTGTTTCTGGAAAAAAGTCAAAAATAAATAAACTAAATAATAAGTTAAAAAGTCAAGCACTTAATGGAAATATAATAATGAAAGATGTTACACAACATTATAAACACGCATCTTCTTCAGGTTTAATGGCTCAAGCAGCTCAACGAGGTAATAGTGTTGAAATATATATAACAGGTAAGGATGTTGAAAAAATAAAAACTAGACAGCAAGGTTGGGAAACACTAGATGGTATTCTATCAAATTTAAGTTCATATATATGTGCAGAAGAAATGTCTTTGGGGGATGTTTTTGAGAAAATCATTGAGTCCTAGTCCTATGATAAGTAAGTTTAAGGGGGTTCTTAAAGAATTTAAAGAATTCGCCGTTAAAGGCAGTGTTATAGATATGGCTGTTGGTATTATTATTGGTGGGGCATTCTCTCCACTTGTGAATTCTCTTGTAAAAGATATTATTATGCCTCCTATCGGCTTTGTTATGGGTAAAGTTGATTTTTCAAATCTTTATATATCAGTTACTCCTACTGCAAAAAAATATCAGACTCTTGCAGAAGCTCAAGAGGCTGGGTTAGTTACAATTAATTATGGACTCTTTATTAATACTTTGATTAGTTTTGTAATTGTTTCTTTTGCTGTATTCTTACTTGTTAAATTAATAAATAAGTTGAGAGCACAAAAAAAAGAAGAAAATTCTACGGCTCTTGAAAATACTACTAAAGAATGTCCGTTTTGCTATTCAAATATTAATATTAAAGCTAAAAGGTGCCCATATTGTACATCTGAATTATAATTTCTTTGGCAATTCCTTGTAAAAATATTTTTTATATAAATTATGGATAAAGATAAAATATTATATATTAATACTGAAGTTAAAAAAAATGATGAGCAAAATAAAGAAAAAGCTCGTAGTCTGGGGGTTCAAACAAATCCAATTATTCAAAAAATGTTATTTTTTAATTTAAACAATAAAAAAGGTAAATTTAAATTTAAAGATTTATTTAGATAGTCATATTTTATTGGACATGTTGTACAATAAAATTATGTATAGAAAAGTTTTTATTAATACTTATTTGAAAAATGGTTTCTCTTTTGATGAAGCAAAATCAGAAGTCGATTTTGCATTGGAAACGTTGTTTAATTTTACATATAAAGATTTTATGCTCGGAAAATCACTTGAGTCATGGCAAATTGCAAAACTTGAAAAGGTTCTTGATGAACGAACTAAAACTCACAGACCTATACAGCAAATAATTGGTCAAGCATATTTTTATGGTCGTCGTTTCTTTGTCGATGAATATACTTTGATTCCCCGTCCTGAAACAGAGTTGTTAGTTGATAAAGTACTTGAAATTTCAAAGAAAATTTCTAATCCTAAGATTTTGGATATTGGTACAGGTAGTGGTTGTATTCCTTTGACGTTGATTCTTGAAAATAACAATGTAAGTGTAGATGCCGTTGATGTTTCATCTGAAACACTGGAAACAGCTAAAAAAAATGCTCTTTTTCATAATGTTTTAAATAATATTCATTTTTTTAAGTCGGATTTGTTTTCTAATGTTAATGATAAGTATGACATAATTGTTTCTAATCCCCCATATATTCCATTGAAAGAGAAAGAAAATCTTCAAGTTGAAGTGAAAAACTATGATCCTGGGTTGGCTCTATTTACAAAAGATGATTTGGGAATAGAGTTTTATGACAAAATTGTTACAAAAGCAAATGACTATTTATTACCAAACGGATTTCTTGCTTTTGAACTTGGAATTAACCAGTCTGATTTAGTTTCAGACCTTTTACAAAAACACAATTTTTCTTCAATTCAGATATTTAAAGATTATAATTCAATAGACAGAGTTATAATTTGTCAAAAATGATATTTGTTATCACTTTTCTTTTTTTCAATGATATAGTATAATAAATTTATAAATAAAATTGAAAGACAAAAAGGAAAGAAGAGGTAAATTATGTCAAAATTTGTATGTAGTGTTTGCGGATATACAGTAGAAGCAGATAAAGCACCTGAAAAATGTCCATTATGCGGAGTTGGTGCAGAAAAATTTAATAAGGTTGATGAATCACAAGGTTTAACTTGGGTTACAGAACATGTAATCGGCGTTGCTAAAGGTGTTGATGAACAAGTATTACAAGGACTAAAGGATCATTTTGCAGGTGAATGTACTGAAGTTGGTATGTATCTTGCAATGAGCAGACAAGCTGAAAGAGAAGGATATCCTGAAGTCGCTGAAGCTTTCAAAAGATATGCATTTGAAGAAGCAGAACATGCTGCTAAATTTGCTGAATTGTTAGGCGAAGTTGTTACTTCATCAACTAAGAAAAATCTTGAAATGAGAGCTGAAGCTGAATCTGGTGCTTGTTCTTCAAAAATGGAGATTGCTAAAAGAGCTAAAGAACTTGGATATGATGCAATTCATGATACAGTTCATGAAATGGCTAAAGATGAAGCTCGTCATGGTCAAGGTTTCCAAGGTCTGTTAAAAAGATTATTCTAATATTTTTTATAGTATATAGAATTGGAAGGCGGAGATTTTCTCCGCCTTCTTAATTTTTCTTAATTTTTTGAAAAAAGTTTAATTTTTTTATTTTACAGGTTTTATCTATTTTTAGTTAATTGTGGGGTGGTTAATCATGCATATTCAAAGTTTTCCTGGAATAAATTCAAAATCTTTTGGTTCGGCACTTATATATAAGGGTATGTATATTCCCACTAAGCAAGATACTACAATAGATATTATCAGAACTCATCTTGAAGAACAAATGGGACCTCAGTTGTTTTATTATGATCAATTGATAAAAGAAAAGTTATCTGTAAGACCAACTATAAACATAACGCAACCGCTTCAACAATCTGGAGAAACACCACGATTAAAAACTAAAGTAAATGCAGAAATTATGAAAGGATTAAATCTTCCGGCTTATAGAGAAAGACGTCCTAATGAATTATATTCAGGTGGCAATTTAGCTTATCAACCTGAAAAATTAAAGGCATTGAAAGAGGCTGGTATTAAAAGTGTTTTATGTTTTGTAAATTATCCTGATTATAAAGAGAATGCTGAAGCTGCCGGTTTAAAGTATATAGGATTAAACTCAATAAAAGATGCAGGATTAAACGTTTTTGATATAAAAGGAGATTTAATAAAAGATTTAATAAATCACCCTGAAATATATGCAGAGAATAGTGATGGTGGAAAGATTAGTGCATTGAAAGAATATATAAGAATATTAAATGGTGAGAGTGAAGATCTACCATTACCATTATATTTTGGATGTCAAAATGGAACGGATAGAACTATTCTTTGGTATCAATTATATGAGATTTTGAAAAATGAACCTATGGATAAACCATTATCCCCAAATGTTGTTGGACAGCTTGCAGAATTTAGAAATGAAGTAGAAGATTATTTTCGTTGATAATTTTGTAATAAAAAAAGAGCCTTCAGGCTCTTATAATGGTACTCCCAAGGGGATTTGAACCCCTGTCGCATCCGTGAAAGGGATGTGTCCTAGGCCTCTAGACGATGGGAGCCTATCAACATTTATTAGTTTATCTAAAGCATAAAATAGAGTCAAGCTTTTTCTTTAAAATATTTTTATAAATTTTTGCACTCCGAAAAAATAAAATATGGAAGTTCTGTTTTTGTGTTGAGTTCTTTCCCATATATAAGGTAGTCTGCACCTTCGTTTTCTGCTTTTTCTATTTCTTCTTTATCAGATATATATTTCCCTATAATTGTTTTTTCGTTTGTTAAGTTTCTTGCGGAAGTAATATCTATAGAAAATTTATTCAGGAATATACCGTCTGCTTGTATAATTTGTGCGATATCTATTCTGTCATTTATTATAAATAAGGTATTAAATATAGAACAAAGTTCCCTGATTTTTTTCCCAATTCTTACTATTTTATCAGGTGTTGAGTTTTGTTCTCTAAGTTCTATTATGTCTATTCCTTCATTAAGCTTTTGAGCAATTGCATCAAGAAAATCATTCTCAGTTTTGAATTTATCTGAGTTTACTATTAGATATTTTTTTTTATTTTTTAATCTAAGTTGATTTATATTCATATTTATTCCATATATAGCTGATTGTTTAGACTGATTAGGTCATAGTCTATAACCTTAATTTATCTTATTTTTAGATTATATAAAAAAGACTTTTTGTTTGATAGGGGTATTTCCATTGAAAGGGTTAGCTAAAAAAAAATATAAAGAAATGAATTTGTATGATTTAATTTGTACAGCGCAGGAAGACAATTATGATGCGCTTGAAGAACTTATCAGGCGAGAACAAAAAAATATTTATGCTTCCTTTTGTTATCTGGGTGCTTCTAAAGAAAATATTTCTGATTTAACTCAAGAAGCTTTATTTAGAATGACAAAAAATATAAAAACACTAAAAAATCCTAAATTATTTAAATCTTGGTTAGGGCAAATTATTACTAATCTTTTTTATGATGAATTACGTAAAAAACAAAGGGTGCCTGATTATGTTTCTATTGATACATTTTGGCATAATGATGATTTAAATGATGATTGTGCTCTTCATATTTGTGACAATAATCTAAAACCTGATGAAACAACTCTTGGTAATGAACTAACAGATGTAATTAGAGATATGATCTGTAAATTACCGGAACATTTTAGAATTGTAATTATTTTGAGAGAATTACAAGGACTTAGTTACGAAGAGATTGCAAGAATAACTAAAACAAATGTTGGAACTGTAAAATCAAGAATATCACGTGCAAGAAATAAATTACAAGAATGTTTGAAGCCATATATAACATAAAAGGAGATATAAATTGGACAATCCAATCTGCAGAAAAGTTGTATCTATGATGTCTTTATACATCGAAAATAAACTCGACGATGAAGATAAAGTTTTTGTTGAACACCATTTTTCTAAATGTGCTGAATGTTACCAAAAATATTTAGAAATGAAGGAAGTTATAACTAATCTACATTTTGAATATGAGAAATTGTTATCTGAGTTTGAGCGTATTGAAACAAATAAAATGTTTAATATTCGTGAGTATGAACAATTTTATAAAAATATTTCACCATATATTGATGATGAATTATGTTATGACGATAGTATTAAGTTTCGAAAATATTTGTTGAAATCGAAGCCTGCTAGAGCAGAACTTGCAAGTGCTTATGGTTTAAAAAATAATATAAAGCATTCTGTTGCAATGTTTAAAGATAAAGTAAATATAAACTATTCTAAGAAAGTAATGAAAAGATTACTAGATGAAAATAAAGATTCTTTTGAAAATGTATATAAACGTGCAGCTGTTGTACTTGGATTTATGATTTCAACTTTAATTCTAGTTTCTTTATATGTCGGTTTTAATTATGTAAATAAGTCTTTCGCTGAAGATATTAAACAAAATATTGTTAAATCTGTTACTTTCCCGAAAGATGATGAGTATGTTGAATTTTATTTTGATGAAAATAATGAAGCTCTTTTAACTGCGAAGTAGTTTATTATATAATATAAGTAACTTTCAAAAGGAGCTTGAAATATGAAATTTTTACATTCAATGATTAGGGTTAAAAATATAAATGATTCCTTAAAATTTTATAATGATTTTCTTGGATTAAAGCTAATTGAGAAGAAAGCATTAGAGGATTGTGATTTATATTTCCTGGGAGAAAATGAAAATTCTTGTCAGATAGAACTTACATATAATTATGATACACCAACAGATGGTTATAAAAATGGTAATGCTTTTGGGCATTTCGCATTTGCTGTTGATAATATGAACTTAGTTTGTGAGAAAGTAAAAGAATTTGGTTATGAATTTTTGTGGGAACCTTTTGAACTCTCTTTAAAGAATGAAAAAGGTGAATTATCTAAAAAATTAATAGCCTTTATAAAGGATCCTGATGGAAATGAGATCGAATTAATTCAGGAATAACTAATATGCAAAGACTTCCTCAATATTTGAAACGTGGAATTATTGATACCGAAAAAACAAAAACAGTAAGGCATATTCTTAAGTCTCATTGTTTGAATACTGTTTGTGAGGCTGCACGGTGTCCGAATAAAAGTGAATGTTATTCTAAAAATACAGCTACTTTTCTGATAATGGGAAATAACTGTACAAGAAATTGCAGATTTTGTAATATTACTTGTGCTCGTCCAGATCCTTTAGATGAGGCAGAACCAAGAAAGATTGCTGATGCCGTTAAAAAACTTGGGCTTAACTATGTTGTCGTGACTTCTGTTACTCGTGACGATTTGCCTGATGGAGGTGCAAAGCATTTTGCAAATGTTATTGATGAAATTAGAAAAATTGATAAAAATATAAGAATAGAAGTTCTAACTCCTGATTTTAAAGGTGTTGAGGCTAGTATTGATACTGTTATTAATGCTAAACCTGATGTTTTCAATCATAATATTGAAACCGTTCAATCTTTGTATAAAAAAGCAAGACCTCAAGCAGATTATTTTCGTTCATTAGGCTTTTTGGAATATATAAAGAAAAACTCTAATATTCTTACTAAAACAGGTTTAATGGTTGGACTTGGAGAAACTAAAGAAGAACTAATCCAGACTTTCAAAGATTTGGCTAAAATTCAATGCGATATAGTAACAATAGGACAGTATATAGCACCCACAAAAAATCATTTAGATGTATCCCGTTATTATGAACCATCCGAATATGAAGAACTCTCTTCTATTGCAAAGAAAATCGGAATTAAACATACTTTCTTTTCCCCGCTTACAAGAAGTTCTTATAAAGCTTATGAAGTTTTTGGTGAAAACTAAATTTGTTTTTCTCTTCTATAGTTTTGAATATATTGAATAATTCTTTCCTTAAACATTAAGAAGAACATACCAACACCAACAAGCATAACAGAGTTTAAAAATACAAATAAAACAATTCTGTTACCGCTTATTAATTGTGGCATATTAAAATATAAAACACCAATAAGCATCATAAACGAGAGTAATAAAAATATTACTGAAAAACACGTAGCAAATTTTTGCATACAATACCGCCTTTTCTTCTTTTAAAAATTAAAATGTGACACTAAAATTGAAGCCACTCACTTCAGGTGTCAGATGAATAAGAAGATAAACAGTTTAATAATATTTTTCTCATGCCTCTATTATATCATTTTCTTTTCGAAAAAAAAAGCCCCCCATCAAGAGGGACTTTTCTTATTCGTTTATTCTGGTTATTTATCTTCACATTCAAAAACAATTTTTTCATCTTTTAATTTTAGAACAATTTTGTTTCCGGATGTGTATTTCCCAGATAGAATTTCTTCTGCCAAACCATCTTCGATTCGTTTCTGAATTAAACGTCTTAATGGTCTTGCACCGTATGCTTCAGAATAGCCTGCTTCACCTAAGTAATCTTTAACTTCATCTGTTACTTCGATAGTTAAGTTTTGTGATTCTAAACGTTTAAATAAGTCATTTAACATTAAGTCTACAATTTGTCTTATTTCAGGTTTAGATAGATGAGCAAATACTATAATATCATCAATTCTGTTTAAGAATTCAGGACGGAAGGATTTTTTCATTTCTTCCATTACTGTATCTTTTAATTTTTCATATTTATCTTTTTGTTCATCTTCGGCAACAGAGAAACCAAGCTTACTTGTTGTCGTAATCATACTTGCACCAACGTTACTTGTCATTATAATGATAGTATTTTTGAAGTTGATGTGTCTTCCTTTTGAGTCAGTTAATCTACCATCATCTAATATTTGCAACATGATATTAAATACATCAGGGTGTGCTTTTTCTATTTCATCGAAAAGAATAACACAATATGGCTTTTTTCTAACCAGTTCAGTTAAATGTCCACCATCATCATAACCAACGTATCCCGGAGGTGAACCTATTAATTTTGCTGTTGAATGTTTTTCCATAAATTCTGACATGTCAACACGAATCATATTGTCTTCACTGCCAAAAACTGCTTCTGCTAATGCTTTAGCGAGCTCTGTTTTACCAACACCGGTAGGACCTGAAAAAATGAAGCTTCCTATCGGTCTGTTGGGTGATTTTAGACCAACTCTTGCTCTCCTTATTGCTTTTGATAATGCAACAACAGCTTGATCCTGACCAATAACTCGGTTATGAAGAGTTTCTTCTAATTTTAGAAGTTTTTCACTTTCACCTTCAGTTATTTTTGTAGTAGGAATGCCTGTCATCATACTAACAACCTGTGCAACTTGTTCTGCAGTTACTGTTGGTTTATTTTCTTCGTTAGTTTCTTTCCATTTTAATGACATTTCACGGATTTTTTCTTTTAAATCTGCTTCATCATCACGAAGATTTGATGCTGTTTCAAATTCTTGATTTCTTATTGCATCTTCTTTTTGTTTTATTACTGCTTTTAATTGTTTTTCCAGCTCTTTCCCTTCCGGAGGAAGTGCACTTGTTTGTATTCTCAATTTTGAAGCAGCTTCATCTATAATGTCAATCGCTTTATCAGGTAAGAATCTATCTGTAATATATTTGTATGACAATTCAGTTGCAGCAACAATTGCTTCATCTGAAATTTTCAGTTTATGATGCTCCTCATATTTGGGCTTTAGACCTTTTATTATTTCAATAGTGTCTTCTACAGATGGTTCTTCTATTATTATTGGTTGAAAACGCCTTTCTAGTGCAGGATCTTTTTCTACATATTTTCTGTATTCATCTAATGTAGTAGCACCTATGACCTGAATTTCACCTCTTGATAATGCTGGCTTTAGTATGTTTGCTGCATC
>DVJT01000004.1 GCA_018716565.1 Candidatus Avigastranaerophilus faecigallinarum | reverse complement strand
ACAAACCTCACAATATAAAACTAACCGCTATACTTATATATAAAGTATTTTATCTATAAAAAATTGCCTAAATCAAATAAACAATATACAAAATTTATGCTAGAATATACATATGATTGCTGTAAAACTTATAAAAAATAAACAATATCCGCTTGAAGTACCTGAAGGTACTATTGTTAAACACGGAGATATGGTAATAGTTTTAACTGAAAAAGGAGAGGAAGTTACAACCGCATATGTGGTTCCTCCTCAAGTAGAAAGTATACTAAAAAGAAAAAAAATCCCATCAATTCCTTTAGTTCGTGTTATGACAGATGAAGATATGAAAACACAAGATGAAATCCTCAAAATGGAAGAAGCTGGATACAAAGACTGTCTGGAATTGATTAAGCAGCATAACCTTCAAATGAACTTAATACAATGCAAATACACTTTTGATAGAAGAAAAGTAACATTTTACTATACTGCACCGGAAAGAGTTGATTTTAGAAATCTTCTGAAAGACTTAACAAAAGTATTTAAAAGAGTAAGAATAGACTTAAAACATATAGGCGTTAGGGACGAAACATCTTTATGTTGCGGCAACGGTCTATGCGGAAGACCTTTTTGTTGCTGTACTTTTAAAAGACAATTTGATTCAATAAATATAAAGCTGGCTCACGATCAAAGTATGCCAATAACTCCTAGCAAAATTTCAGGAACTTGTGGGAGATTATTGTGTTGTTTGAATTATGAATATAAGAACTATATAGAAACAGCAAAAGAAATGGTTCCGATAGGTTCAGGTGTTATGACACAAGATGGCGTTGGCAGAGTTTGTGCTTTAAATGTATTAACAAATAAAGTTTCAGTAAAACTATCAGATGGAAAAATAAAAGAATTTCCAAATCAGGAAGTTGAGATGATAGATGCTGATGTAAATATCGAGATAGATGCAAATACTTCAGCATACAGATATGCATCAATGCAACAAACTGATGAACATATAGATATAAAATTATTTGAAGACGATAGAAACAGTTCCACCGGTAATATATAAATCAGAACGGTAATGTTAAAATAAAAGTAGTTTCCTCCTCTTTTGAAGAATCCACTTCTATTTTTCCATTGTGCGCAAGAACTATTTGCTGCGACAAATATAAACCTAAACCTGTTCCTGCCTTTCTGAATTTAGAATGCCCGCAATAGTATTTTTGGAAGATTAAATCCAAATCTTCAGCAGATATACCACTACCTTTATTTGTAAACAACAACTTAATTTTTTCATTATATAATTCTGAACGAATAATAATTTCTGAAGAATTAGGACTAAACGATAAAGCATTCTGTATTAGATTTTTTATAACCCTTTTTAGTTGAAAAACATCAAATTCTAATTCAAAATTTTCAGTTTGAGAAAGATCTACAGAAATTTTATGTTCAGATTCAATAGCAATTTGTCCCATTTCATCAACAATTGAATTAATAAACGGATTAAGATAATTTTTAGACTTCTCTAACTTAATCTTTTTCTGTTCTAACCTATAAGTTTCAAGCATATTTTCAATTAATTCCTTCAATTCCTGATTCGAAGCTTTCATAAGCTTTAATATTTCAAGCTGTTTATTATTTAATGTTCCAAAACGCCCATCTATCAAATAATTTAAAGAATTAAGCTCGGCAATAACAGGAACTTTCATATCATGAGTCAAAGTTGCTGCAAATTCTTCTTTAAAAAGCTGTAATTGTTTTTCTTGTTTTATTATTTCTTCCAAAGAAAGATTTTTCTTCGATAGAGTTGACTGATATTCTTTTATCATCATTTCTCTGTCATAAATAGTTTCAAACAATCTGTTTATAAGACTCTCTAACTCTTGATTATAAAGATTTCGTAGTCGTAAATTTATATCTCCATATCTCACTCTTTTAACAGCAAGATATATCTTTGAAACATCACTCAATAATTTATTATATTTATTAAAAATAATACAACAGATAACACTTAAAGCAAAGATTAGAACTAAGTTTATAAATATAATAATATACAAGAACATACACAAATTATAACACAAAAAAGGAGAAACAATTTATATGTCTCTCCTTTTCAAATTCAGATTATAATCTTATTTTACCATTTGATTCATAACTTCTTCAGCAAAATTATCTTGTCTTTTTTCAAGACCTTCGCCTAATGTCCAACGAACAAATGCTTTAATTTCTAGTTTTCCTGCTAATAAAGCTTCGATTGTTTGATCAGGATTTTTAACAAAAGGTTGTTCCATTAAACATTTTTGTGACATAAGTTTGTTGACACGGCCTTCAACAATTTTTGCCCTAATGTTTTCAGGTTTATTGGCTAAATCTTCTTTACCCATTTCAATTCTTGTTTCTTCATCTATAACAGATTGAGGAATTTCTTTTCTTGAAACAAATTCAGGTGCAGAAGAAGCAATGTGTAAAGCAACATCTTTTAAAAGAACTTCATCTTGAGCACTGGCAGATATTAAAACACCTATCTTACCATTGTGAACATATGTTGCTAAATTACCTTCAAGAATTTCAAATCTTCTTATGCTTATTTTTTCACCAATTGTCGCAATTTTATCTTTTACAGCATCTTCAATTGTCATATTGCAAGAAGCACATACAGAAGCATTTAAAGCATCCATATCTTTTGGTTTTGTAGCTACTATATGTTTTGCCAAACCATTAACAAATGTTTTGAAGTCTTCATTTTTAGCTACGAAATCAGTTTCACAGTTAACTTCAACAATAGTACCAACACCATTTTCAATATAAGTAGCAACTAAACCTTCTGCAGCTATTCTATTTTGTTTTTTCTCAGCTGATGCAATACCTTTTTGTCTTAGGAATTCCATCGCTTTTTCCATATCGCCGTCACATTGTTCAAGAGCTTTTTTTGAATCCATAAAGCCAGCGCCTGTCTTCTCTCTAAGTTCTTTAACCATTGCAGCTGTTACTGTCATAATCATTATCCTTTCAAAATTTAAAATTTACCAAAACATTTTTATTGAAAAAATTGAGATACTTCTGAAATCAGAAGTATCTCAAAAATTTTATTCTTCAGTTTGAGTTTCTTCTGCTTCAACTTCAGCCTTTACTTCTTCAGATACACCTGCATCTTCAGCTTTAATAGACTGGATTTTAGACATTTGGTTAGCTTTGTTTTCTCTTAATTGTTTTCCTTCAAGAACAGCATCTGCAAGTTTTGAACAAACTAATTTGATTGATCTGATAGCATCATCATTACCAGGAACAATATAATCAATACCATCAGGATCAGCATTTGTATCAGCTAAACAAATAACAGGAATATTTAATTTATTAGCTTCAGCAATTGCGATTGCTTCTTTCTTTTGATCTATAACAACTAATAAATCAGGCATACCTCTCATTTCTTTGATACCGCCTAAAGTTTTAGTTAATTTAGCAAGTTTTCTCATCATTTGAGCAACTTCTTTTTTAGGCAATTTATCAATTTGACCTGAATTTGAGAATTCTTCAATTTCTCTTAATTTGTTAACTCTGCCTCTAATTGTTTCAAAGTTAGTTAACATTCCGCCTAACCATCTTCTGTTTACATAATATGCACCAGCTCTTGTAGCTTCTTCAGCAACTACGTCAACTGCTTGTTTTTTTGTACCAACAAAAACAACATTTTGACCTTTTGCAGCTGCATCTCTAACTACAGCATATGCTTCATCTAATTTTTCAGAAGTTTTTCTTAAGTCTAATACATAAATTCCATTTCTTGCACCATATATATATGGTTTCATTTTTGGGTTCCATCTTTGAGTTTGGTGACCAAAATGTACACCTGCGTCAAGTAATTCAATCATTGATGCTACTGGCATCGTTCTTTCTCCTTTTTTCTTGTAACCTATGAATTGCTTTCCCATCTTTATAAGACTAAGTTATCATCACCTTATGCGACATAACCTATCGGATTCACAACTCAATAATCATGGTAATACAAACAAAAAAAAAGTAAAATTTAAAATAATTACAACAAATTCACCTCAAACACCTTTATAGACACAGTATGAGAAAAATGTTATACTTTGAAAATTGTACAGGAAATTTACATTATGAAAAATAAAGTATTTTTTTACTTTTTAATTTTTTTATTATCAATATTTTTTGCAAATTCAATCTTTTCTCAAACTGCTGAGGCGATTGAAAAAAATTCAACCGCACTAATTGGTTCACCTGATAAAACAGAATATGTTCAAATTAATTTTAACCCAACTGATCCTGTAGTTATTAAACACTTAGAAATAGCTTTCAGTGAAAAAGATTTTGATAAAATAGTCCAAGAATATAGAAAAGTAATATCATATCTTGATAAAAAAGAAAATCAATCTAAAGATGAAATTATGATGAAATCGGCAATATATGCCTTGATTGGGGATACAGCTGTTGAAAATAATGACATTAAAACAGCTTTTCTAAATTACAATAAAGCATACAAGAATTTGGAACACCATAATTTAAATACAGACTCTGATATGGCATTATTTTGCATATTTAAGATTATTAGCTTAGCTAAAAAGACAAATAACACAAAATATTATGATGAATATATTTTTACTCTTGAAAAATCACAACTTAGTTATGCAGAAAAATATCCTTATCTATATACTCTTCTAAGTGATTATTACAAAGAAAAAGGTGATATTAAAAAAAGTGAATATTATAAAGCTAAAAGCAATACCAAATATTATGCAACTATAACATTTGGCCACGGACAAAAATTAACAACACAAGACAAAGATGCATATGATAAGCTAGAAAAAGCATTCAATGCAAAAGATTATACAGAGAAACAGAAATATACAAAAATAGCAATTGATTATTATAAAAACAAGCAAGAATTAAATGATAATGATAAAAAAATTCTAAGTTCTTTATATTTATATAAAGCAAACACAGAAAAGGATTTAGGCAATTTCAGCAATGCGGTTGCATTATACAAGTTCACATATGAATACATGAAAGAAAATAATATACATAAAAATTTTTATAATGCAGTAATTTGTTTGTTAAATCTATATTATATAAGTGGAATAAGCAATAATGAAGCATTGCGTGAATATACAATAAAAGAAATTGAAACAACGCAAACATTATGTGAACCGCAAATTATGAAATGGATATATGAAGTTCTAATTGAATATTACAGTGAAAAAGAAAATATAAACAAAATTAAATATTATAAAAAATTATTAGAAACGAACAATAAAAAAATATAGAAATAAAATACTTGCTTATTATATTTTTATCATTATCTAAAGACTATCCCTTTACATAAATTAAAGTTTAATATTTTTCATTTACTCTTTGAATTATAATTTTAAAACAAGAAATTTATGGTTAGAAAAGGGTTTTATATGAAGAAATTTTTCAAAGTTCTTGGAGTTTCAATAGCTTCAATTGTTGTACTTTTATATTTGAGTTTTTTATTTATACTTCCAAATGCTGTTGATTTAAATAAATTCAAACCTGAAATACAAAAAATAGTGAAAGAACAAGCTAATCTTAGTATAGACTTTGATAATCCCAAAATTTCAGTAACTCCGCTTTTATCTGCAGGCATCACTGCAAATAATATATCCTTAAATCTTCCTGACGATTCTAATCTTTTAAAAGCTGATTCTTTTAAAGGAAGGATTTCTCTTCCGCATTTATTATTCTTGACTGTTAAAGTTTCTAAAGCTGAAATAATAAATCCAATATTAAATATTGATATAGTAGATGGAAAAGCATTTAAAGCTATTCAAGCCTATGAAGTAATTTTAAATAACAAAGAAGAAAAGATAGAAGAAAATTTACAAACCGCACAAAAACCAATAATTGATCCTGCTTTGATAAAAGTTCAAATTCCTGCTTTTAAATTAATAAACTATTGTGCCCAAATTAATGATTTGAAAACTTCTGACACACTAAAATTAAATGGTGATGAACTTGTTTTAGGTTATAGAAACGGAGAAAGCATACTATTAAAAACGAATGCAGAATTATTTATTAACGAAACAAAAAATATAAATGCAAACATAGATATAGATACAATAATTCCAAAACAAAGCAAACTGGATGAAGAAGACGATAAAACTCAAAGAGTTGAAATTCCTTTTATAAACCCTGTTGCAATGTACAAAGCATACGATTTAAAAGCTAACATTGATTCAAAAATTAAAATCAGAAACAAAAATAAACAAATTATATCAAACGGTTATTTTAATATTGATAATTTTACAATCAACTTAGCCGGTTTAAAACTTCCTGAAAGTAAAATCCATTTTACTTCAAAAGGTACAAAAGTTAATTTGGATACAGATTTATTTATAACAAATGAAGAAAAAATATCTGTTCTCGGAATGTTAAATTATGGTGCAAAGCCTGCAACAGATATAAAAATCACTTCAAATGAAATACATATAAATAATGTTATAAATTTAATAAAAGCAACTTTAGATTCCCTTCACATAAAACATGAACTCAATCCAATAATAGGGGAAGGTACTTTTACCGCTGATACTTATATTAAGACTGATTTCAAAAAGCTAAATTCAAACGGAAACATTAAAATAAAAAACTGCATAATAAAAAATAAAGATAAACATCTGCAGTTAGCAAAAATAAATTCTATAATATCTTTAGATAACAGTATTCTTAAATTTATAGATACATCTTTAGAAATTGCAGAAACAATATTTAAAATTGATGGAAGTATCAATGAAAAATCATATGCCGATATTTCAGTAATAATGGAACAAATGCCATTATCTAAAGTCTTTTCTATGTTTCTACCGGTAGAAATTAATAACACCTATAATGTAAACTCAGGCAATATAAACCTAATTGCAAAGATAAAAGGTGAGCTAAAAAATGCAAACGGAAATATAAAATTATCAATCCAAAACTTATCATTAACAGATAAAATTAATAAAATAGACTATCTAAATAATTTATTAGTAGCCGATTTCACAAGTGATTTTAAAACATTTACAGGTAATATAAACAACTCTGATTTTAAGTTAAAAATTAACGGAGCAAGTATTGATTGTGAAAAATTCACACTTAACATCGGAGAAAAAGATTTAAAAATAAATCCATCAATAATAAAAATAAACAATTCTACAGACATTAATTTAGATGGTGAAATCAAAGACTATATAAAAAATCCGATATTCAATTTTAACGTAAATGGCGATATCAGAACTAAAGACCTTAAACAATTTTTGGGTTCTGATATGGCAATCTTCATAAAAGAAAAAGGAATTATCCCTATAAATATAAACTTAAACGGCGATAAAAAGAAACAGACATTAACAGCATCATTAGAAGCAAATGCAAATAACTATATTACTCCAATTGATATAAAAAATGTTCTTGATAAGAATACTATATTTAAAACAGTTATTGACTTTAAAGGAGACAGGTTAAAAATAAAAGACACAGGATTCTTTATAAAAACAATAGAACAAGATTCTGAAAATCCTGAAAGGACAATAACAAAATATGAAGAAATTATAGATATAGATGGAACAATAACAAAACTAAATACTCAAAATCCAAATATAAACCTTATAAAAATCAAAATACCTAATAGCCTTAATATATCAGTTTGCGCATTTCCTGCTTCACAACTGACAACAGATGGACATTTGCTTATCTTTGGAGATTTATTAGCCCCAAGAATAAGAGGAGAATTAAATGTTTGGAATTTATCCATACCTGAGCTTATGGTCAAAATGGATAAAGCAATTGCAAAATTTGAAAGTAAAAATCTTGATATAAATATAAAGAACTTAATCGCGAATGGCTCAGATTATAACATTTTGATAAATGCAGATTTAAATCCGTCAAAATATTTCACAATTAAGAGTTTAAATTTAATATCAAACCTAACAGATGCAGATAAATTAATAGAAGTATCAAATGCTGCTATTAAATATATGCCGGCTTCTGCGTCAGGAAAAAATACTCAAAACATTAACCAAGCAGATATTCCGGTTATTATAAAAGATGGAAATATTGATATAAAAGAAATAAAAACAGGTAACATTATTTTAAATGAAACAACAGGAAAGATTTCATTTGATAAAAATATATTATATATAAATAATTTAATAACATCGGGATTTAAAGGAAAAATAAGAGGCGATGTTTCAACAAATCTCATAACAAATGAAATAAAAGCCATATTAAAAGGAAATGATTTAGATGTTGAAAAAACATTACTTGATGCTGCTGCAATGAAAGACACCTTAACAGGGAAAATGGATTTCAACACAGACATTTCATTAAAAGGAATCACATACGAAGAACAAATGAAAACTTTAAAAGGTACTTTGAACTTCACAATGAAAGATGGGACTCTTGGACCATTTGGTAAAATAGAGAACCTAATTATGGCTGAAAATATCAGAGAAACAGCTTTCTTCCAATCTACAATCGGAACTGTTATAAATTCTCTATTATCTTTTGACACAAGCCATTACAACACGCTTAAAGGTGAATTAAGATTTAATAACGGAATAGCAGAAATAAATCCGATTACATCTACAGGAGATGTTATGGGTACATATATATTTGGTGATTTTGACTTATTAAAAAATACTATAGATATTAAGTTAAGAGGACGTTTAGGCTCTCAAGTTTCAGATTCAATGGGACCACTTTCAATGCTAAACCCTGTAAATCTTGTAAAAGCAACACCTGGTATGAGCATTGTATTAGGAAAAATGTTTGCACTATTTTGTGAAGAAGTAACAGAAGATGAAATCGCCCAAATTCCAAATTTAGGAAAAGATATATCAGAAACTAATTCAACAAAATTTCAAGTTGTGGTAAGAGGTGATGTAGCAAAACCATTGACTCTTATAAAATCATTTAAATGGCTGGCTCTTCAATCTGAAATTGAAAATGCGAAGTCTTATTTAAATACAATACCTCAAAATACACTGCCTGTAGATATAACAAATATTGATAAAGAAGAAATAAAAACACAAGTAAAAGAACAAACAAAACAAGCAATAAAAGATACTTTAGAACAATCAGTTTCGGAAGAGACAAAAGAATCTATAAATAAAACAAAAGAAACAGCCAACAAACTTAAAAGTCTATTCGGAAATAAAGAAGAAACTAAACAAATTCTAAAAGAAAGAACAGAAAATACAAAACAAAATATTTTAAATCAGTTGAAAGAACAAACAATAAATCCCCAATTAAATCAAACAGAAAATACAAGTTTGGAGCAAGAAAGCCAAAATATTTCAGAATAGAAAATCCACAATAAATAAAAAGAGAAAGGCAAAAGCTTTCTCTTTTTTTTGACTAAAAGTAAAAAAAAATATATACTTGATATATTAGATTTAGCCATTAAGAAAGGTTTTTTATGATTGAATTATGGATGTTTTACGTTATTTTATCAATTATTGCAATAATAATTGAAATATTCGCACCTAGCCTATTTTGTATAAACTTTGCCTTTGGCGGAATAATAACAGCAATTATTTCAATATTTTGGGGTGATTTGTACACAACATTAATTATATTTGCTGTTATATCAGTATTATCATTGATATTTATAAAGCCGTTACTTACAAAATTGATAAAAAAAGAAAAAAATGCAGATTTTGACGCACAATATATAGGCAAAATTGTAAAAAGTATAGAGCCAATAAGTACAACTCAAGGTGCAGTAAGTATTTATGACGAGAGATGGGAAGCAAGAATAAAAGAAGGCTGTGAAGAAATTCCAACCGGATGCGATGTAAAAATAACAGGAAATGACAGTCTAATATTATATGTAGAAAAAGTATAGAGGAGAAAAAAAATGGGATTTTTAGTTTTAGGTTTATTATGTCTAGCCTTAATTTTCGTATTAAAAGGATGCATAATAGTACAACAACAAGAAGCAGTAATTATACAAAGACTTGGTCAATATTCAAAAACATTAGCCCCGGGCTTGCATTGGATTGTACCATTTTTTGATTCTCCAAGACCAATGTTAAAGATAGAAAAACAAAAAACACTGGATGGAAGAACATACTCAACAATAACATATTCTCCAAGAATCGATTTAAGAGAAACAGTTTATGATTTTCCGCGACAAAATGTAATTACAAAAGATAACGTTACAATAAGTATTAACGCTCTTTTATACTTTCAAATTATAGATGCACAAAAAGCACTATATTCAATAGAAAATCTTCCAGAAGCTATTGAGAAATTAACTCAAACAAATTTAAGAAATTTAGTTGGTCAATTAGCATTAGATGAAACTTTAGTATCTCGTGATATTATCAATGACAAATTAAGAGAAATTCTTGATAAAGCAACTGATAAATGGGGCGTAAAAGTAAATCGTGTAGAACTTCAAGATATCGTTCCACCTGCATCAATCCAACAAGCAATGGAAAAAGAAAAGAAAGCAGAACAAGACAGACGTGCAACAATTTTGGAAGCTGAAGGTATCAAAAAATCTGCAATTTTAACAGCAGAAGGTGAAAAAATGGCGGCTATAAATAAAGCAGAAGGTGAAAAACAAGCAGAAATACTAAGAGCAGAAGGTGTTGCACAAGCTCGTATTATTGAAGCAGATGCAGAAAAAGAAGCAATTAGCAGAATAGTAAATGCTCTAGCTGATAAAGGAAAACCGGATCAATATTTGATTGCAATGAAATATCTTGAAACCCTAAGCAATATAACTTCTGGAAGCGATAACAAAGTTGTTTATATGCCATACGAAGCAACAGGTATTCTAAGCTCAGTTGACGGAATAAAACAAATGTTCGACAAAAAGTAATTAGAATATATATAAGAAACATAAAAAGGAACGATAAAATTATCGTTCCTTTTTATGTTAGGATAAATATAAAGAGGTATATTATGAAGGGTATTATTTTCGACTTTAACGGTACATTATTTTTCGATTCTCATATGCATTATGAGGCGTGGCGACTATATTCAAAAAAATTAAGAGGCTATGAATTTTCGGATGATGAAATGAGAGAAAAAATGTTTGGAAGAACTAATGCCGATATAATTGAATATGCAATCGGTAAGAAGCCAACACCTGATTTGGTAATAAAATTAGCAAAAGAAAAAGAGTCAATGTATCGTGAAATGTGCTTGAAGGATAAAAAAAATATGGTATTAGCCCCGGGGGCTGAAAACTTCCTTAATTTTCTAAAAGAAAATAATATTCCAAGAACTATAGCTACAATGTCAGAATGGGATAATGTTGAGTTTTATATAAAAGAATTCAATCTGGCAAGATGGTTTGATATAGATAAGATTGTATACTCTAATGGAAAAATTCCCGGTAAACCAGCACCAGATATATATGAAATAGCTGCAAAAAATTTAAATTTAACTCAGAAAGACTGCGTTGTTGTAGAAGATGCTATATCAGGCATAAATTCAGCACATAATGCAGGAATAGGAATGATTATAGCAATTGCATCAATTGAAAAAGACTCTTTATATGAATCAATACCATATGTGAATAAAATAATACATAGTTTTAATGATATAAATAAAAATATTTTTAATTGTTAACTTTTGTGAACCTATAGAATTAAAGACAGGCAAGCTTTTAGCCAATTGTATATACAAAAAATATACAACAAGGGCAATTTCTCCTTCAAAAAATACTTTATAGAAATAAGAGTAAAAAACGAGGAGAGTAAACATGGCAAATTCTATTAGAAATGATTTTTGGTTTCAACAATTTGGAATTAATCCTACAACAAATACAAAACCGGCAAGCACACAATTTCAAACCGACGACACAAGTTCACCAATTGTATTCCAAAGTGAAGAAGCATTAGCTTCAAGTGAAAATTCTTATCTAGAATCAATTGAAGCAGAATATGCAGCCGCAGAAGAAGCAATTTCAGGAACAAGTGCAACAACTGAAGCAAGCGGAACAACAGCAACTGCTGGAACAGGTGCTGCATCTGAAGAAATCAAAGAAGAACTGGAAGAACTTGAAGCTAAAAAAGAAGAAAACATCGAAAAGATGGAGAAAATCGAAGATGAAATTGAAAGTTTAGCAAAATCCGCTGAAGAACATATAATGGAAGCTGCAAAAGCTCAAGATGCTGCAGTAAAAGAACATGAAGAAGAAACAAAAGCTGTATTAGATGAAAATATTCAAGCATACATCAATGCCAATAAAGAAGGCGGAGAAGGTATGACTAGAGACGAACTTCAAAAGAACATAAAAGCTGCAATGCCAAATACACCAGAAATAGCTGATGCAGTAGCAGCATTGACAGCAGCAAGTGAAGAAGTTGCTGAAATCGATAATTGCTTAGGTGAATTAAATCAATTAATTACAGATACTCAATTAATTGATGATGAAATCGAATTAAAGACACAAGAATATGAAGCAGCAGTTGAAGCAGAAACTTGCCCACCGCCAACAAATTGTGAACCACAAGGATTCCAAGATTCAGAAGGAAATCAATATGATTTCTTTATAGATAAAGATGGTAATGGTGATTTATCAAATGAATCTGAATTTTTAGGATATGAAGGAGGCAAAGAAGGTCAAGAAGCTGCTTGGTCTGAAATGACAGACTTAGATACAAACCTGGACGGAATTGTTGATGCTAATGAACTAACCGCAGGTGGAGTTATGGTATACAAAACTGATGCAAATGGTAATCAACAAGCACTAACTATAGAAGAAGCTTTCGGTGAAGATTCAGATTTAGCTATCAGCACAACTCAACACGAAGAAGCAAAAGAAGGTGTTGGACCAAATAACTTCAATACCGGTGTAGGAAGTGAAAACAATGAGCTTTGGGGAACATTTGATGTAACATTAAATGGTGAAACTCTAAATGGGTACCAAACAAATGATGACTTAGAGTGGTTAAAAAATAACTATGATTTCACTGATTATGCAAATGAAGATTCATTAACAGAAAGTGAATCAGCAATTGAATACTCAGAAGAATTAGAACCACATGTAAACTTCTTCAACTTGTATACAGAAAAATCAGCAGAATTAAAAGAACAAATTCAAGAAGGATTTTCAGACATAGGTCTATCTAAAGAACAAATGGATGGAATAAGCGAAGCTACTAAAAAAGAAGCAGATGAAGAAGCAAAAAATTTCTTTGCATCTCTTGAAGATTCAGAAACAACAAATGCAGAAACATCAACTAAAAAAGAAGATGAGGATAAATTAAGAGAAGAAGAACTTATTATAGCTGCATAATTTAGAAGCTAAATAAGTAAAAAAGATTAGAGCGGCAAATTGCCGCTCTTTTTATTCATTTATAATATTAACTTTAAACCCGGGATTTTCTTCTAGTCTTTTTTCTATTTTATCAAAAGTCAAGAATCCACTTTGTGCACCAAAATGTTCAACAACAGATGCAGCAACAACAGATGCATACTTTAAAGATTTTTCAACATCTCCATTTGTTTTTTCAAATGAAGAAACAAATGTAGATGAAAATGCATCGCCAGAACCAAGAGTACTAACAACTTTGGCAGGGAACTCTCCACATTGATAAAATCTTAAACCATCATATGCATAAGCTCCATTTTTACCATCAGTGATAATAGTTATTTTAGCTTTTCCCGAATTTATTTCTTTTAACATAGATATAATATCCGGATGAATTATATATTCTGAATATTTTTCATGCTTTGTATCCGGTCTAACTTGTATTCCTGTAAGCATTGAAGCTTCATCTCTATTTAAGATTACAACCTCTGCCGTTTTTAAAACATTATATAAATTTTCTTTTCCTTGTTTAATACTACTTGTACCAACATTTATAGCCAAATTTACATCATTTTCTTCAGCAAAATCAGCAAGTTTATCAAGAATTTTTGTAGAATTACCATTCAAAGGAGCAAGATATAACCATTTTGAATGTTTTATAGCTTCAAAATTAATATCGTCCATTTCTAACTGTGCATTTGCACCTCTATGTGCCAAAACCGTTCTATCTCCTTGAAAGCTTGTTAATATTATAGAAAAACCGGTTTGATATCTTTTTGTTTTTACAATATTAGATAAATCCACATTGGCTTTTTTTAGGACATGCTTAATTTTCTCGCTTTGAATATCATCTCCAACTTTAACTATGGTTGATGTTTTTAATCCAAGAGTTGAAAAATTAGTTGCAGTATTTATTGCACCGCCACCTGTTTCAAATTCAAAATTGTCAATTTCAATTTTTGCACCATATGGATATGCCATAAAATCCTTTTTTTTATCAGTCGAACAAACAGATACAATATTTGCAGCATCTGTTTCAATAAAAGCATCTAATGTTGCACTACCAATTGTTATAACATCATACATATATGTCCCTCTTTCAATAACTTTAGTATTATTATATACTAATTTGCTCTGGGATGTGCAATATTATAAGATTGTTTTAATCTTTCTGTAGAAACGTGCGTATATATTTGAGTATTGCTTATACTACTATGTCCTAATAGTTCTTGAACAACCCTTAAATCAGCTCCATTTTCCAAAAGTTTTGTTGCAAAACTATGTCTAAAAACATGGGGGGTAACATGCTTTGGCAATTCAATTTTATCAACTACATCCCTTATCGCTAATCTTACACTTTGAGGCTGCAATCTATATCCTGTCTTATTAATGAAAACCGGAGTCTGTGGAGTAATATTTTCATCTTTGAATATCAGATATCGCACAGTTTTAATATACGTTTCCAAAAATTTTTTAGCTCTTTGCGACACTAAAACAATTCTTTCCTTTGCACCTTTCCCAAAAACCTTTATTTCATTTTCTTCTAAATTTAAATTTTCAAAATTCAAACTACTTAACTCTGACACACGCATTCCAGTTGCATACAAAAGCTCAAGGATTGTTCTGTTTCTGTACCCTGCAGGTGAATCCATTTTTATATTGTTTAAAACTTGCTCCATTTCAGATTCTGTTAAAAATTCAGGCAAACTTTTTCCTCTTTTTGGAGAATGTACCCCAATTGCCGGATTTGTATCAACTATTCTTTCTCTATATAAATATCTGTAAAAAGTTCTTAATGAAGCAATTTTTCTCGCTGTAGTAGTCTTAGAATAATTGAATTGCTGAATATACAGTAAATACTCTCTTATTGTAGAATACGTAACTTCACTAAGACTTCTGTCATTTAACCAAATTAAAAAACTTAAAATATCTGAACCATAAGCCGTAACAGTATGCTTAGAGAAATTTCTTTCAACTTCAATATACAATTTAAAAGCTTGCAGATATTTTTTAGAATCTTCATTCATAACCATAAAATTGTAAAAAAATTTAACAAAAAAATCAATATATCACTGAAAAAAAAGCTATATTAAGAAAAGTTAAGAAAGTTGAAATCATGCCAAAAACCATGGTTACATGGATTTTGAGGTGTTTAGTATATTCATCTATATGTTTAGTGAACAATTTGTTGTATTCTTAACAATCTTTGTTTATAATAAACACAGTGTTTGATTTGTTCAAAATAGAAAGAGACGGTTTCATAACTTAATGGATAAAGTTTTTGAAAATTATGAAAAAATCAAAGCACAAATTGCACCTTATAATCCAACAATAATAGCAGTAACCAAGTATTTTGATGAGAGCCAAATCATAAAATATTATGATATGGGGTTTAGGAATTTTGGTGAGAACAGAGTGAAAGATGCCTTAGAAAAAATAGAAAAACTGCCTGAAGAAATTCGAAAGAACAGCCACTTTCATTTGATAGGTCATTTACAAACAAATAAAGTCAAACTTGCAGTAGGTAATTTTGATTTAATACATTCTGTAGATTCAGTAAAACTTGCAAAAGAAATCAATGAAGAAGCGCAAAAAAAAGGCATTGTGCAAAACATTCTATTACAGATTAATAATGCAAGAGAAGTTCAGAAATCAGGTTTTTTACCGGAAGAAATAAAGGAAGCATTTAGAGAAATAATAAAGTATGGTGCTATTAAAGTATGTGGTGTAATGAATATGGCTCCGATAGATGCAACAGATGAAGAATTACATCATTTGTTTGGCAATATCAAACAAATAAACGATGTATTACAATCTGAATTCGGAGTAGAATTAAAACAAATATCAATGGGTATGAGCAGGGACTTTAAAATTGCGCTTGAAGAAGGCGCTACCATGATAAGACTAGGAAGAATACTATTTGAATAATACTTAGGAGGAAGAACATTGGCAGTTGCAGACAAATTTCAAAAAATCATTGATTTTTTAACATCAGGATTCGACAACAGAGAAGACAGTATTTATGAAGAAATGATGGATGGAGAAGAAGACTATCCGGTTCAAGATAATCTTGCTTTAAATCCTTCATATACTCAAAACGAACAAAAATCACAAAACTTAAAAGTAGTTTCACATCCTAATTACAGAGGATATGAAGTTATGGTTTGTGAACCACGTTCATATGAAGATTCTATTTCTATTGTAAAACACTTAAAAGATAGAAAAACTGTTGTATTAAACTTACATTTATTGGATAAAGAACAAGCTTTAAGAATAGTTGATTTCTTATGTGGTGCAACTCATGCATTATCAGGAAGTCAACAAAAAATCGGTGATTCAGTATTTATCTTCACTCCTGTTAACGTAGCATTGTCTGCAGAATCACAAAAAAGCAAATTTTTAAGAGATGCTTTGTGGAATCAACCGCAAGCATAAGTTTTGGGGATTAGTTAAAAAAGAAGAACGATTAAAATCGTTCTTCTTTTTTATTTACAAAACAGGAGTAAAAAATTAATAACTATATTAAATCTTTACACTGTACATCTGTATATTTTTCTTTTCGATCTTGAATTTTTATTTTACTTAAAATTCCAGAACGTTTTTTTCTATAAAGCATATCAACAAAAGCCTCAATACGAGTAACAAAACCAGCTTCACCTGTTTGTTCATCAATAGATAAATGAAGAATTGGTTTTTTAGCCTTTCTTGCAAAACGAGCCATTCTTTCAAGCATTAAAGAATCAGGACCACACCCAAAAGCATTAATAGTTATTACACCATCTATTTTCCTATCTTGTATATAATGTCCGGCCGCACCTGTAATTTCATACTCATTAGCCCAATATAATTTGGACTTCATAGAATTAAGCCCCTTTTTCATTTGTTCAATAGTTAACTGATTTGCTGTAAATACTTTAACATCAAGCTTTTCTAACTTTTCAAATATTTTCATACTTACACGCTCATCATAAAGATTATAACCATGCGCAATTAAAGCAACATTAATAGGATAAGCTTTTTGATTTTCAGAAATAACAACCTTATTTTCAATTGCATATTTGAGTGCTTTTTTGTATGGAACACCGCTTCTTGTCATAACATGGAAATTATTATAAACTTTCCAAGCATTTTTTGAGGCTTGTTTAATTCTATCCATATCTGTAATACCAAAAGGCTTAACTGCATCGGCCAAAAACTCATACAAACCTTGTTTTTTTTCAGATTTATCCAAAGTTGTTTCAATAATTGTAAAATCACGTTTAATAACATTTCTTATTAAATCCGGGAGTCCTCTGATTTTAGAACAATTATAAATTTTAGGAGCTATAGACTGAATAGACGGCACAAAAATTTTATCTATTCCTTTATCTAATAAATTTAAAATGTGTCCTACATATACTTTTATTGGCAAACAAGTCTCAGACACAACCAATGATGAACCAACGGACATTGTCTGCTTTGTAGTTGGATCTGATAAAACAATTTCTATTCCCAAATCAGAGAAAAAACCATACCAAAAAGGAAAAAAATCATAATACGATAAAGCTCTGGGTATTCCTATTTTCATTTACATCCCTTTTATAAAATCTAGTGTCTATTGGATTATAACATGAACAAATTATTTTTTGCCGATTGTCAATAAGTATTGATAAAATGGAAGTTTTTTAGCAGTTTTAACCAATTTTTTCTTAGTATTAATTTGGCAAATAAAAATACCTAAAAACACCAATATACAGGCAGAAAACTGTTTTAAATTGAATGTTTCACCGAGAAAGAACCAACCAAAAAATACAGCTGCTACTGGTAACATAAATAAAAATGGCGAGAATTTACTTGCAGGCAAAGTACAAATTGCAAAATTATACAAAGCATATGCAATAACAGTAAGTAATCCCAAATATATAACAAGAAATAAACTTGCATTCATAACTATATTGAAATTTCCACCCGTAAATATATTCAAAAAGGTAAAGAACAGCAAACCGCCTATCACAGATAACCCTGCGAGAAAAAATGGCGGATACTTATCCATAAGATACTTTGTTGTAATTACACAAGTATCAGTAAGAATAATTGCTATAAGTTCTAAAAAATTACCTAAAAGTGGGTTTGGAGCTAATTCTGAAACATCTGAAGAAAGGCTCAAAAGAATAGAACCAATTATGGATATAAATAGTCCTAAATAAACAATTTTAACAAATCTCTCTTTTAATATAATCCTGGCCGCAATCACAAGAATAACCGGTTCGAGTGAACTGACTATACCGGCCTGACCTGATGTTGTATATTTTAAAGCTGTAGTCTCAAAAATAAAATATAGACACGGTTCACAAAGAATCATTAAAAAAATTAATTTTAAATCTTTTGGGTCAATCTTTATATTTTTATAAACTGTATATATGAATGGCAAAAAGAAAAATGCGGAAATTAACATTCTAAAAGACATTAATTGAGGAGTAGAATAATAATTTAAACAGATTTTTGTCGCAGTAAGAGTTGTTCCGTACAACAAAACAGCTATTGAAATAGATAAATATGCAAAAAGCTCATTTTGATTTTTATATTTTGATAAAAAATCTTTCATTTCATACAAAATCCTCAATTCCAAATTAAACAATAGTAAAATAATTAAATAAAATTAATCAAAAATCAAATATAAAAAAATAAATAATTAACAAAAATATATTAAATATTTTTATGTTTTTTTAAGAAATATTTTGATTTTTTTATATTTTGTAATATAATGTAAACAAAGGTAATATTTTGTAATGTTAAGGGGTCTAAGAAATGACTGAGAATAGTGAATTACAAGCTGAACAAGATTCGCATCAAAAAATACTTGTAGCAGACGATGAAGCAAGTATCAGAAGAATCTTAGAAGCTCGTTTAAGTATGATTGGATACGATATTGTGACAGCAACTGACGGCGAAGAAGCAATTGCTGCATTTAATAAACATAACCCGGATTTAATAGTTTTAGATGTTATGATGCCTAAAATTGATGGTTATGGAGTTACAAGAGAAATAAGAAGAACTTCAGATGTTCCTATTATTATTCTTACAGCATTGGGTGATGTTTCAGAAAGAATCACCGGGCTTGAACTTGGCGCAGATGATTATGTTATAAAACCATTCAGCCCGAAAGAACTTGAAGCTAGAGTTAAAGCTGTTTTAAGAAGAACAAATACAAAAGAAGTAGCTGCTCCAACCAGCAAAATTGCTAAAAATGTTATTACTACAGGCAATATAAGAATTGATACCGCAAGAAGACAAGTTTTCAGAAAAAATGAAAGAATAAGACTGACAGGTATGGAATTCAGCTTATTAGAATTATTAGTTAATAATTCAGGTCAAGCATATTCAAGAAACGAAATTTTACAACATGTTTGGTCTTATCCGCCAGATCATAGAATTGACACTCGTGTAGTTGATGTTCATATTTCGAGATTACGTTCAAAACTTGAAACAGACCCAGCTAATCCAGAGCTTATACTTACTGCTCGAGGCATAGGCTATATGTTTCAAAGAATTTCTTAGATAATATAAATTTTTCAAAAAAGAGGGGTTTTAATCCCCTCTTTTTTAATTATAAATTATTACATTTTTAAGTATTTATCGTAGTTATTTTTTAATTCTGATTCTAGACGAGACATTTCATCTTCAATTTTTTCACACCAGATTTTAACATCTTCCTTAGACAAATCAGCAGGAACATGAATCGGTTCTCCATAAAGAGCTACTGTTCTACAAGGTCCAAACGGAACCTGAAACTTATCCCAAGTATTAAATGTAAAAAAGGTCTTATCATTTGATTTCCATGCAACAGGAATGATAGGAACACCAGATATTTTTGCTATATTTATTATTCCATCTTTAACTTTACCTTTGGGACCTCTTGGACCATCAACCATTATTGCTGCAGAATTTCCTTCTTTTAGCTTATCAATTAGTTCTAAAGAAGCAGCAACACCTCTTCGCTTTGTAGAACCTCTTACCGATTTAATATTTAAACACTCTGCAGCTTTTGCAATTATTTCACCATCATTTGAGGCACTGATTAATGCATAAAATTTTGATTTATCTTTTATACCATATACCAAACATTGATGACAATGCCACATAGAAAGAATGAATTGTTCTTTTGGATAATTAATACTCTTTATTTTCAATAGATGTTTTTCTATCAAAAAGAATAACTTTAACAATTTAATAAGAATACCCAATTTAATTCTTTCTTTTAAAGGTCTATTTTGTGACACTAATTTATCCCCCTCTGATATTAAAAAAGAGTACGGCAGACTGCTACCGTACTCTAAAATCATAAACTATACTATTGTACATTTTCCTTTACTTCAGCAGCAACATTTTTGCTGTCCAATTTGATACTTGGACCCATTGTTGTTGTAAGATATACAGATTTTAGATAAATACCTTTTGAAGTAGAAGGTTTAGCTCTTAAAACTGCTTCTGCTAAAGTGATATAGTTTTTCATTAAATCATCAGATGAAAATTGAATTTTACCGATTGGAACGTGAATCATACCTTGCTTATCAGCTCTAAATTCAACTTTACCGGCTTTAGCATCTTTAACTGCTTTTGCAACATCTAATGTTACAGTTCCAGTCTTTGGGTTTGGCATTAAACCTTTAGGTCCTAAAACACGACCTAATTTACCTAACATACCCATACAATCAGGTGTAGCAATTAAAGTATCAAATTCAAACCAGCCACCTGCGATTTTATCAATGATTTCTTCTGCTCCGGCTTCATCAGCACCAGCTTCTTTCGCTTCAGTTGCTTTTACACCTTTTGCAATAACACAAACTCTAACAGTTTTTCCAAGTCCTGCAGGTAATACAGTTGTAGAACGTACTTGTTGATCTGCATGTTTTACATCAATACCTAAAGACATATGGCATTCAACTGTTTCATTGAATTTGCAAGTTTCTTTTGCTACTTCTTGTAATTTTTTTATAGCATCCATAGCATTAGCACATGGTTGGGTAAAACCTTCCATCATTTCTGCTATTTTCTTTTGTTTTTTTGTTAATTTAGACATTTCTTTCTCCTTTTGTGGTCATAACGCAATTTCAGCTTCCACATTATTAGTAAACAATCTACTTTGCAATTATTCTACAACGGTAACACCCATTGCTCTGCAAGAACCTTTAATCATTTCTACAGCAGCTTCAAGTGTTGTAGCATTAAGGTCTTCCATTTTAATCTTTGCAATTTCTTCTAGTTGAGCAACTGTTATTTGACCAACCTTTGTTTTGTTTGGAGCAGCGCTTCCTTTTGGTAGATTGATTGCTTTTTTAATTAATACTGCAGCTGGTGGTGATTTTGTAACAAATGAAAACGATCTGTCTTCATATACATCAATTACTACCGGAATGATGTATCCAGCTTGTGATTCAGTTCTTGCATTGAACTGTTTGCAGAAATCCATGATATTTACACCATGTTGACCTAATGCCGGACCAACTGGTGGTGACGGATTAGCTTTTCCTGCTTGAATTTGTAGTTTAATTTTTCCTACAACTTTCTTTGCCATTTCGTTTCTCCTTTCGTGGTAATAGCGGAACTTGTGTTCCTTCCACTATTTTCTTTTATGTATTATATTTTCTGAATTTGTTTATATTCTAATTCTACAGGCGTTTCACGACCAAAGATTGAAACCATTGCTCTCAGTTTTGACTTATCAGGATATACTTCTGTAATATCGCCAATAAATTCAGAGAACGGACCTGATATAATTCTAACCTTATCGCCAGCCTTAACATCAAGTTCAACCTTTGCGACCTGATTTTGTGTCTTATGAATAATTTTTTTAATTTCACTATCTTTTGCAGGAATTGGTTTTTTACTTGAACCAACAAATTTTGTAACACCTGCAGTATGTCTTACAACATACCAAGAATCATCATCCATTATCATTTCAACAAGAACATATCCTGGGAATATTTTTTCATCCCTATCCATTTTCTTGCCATCTTTCATTTTTGTAACCGTTTTTTGGGGAACTTCTACTCTAAAAATTTTGTCACCCATATTCATATATTCAATACGTTTTTCAAGGTTTACTTTAACCTTATTTTCATGACCTGAGTATGTATGAACGATATACCATCTTTTTTGAGGAGCTTTAGTTTCTTTTGCTGTTTCTTTAAATTCTGCATCCTTTTGTGATAGAACTTCTTCTTTAGAAACAATACCGTCTTGTCCAAGTTCCATATCTGATAAATGTTCTACAATTTCATTTTTATCTTTTGTCATTACGTGTAAATTCCTATCCTTTGTTTGTCACTCGCATATATTTTATATTACTAAACTCTGAAGATATTCTTCAAGAATTCTCCCAAGCCAGGGACAATGAATTTAAATAACAAATCAAGCCCATATGTATAAATAGTAAAAGCAATAACAATAACTAACACTACTATTGTTTGACTTATCACCTGTTTTTTTTCGGGCCATGTAATCTTACCCCATTCGGCTTTGACGCCTTTAAAATATGTTACGATTTTTTCCATTTATTTCCTTTTTATAATTCGCGCCCTGAAGGACTCGAACCCTCGACATCCGGTTTTGGAGACCGACGTTCTACCAACTGAACTAAGGACGCTTATTATAAGTACCTTATTTTGTTTCTTTGTGTGATGTATGTTTTTGACAGAACGGACAATATTTATTTAATTCCATTCTTTCTTTTATATTCTTTTTATTTTTAACAGTTGTATAGTTTCTTCTTTTGCATTCTTCACAAGCAAGAACTACCATTCTATCATTTTTTCCTTTGATTCCCATTGTGTCACCTTTTCTTA
>DVJT01000117.1 GCA_018716565.1 Candidatus Avigastranaerophilus faecigallinarum | reverse complement strand
TTGTTAACAAAATCAACAATTAATAAGGCTCGGTTTAAAATTCTTCTTGCCTTTTTAATAGCAGCTGCATTTACAATATTTTTAGTTCTTTTATATAGTTCTTACTTATATCTAAATATAAGACAGTTGTTTAAAGGTATTATTGCTGTTTCAAGAGGAAACTATAAAAAGCCTATAACTCCTTTGATAAACATAATGACTCCAAGAGAAATTATTTTCTTAGCTGAAGAATTTAACAGCATGATTGATGAAATTAATTCTTCTTATAAAAAGTTGAAACAAAAGAATAAAGAATTAAAATTATTGGATAGTTTCAGGTCTAATTTGGTTGATACAGTAAGCCATGAATTAAGAACTCCTTTAACAAGTATTAGAGGTTATACTTCACGTCTTTTGAGAACAGATATAAAAATAGATGAAGAGACAAAACATAAATCTTTATTAATTATCAAACAACAATCGGAAAGATTGTCCCGTATGATTGAAGATTTGCTCGTAATTCCGGATATTGAAGGTGCTAAGTTAAATATAAATATAGAACCTGTAAATCTTATAAATATAGTTGAAGCTTCTATTTATTCCGTTAAAAATATAGAATCAAGAGAAGTAGAAATAAATATTCCAAATGATTTTCCTTTAATATTAGCTGATAAAGACAGATTAGAACAAGTAATGATAAATTTACTTGGTAATGCAAATAAATATGCTTATCCTGATACTACTATAAAAATTGAAGCCAAATACGATGAAGATAAAGCAACAATTAAAGTAATAAATCAGTCTGATTATATAGAAAAACAAGTATTGCATACTTTATTTGATAAGTTTATAAGAATAGATGATAAAACTACAAGAACAACGAGAGGAACAGGGTTAGGGCTATATATAGTAAAAGGTCTTGTTGAAGCAATGAATGGAAGTGTTCATTTAAAATCAACTCAAGATAATGTTTTTACTGCAAAAGTTATCTTACCTGTATATAAAGAAAATTATGAATCTTAATTATATGAAAATAGCAATCGACTTAGCAAAAAAATCCGGAAAGGATATTCCTGTTGCTGCAATAATAGTTAAAGACGGGAAAATAATAGCAAAAGCGGTTAATGAAAGAGAAAAAAGTCAAAATACAATAAACCATGCTGAAATGCTTGCTATTCAAAGAGCTAATAAAAAATTGAAAAATTGGCGTTTAAACGGCTGTGAAATGTATGTAACACTTGAACCTTGTCCAATGTGTGCAAGTGCAATTTTGCAAGCTCGAATATCTAAATTGTATTATGGTGCCAGTGATTTATTAAATGGGGCTTTTGGTTCTAAATCAGATATGCGTAAAATTATGGGATATGAATTAGAAGTAAAATCAGGCATTATGGAAGAAGAAAGTATCAAAATGCTCCAAGATTATTTTGAAAGGCTGCGCTAATGTTAAAAACTCAATTGGATAAATATATTATTGAGTATGAAACCAAGGATTTTATAAAAGATGATCCTGTTCAATTTGTGCATCGTTTTAAAACGAAACAAGATAATGAAATCTCAGGTTTTATAGCATCAATGTTCGCATATGGGAAACGAGAGGTTTTTATTTCTAAACTGGATTATATATTCAATCTTATGGAAAATAGTCCAATAGATTATGTTAAAGCCTTCGACTATAAATCAAATAATATAAAGGATTGTGATTATAGATTTTCTAAAGATTGTGATTTAGTTCAAATTTTAAAAATATTGAATAAACTATATTCTGAAAATGAAACACTTGAATCTTTATTTAAGTATGGTTATGAACAAAAAAATGATGTTTGGCATATGTTTCAGGTTGTTGTGGATTATTTTTATTCTAATGTTGAGGACAAATCAGTAACTAAAGGTTTTTATCATTTGTTGCCTGATCCAAAGAAAAAAAGTGCGATGAAGCGTTTTAATATGCTATTAAGATGGTTTGTAAGAAAAAGTGAGGTTGATATAGGTATTTGGAATTTTGTTCCTAAATCTGAATTATTAATTCCTTTAGATACTCATGTTGCGAAAATAAGTAGGAGTTTGGGACTTTTAAAAAGAAATGATAACGGATTTGAAAGTGTTATTGAACTTACAAATAATCTTAAAATATTTGATAAAGATGATCCTATAAAGTATGATTTTGCTTTATTTGGTTATGGAGTTAATCATAAAATATAACAAAAAAGAAACATCATTTGATGTTTCTTTTCTTTATCTATTTTAATCTTTTATTTTCTGTCAGTTAAAAGAAATAAACTAACTAAGTCATTTATCTGAGTAATATTTTTTTGATATTCTTGAACAGATTGCTCAAGTTGTAATATGTTAGTTTTGTATTCTTGAATTCTAAGCATACATTCTCGTGTAGAACTGTTTAATTCTTCTTGAACCTCTTGAGCTTCCTTTAAAACATTATTCATAGGTATACCCATTGCTTCAAGTGTTTGTCTGATAATTTGAGCACCTGTTTGTTTTGTAACACCTACAGGAAGTGATGCAATTAAATTTTTAAGCACAGCAACATTTGATGGAATATTAATTTGTGCTGTTGCACCTAATATAGGTTTTTGAACTTTTTGTGTATTTTGTATTGTTGGGTTTACAAAAGACATTGTCTGAGTTTCTTTAACTTCAGTAAATGAGGGCTTTTCTGCATTGAAAACAGGTTCTGAAACTTTTACAGTTTCCTCTTTCTCTTTATATACACCTTGAGGAAGAATATTAATAGGTTCTTCTTCTACAATTACATTATCATTTGAATCAGATTCTTCTGTTAAAGGTTTAAATGTAATATCCGGTAAATCTTGAATATCAGTTAAAGGAATATTATTACTTAAAACTTCACTCTCAGATTTAACAGGAGTTATGTCTGCTTCTGCTTGTCTTTTTAATGCCTCAACTATTTTTTTACCTACACCTTCAGGGAGTTGATTTCTTGTCATAAATTACCTCATTACTTTGACAGTAGGATTATATATAAAAAATGAAAATTATTCAATTTAATATATCTACTGTTATAAATCTAAATATTATAATTTCTTTTGTATAAAGTTCTCTTTATCAGAAAAATATTTAATATCATAAATTTTTATCAAATGCCAACCTTCTTCTGTTTTAACAGGATCGGAAACTTCTTTTCTGTTTAGTTTGAATGCTGTTTTTTCAAATTCAGGATATAGTCTTCCTCTCATATTATAGCCAATATCCCCTTTTCTCTTTTTTGATGGACATAGCGAATGTTTTTCAGCCAGTTCTTCAAAACTTTTTCCTTCTTTAATTTCTTTTTGTAAATCAAGTGCTTTTTCTTGTGTTTCAACAAGAATATGACTAATTTTTACTTCTTTTTTATCCATATCTTTATGAAAGTATGAAAATGGGAAATATATACAAAAAACAACTAAAATCCAACATAATATATTAATTACAACTTTCATAAACAACCTCTTAATTTAAATATAAGTATATTATACAGTAAATATTTTTTAGTGTCTAAAACTTTTCGCAAGCTAAAAGAGCCGCTCCAATCATGCCTGAGTAATTGCCTGCTTTTGCGAGTTTTATCTTTACTGGTGATACAACAATTTCTGAATTTATAGCTTCTTCAATTTCTTTTGTGTTTATAAATTCTCCCATGCCACCTGAAAGAATAATACTTTCAGGATCAAATATATTTGTTATATTTATTAATCCTATTATTAAATCTTGTTTCCAAGTATTAAAAACTTTTTCTGAATATTCGTCGTTTTCTTTAAGACCTGCAATAATATCATAGGTTGTTATTTCATTTGGCGCTTTTGTTTTATAAATACTTGTTAAAAAAATAGAATCATTTTGGGCTATTTCTTCAGCCGTCTTTTTTAAGCCTAAACCTGATGCGTAACTTTCAAAACAGTCTTTTCTTTTGCAAGTGCAAATTCTTCCTCTGCCTTGTATTTTCATACTTCCTACTTCACCTGCTCTGCCTGACTTCCCTCTTAGAAGTTTTCCATTAACTATAAACCCCCCACCTATACCTGTACCTAAGGTTATTGTTATATTATTTTCTTCACCTATTGCAGCACCTGTTTTATATTCTGCCCAAGCTGCTGCATTTGCATCATTTTCTACAAATACAGGTTTAGAACTTAATTCCGTAAAATTAAGTGAATTATATCCTAATGGCATATTGGGAGTGGAAGATTCAACTTTTGTATTTTCAATATTTACAGCGCCTGCGGTCGCAAATGCTGTGAAATCAATTTCTTTTTCATTCTCTGAGATTATTTTTTTGAATGTATTTTTTAATTCTTCTATGTTTTTAGGTGTTGAAGTTTTTTTTACTTCGCTTAAAAATTCACCTTTTTCATTAATAATTGCGTATATTAATTTTGTTCCGCCAACATCTATTGCTAATACTTTTTTCATATTATCCCCTATTGCAAAATCTTTTTGTAATTAGTTGAGGTCTTGTAATTGCTGAGCCTATTACTACACTATGGGCTCCAAGTTCAAATGCTTTATTTACTTCATCAGGTTCCCAAATTCTTCCTTCTAAAATAATAGGACAATCAAGTTCTTTTACAAGTTTTTCTAATAGCTCAAAATCAGGCCCTTTAACATTTTGATCTGAATATTGAGTGTAACCTGACAAAGTTGTTGAAATTATATCAAATCCCAATTCTCTTGCTTTTATTCCCTCTTCAAAATTTGAAATATCAGCCATTGAAAGTTTATTGTGTGATTTTATATAGTTGACCATTTCTTTTAAAGGTTCTTTTGGTCTTGGTCTTTGTGTGGCATCAGTAGCAATTATGTCAGCATTGGCTTCGATAAGTTCATTAACTTCTTTTAACGTTGGTGTTATATAAACTATCTCTTTCCAATTATCAGGAAGTTTATCCGGCTTAGTAAGACCTATTATAGGAATATCAAAAATTTTTTTTGCATTTTTTACGTCTCTTGCTCCAGCCAGACGTAACCCCTTAGCACCGCCATTAACTACTGATTTCATCATTGCAATTATACAAGATTCTTCAAACAATGGTTCATTTGGCATTGCTTGTACTGATACTATTATTTGATTTTTAAGTTTTTCTAATATCACAATAACTTAATTATATTCATAATAATTTCTCTTGCAACAATAATAAATATTCTTAATTTAAATTTAAAAAAATTGAATTATTAATTTTTTGTTTATTTTTTAAGGAAATTTGAAAATAGGTGTTATAAAAAATATAGTGAATAAAAAATAAAGAAACGGAGATAAAATTATGGCAAAGACAATAGGTATTGACTTAGGTACAACAAACTCAGTTGTAGCAGTCATGGAAGGTGGTAAACCTACAGTTATTGCTAACGCAGAAGGTTCAAGAACAACTCCTTCTATCGTTGGTTTTTCTAAAACAGGTGAAAAACTTGTTGGTCAATTAGCAAAAAGACAAGCTATTTTAAACCCTGATAAGACAATTATCTCAATTAAACGTCATATGGGTGAAGATTATAAAAAGAATATTGATGGTAAAGATTATACACCTCAAGAAATTTCAGCTATGATTTTGAGAAAATTGGCTGATGATGCATCTAACTATTTAGGTGAAAAAGTTACATCTGCAGTAATTACAGTTCCTGCATATTTTAACGATGCTCAAAGACAAGCAACAAAAGATGCAGGTAAAATTGCAGGCTTAGATGTACTTCGTATTGTTAACGAACCTACAGCTGCTGCTTTAGCTTACGGTCTTGAAAAAGAAAAAGCTGAAAAAGTTTTAGTATTCGACTTAGGTGGTGGTACATTTGATGTTTCTGTTCTTGAAATAGGTGATGGTGTTCACGAAGTTCTTTCTACTTCAGGTGATACTCACTTAGGTGGTGATGATTTTGACCAAAAAATTATTGATTGGTTAGTTGATGAATTCAAAAAACAAGAAGGTATTGATTTAAGAAATGATAAACAAGCTATGCAGCGTTTAAAAGAAGCTGCTGAAAAAGCTAAATGTGAATTATCTTCAGTTGTTGAAACAACAATTAACTTACCATTCATAACAGCTGATGCAAATGGTCCAAAACACTTGGATATGAGTTTAACAAGAGCTAAATTTGAAGAATTAAGCCATGATTTACTTGAAAGATGTAAAAAACCGGTTGCAGATGCTTTAAAAGAAGCTGGATTATCAAAAGGTGAAATAAACGAAGTTGTTTTAGTTGGTGGTTCAACTCGTATACCTGCTGTTCAAGCATTGGTTAAAGAATATACTGGTAAGGAACCAAACCAATCAGTAAACCCTGATGAAGTTGTTGCTGTTGGTGCTGCTATACAAGCCGGTGTATTAGCAGGTGAAGTGAAAGATATTGTATTACTTGATGTAACTCCTTTAACATTAGGTATTGAAACTTTAGGAGGTGTTTTAACTCCTTTAGTTCCAAGAAATACAACAATTCCTGTTTCTAAATCACAGGTATTCTCAACTGCTGAAAACAATCAAACAGCTGTTGATATCCATGTACTTCAAGGTGAAAGACCAATGGCTAGAGATAACAAATCTTTAGGTATGTTCAGACTTGAAGGTATTGCTCCTGCTATGAGAGGTATTCCTCAAATCGAAGTTACATTCGATATCGATGCTAACGGTATTGTTAATGTTTCAGCTAAAGATAAAGCTACAAACAAAGAACAAAAAATTACGATTACAAACTCTTCTAACTTATCAGAAGCTGATATTGACAGAATGGTTAAAGAAGCTGAAGCAAATGCTGAAATTGATAAGAAACATAAAGAAGAAGCTGAAATCAGAAATAATGCTAACAGCTTAATCAGTTCTGCTGAAAGAATTGTAAAAGATTTTGAAGGTAAAATTGCTGAAGCTGATAAAACAAAACTTGAAGAACAAAAGAAAGCTTTGGAAGATGCATTAAAAGAAAATAAATCTGCTGATGAAATTAAAAAACTTTCTGAAGATTTACAACAAACAATGTATGCAATTTCTCAAGCAGCTTATTCTCAAGTTCAACAAGAAGGTGCTCAAAGTGCTAATTCTGAAAGTGCTTCATCTGAACAAGCAAAATCAAATAATGATGATGATGTAATTGATGCTGAATATACTAAAGAATAATTCTTTAATAAAGATGAAAAAAGACTCGATTAACAAATCGAGTCTTTTTTATTTTAAATTCTTTTATTTGAAGCTTAACCACATTGTTTCATATGGTTTTAGTTTTATTATTAATTTTTTATTTTCAATAATAAATATTTTGGGTTCTTTTGTTATTAATTCCTGCATTTTAATTTCGGTATCTGTTTCGTTTAAATTCAAATGATTAGTGTCTAATTCGGCAAAAACTTTTTTATCTGATAAGTTATTAACCATTAGAATTTTATCATATGTTCCTTTTCTCAAATAAGAAAATACTTGTGGTTTATCTGATTTAACTTCTATAAAATCACCACGTGAAATTGTATTGTAGTTTTTTCTAACCTCAATTAAACGTTTAACATTTTTATATATTTTGCTATTAAAATTATTATTTCTATACATTGCTCGGTAAAATGTATTTCTTTTGATTGCGCCTCTATGGATATCTCTGCTGTCAAAATATGAAAGCATTTCTGAGTTTTTATTTTTCTTTTTATCTCTTCTTTCTCTTATTTTTGCCCATCTTTGAGCGTATGAGAAATTATTTTGGCTTCCTATTTCATCTCCGTAATATATAATTGGAATACCTTTTAAAGATAAAAGTATTGCAAATGTCATATTAATTCTATCAATGTCATTATCGAGGAAGTTTGCCAATCTTCCGCTTATTCCAAATCCCTTACGGAATTCTGCACCTTTATCAGCTAAATCTTCATATAATAATTCTCTGGTTTCTTTATTAACCATTTCGAGTGTTAATTCATCATGAACTCTTAAAAATACTGCCCAGCTTGCACTATCAGGAATTTGAGGAGTTTTTTTATGTGTTTTCCAAAAATATGAATTATCTCCTGATACTATAGTAGCCCATATCGCAGGCATATAAGGAAAATGATATGCGATTTGAGCTTCATTTGTTCTTGTAAGTTCTTTTATTTTATTGTCTATATTTATTTCGACTTTGTTTTCTGTTCCAAAATAAGGAAGAAGTTTTTTGGGCGGTTGACATGCTTCTACTTGAATAACGCTTCTTGGTGCTGTTTCTTGTAAAAATGTACTTAAAATTTTTATTATTTCATGTGTTTTGGGCAGATTTTCAGCATTTGTTCCTTCTTCTTTTATCAAATAAGGAATTGCATCCATTCTGAAAATATCTATACCAAGATTTGCCCAAAATGCTATAGTTTCAAGATTATAATATAGTACTTGAGGATTTTCCCAGTTTATATCAAGTTGAAAAGGATAAAATGTATGATATAAATAATAATCCTTACCATTAATTGTTACTTTTCTGTAGTTAGATTGTGTTATTTCCGGAAAAATTAATCTTCTTTTGGATATTTTGCCGCTATCATGTTTATATTCTGCAATGTAGCCTATTTTTTCATCTTTGTATACTTTTTTTTCAGGTTCTTTTTCAGATACAACAAAATAATCAAGTTTATTTAAATCTCCATTTTGTGCTTCTTTGAACCACTCGTGTTGTTCTGAAAAATGGTTTAATACTAAGTCTGATTTTATTTTGAACCCTTGTCTTTTGGCTTCTGTTATGAATTGAATGAATTCTTGCATGCCTCCAAGGTCTTTTCTTACATCACGAGGATTTCTTACATCAAAACCTGCATCTCCCATTGGTGAGTCTGCAAACGGAAGCATATATATTGTTGTAACACCTAAATCTTTTAAATATCTTAGCATTTTGACTGATTTGTAGAAGGTATTAGGACTCATATCATCATCAACACCAAATTGATCTACATAAAACATATATATAATTTCATCTTTATACCAGTCGTTGCTTCTGCTAAGATCTTCTTGTTTTAATTTCTCACTTCTTTTATGACGAGTTTCTTTTATTATCTTTAGTATATTTACATATATTTCATCAACTTGTTCATCTCCATATACTTTTGCTATGGATGTTTTAAGTCTTTTCTCAACATTTGCGGAAACAATATTTTCTGTTTGAACAGAATCAAGAATCTTTGGATTTGTAATGAACCCTCCGGTAAATGAAAATGCCGGAATAGTATAATTAAAAAGAACAGATAATACTAAAATAGATATTAGAAGTTTTTTCATTATATATGCCTTCCTATTTAATATTTATTTCATATTTTCCATAATATTTAAACCGTTGAATATAGCTTTTAAGTTTGCCATAACGGTACTTTCATCACAGCCTCTAGATATTATGGTTTGTCCGTTTGGTGCTTTGAAATGCATAATTGTCATAGCTGATGCATCTGACCCCATATTCAATGCTTTTTGTTCATAATTTAAAAATTCACAATTGAATCCTGCTTTTTGAATAGCTTTAATACAAGCGTCAACCGGTCCATTACCATATACTTCAACATTATATTCTTTATCATTGTATTTAAAGTGTAACAGAGCATTTTCTGTTTCAGTTTTATCAAGGCTGCATAATTTGAATGCTCCTTTGACATTAAGAACATTATTATAATAAATATCAATAACGTTTCTTGTTGAAAGTTCACCGATTTTTTCAGCTTCTGCTTTTGCAAATGGAGCTATTCTTTGTGCTTCTGATATTGTTATTGGGTATCCTGCATCGGTTATTATTTCGAATATTGCAGTTTTACCTGATTGAGATGTAAAGCCTAATTTTTCATCATCTTTTCTTCCTATTAAAGATGGATGTATAGGTCTATATGCTCCTTTTTGCATATCTTTTGTTTTTATTGCTCCATCTTGGTGTATTCCGCTTCGATGTGCAAGTGCTTCAGGTCCTATTAATGCTGCTTTTTCGTATATTTTTACGTTTGACATATCAGAAACAATTAACGCTGTTTCATATATTTTTTCAAGATTTAAAGGAACATTAACTCCTGAATTATGAAGTGCTATAGCTACTTCATACAAATTTGTGTTTCCTGCACGTTCTCCTAAACCGTTCAATGCACATTCAAGCTGTATTGCACCTGCAAAATAGCTTTCAACTGTTGTAGCTGTAGCCATTCCCAAATCGTTATGATTATGAACTGCTATTATAATATCTTTGGGCAGTGCATTATAAACTTTTTCTACCAAATCTACAAATTTTTTAGGTCTTACTCTTTCAACAGTATTTGGCAAATTAATTACATTAGCACCGGCCTTTACAACTTCTTTTAATGTATCTATTACGAAATCAATATTTTCATGACAGTCTCCAAAATGTTCTACAGAAAATTGAACTTCGCCTTTTTTGCCCATTATTTTTCTTGCAAAAGTTACACCTTCAATTGCTTGTTTCCTTACTTCTTGTGGTGATTTATTAAGTACATATTCCATATTAAAAGGACTCATTGCAATAAAAGTATGTACTCTTTGTTTTTCTGCAGTTTTAATTGATTCGGCTGCTTTTATAATGTCATTTTCAACACATCTTGCAAGGGCGGAAATAACTACATTATCAGGTGCTATTTGAGCTAATTTTGAACAAGCTTCAAAATCCATTTCTGAAGCTGCTGCAAAACCCACTTCTACACCTTGTATTCCAAGTTCTACCAAATGATTAAAAATTATTTCTTTTTCATTTGTATTCCAAGGTTTTTTAAGAGATTGATTACCGTCTCTTAATGTAATATCATAAAAAAACGGTTGTCTTTCTGTCATTCTTTTCACCTTTCTTGAACTCTTTATGGTGTTATTGTAAGATAAAAAAAGTTAAAAAGGAATAATTATGATTGAAAGATATTCTAGAGAAGAAATGAGTAAAATTTGGGAGCTTAATTCTAAGTTCAAGTATTATCTTGATGTCGAGCTTGCTGTATGCAGAGCTTATAATAAACTCGGTCAAATATCTCAATCTGTTTTAGATGATATTATTTCAAAAGCTTCTTTTTCAGTTGATAGGATTGATGAAATAGAAAAAGAAGTTCATCATGATTTAATTGCTTTTTTAACAAATGTAAATGAAAATGTAGGAGAAAATTCCCGTTATATTCATATGGGAATGACCAGTAGTGACGTTATTGATACTGCTTTAGCGCTTCAAATGCAAGATGCAGGTAAGATTATTCTTAAAGATTTAGATAATCTAATAGCAGCAATAAAAGAAAAAGCGAAAGAACATAAAACAACTATATGTATAGGTCGTTCTCATGGGGTGCATGCTGAACCAATGACTTTTGGTGTTAAATTATGCGGTTGGATAGATTTATTTGAACGTAATAAAAGAAATTTTGAAAAGGCATTGGAAGAATCAAAGGTTGGCCAAATTTCAGGACCTGTTGGAACATACAGTAATATTTCTCCTGAAATTGAAAAAATTGCTTGTGAATTTTTAAACTTAAAGCCTGCTAAATTTTCAACTCAAGTAATAGCAAGAGATATCCACGCACAATATCATCAAGCTTTAGCTTTGATTGCTTCAGTTATTGAACAAGTTGCAGTTGAATTGAGACATCTTCAAAGAACTGAAGTTTTAGAAGTAGAGGAAGGTTTTTCTAAGGGACAAAAAGGTTCATCAGCTATGCCTCATAAGAAAAATCCGATATCCGGAGAAAATCTTTCGGGTCTGGCAAGAGTTGTTCGTTCAAATTCTGTTGCGGCTATGGAAAATATTCCTTTATGGCATGAAAGGGATATTTCGCACAGTAGTGTTGAAAGAATTATTTTCCCTGATTCGACCATTTTAATAGATTATATGTTATCACGTCTTGAAAGAACTATTAAAAATCTTGTTGTGCATAATGATAATATGCTAAAAAATACTAAGCTTTTTGGCGGTATAGTTTTTTCTCAGAAAGTATTATTAAAGTTATGTTCAAAAGGTTTGCTTAGAGAAGATGCGTATAAAATAGTTCAAAGAAATGCTTTAGATGCATTTAATAATAATGGAAGTTTTATAGATAATCTTATGAATGATAAAGATGTACTTTCTAAACTAAATAAAGAAGAAATTGAAAGCTGTTTTGATATTAATGATTATCTTCATAATATAGATGAAATTTATAAAAGGTTTGGTATTTAGTTCTTTCTTCTTAAGTTTCTTAAAACAGGAAAAAGTTCATGTTCCTTTAGTGTGTCGAAAATTTCATCATCCAGTACTTCCAGTAGTTTTTTGTGCTCAGGATGTGTAGGTAAGTGAATTGCTAAATCATTATATTTTTTGTGGATATCTTCATTATAATCTCTTATTTCCCAAAAACTTGGTGTCGCATTATGTTTTCTTGCGAACTTTATAAAATCTTTCATTTCTTTGTAATTATATTTGTTTACTACAAAGTTAAATTGGAGAACTCTTAAAATACCCTTGTTATGTAAATCTGAAAGATATTTTATGTTTTTCATAACCATATTAAAATTTCCGTTATGAACTAATTTATTGTATGTTGATCTTTTTATTGCGTGAAAAGAAACGAAAACTGTATCCATTCTATTTTCAATACCCAAGTCTTTTATGATTTTTGGAGTTGCAAGTATACCATTTGTAAGTAGTTCGAATTTTATATTCGGATATTTTTTAGCAACTGCTTTTATTAAATCTCGAGAATGTCTGCTTGCAAATGCATCTCCCATTGCATTTGGTATTATTTTTTCTGCATCTTTTAAAATTGGAATAAAATGAGTATCTATTAGTTTATTTAATTTTGCGTATTCCTCTTTAGAGTTCCTGTATATTTTCTTTCTGCAAAATATGCAATTTGAATTGCATTCTCTGTCGTGCATAAATTTGACTTCTTTAGGATATCTGTTTAAAGTTTCTTTAAAATAATCTTTTTTTTCATCAAAATATACATTTGGATTTGACAGTCTATAACATAGTTCTGGATTACAATAAGAGTAATTATTATTTAAGATTTGAGTTCGCATTTCTATTGCTTTTTGAGAATTCCATATTTCTTCAAATGATTGAGAATATATGTTCCCAATTGATTTTCCTTCTATATCATGAGAACAACAAAAATAAACATTGCCATCAATTGTAATTTCTATGTTTTCGAATGGTTCTTTGCAGACCTTCATTTCTCTTCCTTTTTAGTAATCTGTTTGAATTTCATATTCTTCATTGTTTATAATTTCCTCTTGTTCATAATATTCTTCAGTGAATTTTTGCCCTGTAATTTTTATATCAGCAATACTTTCCATCAGAGGAATATATTCAAGACATTTTTGACCTTTTATACCTATAGTTTCCATTTGAATTTCACCGTTAGGCATAAGCTTTATTTTTAGTTGTTTTTTTGTCATTCTTACTCCAGATTAACAGTTAAAACAATAGTATTATCTTCAAAAACTTCTTCATCTTCTATTTCAAGGTTTTGTTCTTTTAATCGTTCTTTTATTTTATTGTATGAAGCTTCTTGTGTGTTTATTGTGTATTGTGAACTGATATTATTTATAAATTCTTTTATGTTTTTTTGTTCACAGCAGGATATCTTTAATTTATAAGGTTTTTCTTCGTCAGTTTTATAAAATTCAAGATAAAAATCTTCATAATTACAAAGTATTGTATTATCTTTTTCTACTATATTTTGTACTTCATGTTCAATAAGCGTTTTTAAAAGAACTGTTTTATCCATAATTATTGTATCAAAATTAAATTCTTTAAAATTTTGATTATATGTATCAGTACATTTATGATATTTTATTGCACCTGTTAGTTCTGGAACAATTTCAGATAATAATAAAATAGGAATTGATGTTACGCTAATTGACATATAAACCTCTATATATCGAGTCTTCGCCCACCTCTTGCAGTTGTTATGTCATCCTCTTCATGAATAATATTTTTATAGTTTTCAATATTTTCTTTAGAAGAGGCACATACCGCTCTTACGTTTGCCCATTCTCTGATTGCAAGAATTTGTTCTTTTTGAGTTGTAGACAGTGGTACTGTATTTATAATTGCCTTTTCAAAATCGTTTGGTTCTAATGCTCTGTTTTCAAAGAAAGCATCACATAATGCAGAAATAACAACTTGTTCTATTTCTGAACCTATAAAACCTTCTGTTTTTTTTGCTAATAAATTAATAAATTTATCATCATCTGGTTTTATGTTTCCGCAAACTTCGGCATCTTTTAATCTTTTGCGTAAGTGGACTTTGAATATTTCTTTACGCTCATTTAAAGTTGGTAGATCTACAAAGAATATTTCATCAAAACGACCTTTTCTTAAAAGTTCTGGCGGTAATTTGCTTATATCATTTGCTGTTGCAATGACAAATACAGGGGCAGTTTTCTCTTGCATCCAAGTTAAGAATGTTCCGAAGATTCTTGAAGAAACACCACTATCATTACTTGAACCAATACCATTTAGTCCTTTTTCAATCTCATCAACCCATAGGATTGACGGTGCTACTGCTTCAACTGTTGCAATTGCTTTTCTCATATTTTCTTCAGAGCTTCCTACTAAACCGCTAAAGATTTTACCTAAATCAAGTCTTAAAAGAGGAAGTTGCCATATTGTACTCATTGCTTTTGCTGTTAAACTTTTTCCGCAGCCTGGAATTCCGGTTACAAGAACACCTTTTGGTGCAGGCAGACAATATTTCTTAGCTTTTTCTGACCAAGAATTATTTCTTTTTAATAACCATTTTTTTAAGTTATCCAGTCCACCTATATCATTTATTCCCATGTCGCTTTGAACATATTCCAGTAACCCTGTTTTACGGATGACTTGCATTTTTTCTTCAAGTATTACCTGTATATCATTTCTATTTAAAGTTCCGTCTTGCACCATTGCTAATGCAAAAGCATTTTCGGCCTCTTGCATTGTTAAACCTAATGCTGCTTTACATAGTTTATCTTTATCTTCTTCTGTTAATTCATCTGTATCTATACGTTTGTTAACAGATAACATTCTGTTAAGTTTTTCTTTTATATCTTCTAGTTTTGGCAATGGAAAATCATATATTACAATATCTTTTTGAAGAGTATCAGGAATAACTAAATCTGGGGATATAAATATTATATTTTTTCTTGAACTGCTTGTTTTTAATGTTGGAATTAAATCTCTTAATGCACGTACTATTGTTGCGTCTGCATTTCTGTGTTTTGCTCCAAAGAATACATGAAAATCATATAAAATAAATACGGAATCTTTATCATATTTTTCAATGTATTCAATTAGTTTGTTTGGATTTTCTGTGTTTAAAATAATATCGTTTCCGTTTTTTAATCCTGTAGCTTGAGTCCAGATAAGAACTTCTCTAGTATATTTTATTTGTGTTTTATTTGTGACGATCGATTTAATATACTTTGTTGCTCTTTCTTCTTCATATGTTGCTATATATATAAAAGGAAATCTTGCTTTTAAAAGATGTGATAGTTTTTTTTGATTAGTTTCCATTATTTTCTGCCTCTTGAACTTTTACTAATACTATCATATTTATCACTTTCTTGCCAGTTTTAGTGAATGTTAAACATATCTAATTCTTTTGTGATTTTTTCAAAATCACCCATTCCGTTAATAAAAATTATTCCATTTTTCTCAATGTTGATTTCTATTTTATTTTTGTATTTGTTTATTATGTTTTTATTAAATCTTTCGGTTAGGAAATGATAAGTTTGATTTTTAGATCCGACCCAAGGTCTTGAGTAATCTTTTTCTTCTTCTATATATTCTCCATCAATTAATAAATCTATATTTTTTAATATATTTGTATATTTATCTTTTAAATCTTCCAAACGATTGCCTGTAAAACAAATAACAGAAAGGCCTGCTTCTTTTACTTTTTTGCATAAAAATTCAAGCGCTTGTGGTTGTTCAAAAGGTTCACCTCCTAAAAATGTTACTCCGTCTATATTTTTTGTATTCAATATATCTTTTAAAATATCTTCTGCTGCATATTCTGTTCCATTGTTAAAATCCCAAGTTGCTTTTGCCCAGCAATTTTTACAATGTCTTGAACAACCCTGGAACCATATGCAATATCTTGTTTTCGGACCTTCGACTTTTGTATTCTTAATAATTTTATGTACAATAACTTTCATTTACTATATATCTATAATTCTTTCGTTATCTTCATTTTGACTGTTTTTAGGTGTTATGTTGTATTCTTCTTTTGTTGTTTCTTTTATTTTTATTCCATAATTCATTTTGTATGAATCTATATAAAGATAGTTTCTTAATTGCTGCTGAAGATGTGAGTTAATATTCATTTCCTCAAAGAATTCATCAAGAGAACCAAATCCGTTATGCTTTTCTCTATATCTTATAATATTTTTTGCTTGTATAATACTTAAACCGGGTAAATCAGTTAACTCTTTTTCTGTTGCTTGATTTAGATTAAGCATTTCAGAATAATATTTAGGTATATTTACGTTTTTTATGTTTTTTTCGTTTTCAGGGTCAATTTCTTCAATTTTAAATTGTGATTTGAAGGTAGATACGATACCATCGTACATTGATTTTTCATTAAATAATGCGCTTACGCTGTCAAAAGTTTCTTCAAATGTATTGTCTAAATAGTTTTGTTCATATGAATCTTGTTTAAACCATTCTAATGTTGCAATTCTTTTTCTTATTGATTTATCGTAACATTTTACTATCTTATTCTTTGTGTCATATATTAGAGTTACATAATCATTTTTTAGTTTGTAAAAATTTTTCCCTTTTATTAAATATTTTTTGCATTGCTTTAATGCGCTTCTTCTTCTAAGTGAAAGCCTTACAAAATCAGATAATCTTGTTCGGTTTGTATTATCAGAATAATTATTTTCATTAAATATCCTGTTTTTCTTTATAGGATTTATTAAATATAAAACTAAGTATAAAACTAGAAGTAAAATTCTGTACATAATAATGTTATTATACACATTTTTTCATAATTTTAATCGTTCTATAATTTGGGGAATTAATAAATCCCAAGCTTTTTCTGTTGGATGATGATTTTCTTGCATTTGATATTTTTCATCTCGTAAATTTTCATCTGTGATTTCTTTTGTAGAAATTACAATAAAATTATTATTTTTTAGTTTATTTATAAATTCTTTTTTATACATAATATCCCAATCTTCGTAAAGTAGTATTATGAATTTTATTTTTTTATTCCAATGCTTTTCGAGTTCTTTTCTTGTTTCTATAAAATATAGTAGTGATTCATCTGTGATTTTTTCTGAATTGTTAGGATTTTTTATGTATCTGTCAGCATAAATATGGTTAAAATGTTTTACTGTATATATTGATTTAAAAAAATTTAAAAAAGGGTTGTAAGGATTATCCATAATTAATCTATTTTTGTTTTTATGGAAATGAGGATAAAGATGAATATCAAGAACATCAAAGTACCAAAGTTTAGAGCGTCTATAATGGTCACCTATCATTACATAAATTACTGTATCTGAAATTGGTATTGTTTTGTAAAATGATTCAGATAAACTTTGCATATACATGTGCTGAAAACTTCCACCAGAAATGCTTCTGTTGTAAACAGGGCGTTGAAAAATATGTGCAAGTTTGTAACTTAAAGTTTGTTTATAATCTAAATGTTGTCCAAATCCGTATGAACAACCAAATATTACAATAGGAACTTTGTTTTTGTATTCTTTTCCATCAGGTAGTCTTCCAAAAAAGATATTGTTTTTTCCATTGAAATAACTTTCTAAATCAACTATATATTCAGGAAAATATGGCATGTATTTAAATTGGTTTATTTTATATATTTTGGGGTGAGTTTTATAGTAATTAGATGCGTAATATTTGTATATGGATATGTCTGAAATAAATACAATTAAGCATAATATTAGTATATTTGCTACTATGATAAATATTATATTTTTGTGATTATTCATTTATATTTAACTTTTTTATTATTAGAGGTGTTAACAAATCCCAAGCATTTTCGTTAGGATGATTATTTGTTAAAAAATATTTGGAGGATCTGAGGTTTTCATTTGTTAAATCCGGTTTATCAATCAGAATATATCCGATATCTTTTAGTTTGTCTTTTAAATATTTATCTTCTTTTTTATATTCATAGAAAAAAATTACGTATTTTGTATTCTTCCAGTGTTTTTCCATTTCTGTTTTGGCTTCTGCAAAATGTTTAAATGCAAAGTCGTAAAAATTTTTCTCATTACCTTTTCGAAGAATAAATTTTTTAACATAACTATGATGTATTTTATTTACAAAATATAATCTTTTAATTTGTCTCAATATTGGATTTCTATTTTGTATTTCTATTAGTTGGCCATTTTTTTCTTTGTATCTTAAATTTTGTTGTTCTTCTAATATGTTCCAAGATGAAAATTCTATTAGGTAAAGTCTGCGAATATGATCAATAATATATACATATATAACATATTCCGGTTCAGGGATTTGTTTATATATTTCATCTAATTTTGATTGATATAGCATATGTTGGATTCCCCATCCATTCTCTGCTCTATTATAAACAGGTACTTTTGCCAGTTTAGAAAGTTTGTATGAAAAGGTTTGTTCATTATTTAAAGAAAATCCATATGCAAAAGAACAACCAAAGATAACTATTGGTTTTTTATTGTATTCTAAGCCTACAACGGGTCGTCCCCAATTATTTTCTGGTCTTGGAAATGTTTTAGGATCAAATTCAAAGTTTTTTATTCCCGAATGAAAAGTTAATCTTTGAATATTTGAAGGGAAAAGACCTTGTTTTCTAAGGTTTTCATTATCCTGAAACCAAATAATTACTTCAATTAAGAAGATCAAAAATAATAATATTATAATGTTGATTAAAAAGAATATAAAAATTTTTTTCATTTTTTCTACACATCCTTTTTAAAGATTATTTAAAATTAGAATTTGTGTCAAATTTGATACAAATCTGAATTAAAAAAAGCAGTTAATTAATTGTTTAATTAAAAATATGAAACTTTAACATGTTAAGAAAAATTTACAAAAAGTCGAAACGATTAAGAAATAACGACATTTTGAGAGTGGCATAACAATTGTATAACTCGTAAGATTAAAAAAACAATATAATAAAAAATAATTAAAAACGTCAAAAAGATAAAAGTCATGGGAAGAAACGCTTGATTTGAAAAATTTAACATGTACGATAGTTATATTGACTATCATAAAATGAGGAAAAAATGTCAAAAGACGTAATAGAATTCGAAGGAACAATAATAGAATCATTGCCAAACGCAATGTTTCAGGTAAAGCTTGAAAACGGGCATGAAATATTGGCTCATATTTCAGGAAAAATCAGAAAAAATTTCATAAAAATTTTACCGGGCGACAAGGTAAAAGTAGAAATGACACCATATGATTTAACAAGAGGTCGCATCACATACAGGTTAAAATAAAGAAGGAAATAAAAAATGAAAGTAAGAGCTTCAGTAAAACCACTTTGTGATAAATGCAAAGTAATTAAAAGAAAAGGCAGAGTAGCAATTATTTGTGAAAATCCAAAACACAAACAAAGACAAGGCTAATTTTGTATAGTACAATATCGGCTGTGCTAATTGGTTTAACCTTGATTTGCCAGACTTTATTAAAACACAAACAAATATTAGTAGCGAATTAACCCAAAAAATTAAAATCAAAGAAAGATATAGTAGAAGGAGAAACAATGGCAAGACTTGCTGGGGTAGATTTACCTCGTAACAAAAGAATGATAATTGCATTAACCTATATCTACGGAATAGGACCTGCAAGAAGTGCGAAAATATTGGCAGCTTGTAATATATCTGAAGATTTAAGAACAGATGATTTAACAGAAGACAATATTAGGGCATTAAGAGAAGAGATTGCTCATTATACAATCGAAGGTGATTTAAGAAGAGAAGAATCATTGAACATCAAGAGATTGAGCGAAATCAACTCATACAGAGGAATGCGTCATAGACGTAAACTTCCTGCAAGAGGACAAAGAACAAAAACAAACGCAAGAACAAGACGCGGTAAGAAAACAGGCCCAATCGCCAACAAGAAATAATTGAAGGAGTAATATAGACAATGGCTAGACCGGTAAAAACAAAAAAGAAAGAAAAAAAGAATGTATTACAAGGTGTTGTACATATACAATCAACATTTAATAATACAATCGTAACTTCAACAGATACTCAAGGTAATGCTATTGCTTGGGCTTCTGCAGGCGGCTGTGGATTCAAGGGTGCAAGAAAAGGCACACCATTTGCAGCACAATCAGCAGCAGAAAAGGTTGCAAAGCAATCAATAGACCAAGGTATGAAAAAAGTTGAAGTATATATAAAAGGACCTGGTTCAGGCAGAGAAACAGCTATCAGAGCTATTCAAGCAGCCGGACTGGAAATTACATTAATTAAGGACGTTACACCAATTCCACACAACGGTTGCCGTCCACCAAAAAGACGTAGAGTATAATTAATAACGTAAGGAGTCATAAATTGGCTAAGTATACAGGACCATCAAATAAATTATATCGTAACTATGGCGTTACTGATTTATCAAACAGAAAGTTGGTTTCTTCATTAAGACAAAATGCTTCTGGTCAGCATGGCGCAGCAAGAAAGAAACTTTCTGATTACGCTTTACACTTAAACGAAAAACAAAAAATTCGTTTAACATATTTAGTAAGCGAAAAACAATTCGTTAGATACTATAACGAAGCAAGCAGAAGAAAAGGTGTTACAGGCACTATTCTTTTACAATTATTAGAGTCAAGATTGGATAACATCGTTTTCAGAACAGGTTATGCTGTTACAAGAAAACAAGCAAGACAAATCGTTAATCACGGACATGTTTTAGTAAACGGTAAAAGAGTTGACATTCCGTCATTCTTGGTAAAACCTGGTGATGTTATTACATTCAAAGCAGGTAGCAATGATTTTGTAAAATCAGTTTCAGAATCAATTGACTTAGCATTAGCACCTGCTTGGATGACAATTGATAAAGATGCTTTAAAAGTAACTTTTGACAGAATTCCTGAAAGAGAAGAATTAGACCCTGAACTTAAAGAGCAACTTGTAATCGAGTATTATTCTAAATAATTGTAGGAGATTAATTATAATGGAATTAAAAATTAAATGCATAAATACAACAACCAGTTCAGACGGATCTCAATACGGTAAATTCGTAGTTGAACCGTTGGAAAAAGGCTTTGGTACAACAGTTGGAAACGCTTTAAGAAGAGTTTTATTATCTTCTTTAGAGGGTGCTGCTGTTACTTCTATAAGAATTGAAGGTATTACTCACGAATATACATCAATTCCCGGAATCGTTGAAGATGCAATTGATATTATGTTGAACTTAAAAGGTTTAACAGTAAAAACAGAAGATAAAGATCCTCAACATTTGAGATTAGAAGTAGATAAACCGGGACCTGTTCTTGCAAGTGATTTACAGTTGCCTGCAGGTGTAAAGGTTGTAAATCCTGACTGGTTAATTTGTACTATTTCAGAAGGCGGCAGTATTTCTGCAGATATAACTGTTGAAACAGGTAAAGGCTACAGAGCTGTTGACGTTTTGAAAGAAAACAAAGGCAATATTCCAATTGACTTATTACCAATTGATGCATCATTTATGCCAATCAAGAGAGTAAGCTACAACGTTGAAAACACTCGTGTTGGAGATGTTATCGATTATGATAAATTAACTCTTGAAATTTGGTCAAACGGTAGTATCGATGTATCAAGTGCATTGAGTCAAGCTGCTAACTTGTTGATTGAACATTTTATGCAAATAGCTTCTATCACAGGTCAACCTGCTGTATTACCAAATACACATGTTGTTGAAGAAGTTGAAGAAGAAGCACAAACTCCAAGCATTTCAATTGAAGATTTAGAATTATCTGTTAGAGCTTACAATTGTTTAAAGAGAGCTAGCATTAATTCTTTAGCTGAATTATTGAAGAAGTCAGAACATGATTTATTGAATATCAAAAATTTCGGTAAAAAATCTTCTGATGAAGTTATAGAAAAATTGCACCAAGTTGGTTTGGAACTTCAACCAAATCCGGAAGGTGTAGAGTTAGAAGAAGTGTAATACAAAAGGACAAATAAAATGAGACACCAATGCAATAGAAACAGACTTGGCAGACCTCAAGACCAAAGAAAAGCATTATTAAGATCTTTGGCAACCGAGTTGTTCTTACATGGCGAAATCAAAACAACTATTTCAAAAGCAAAAGCTTTAAAGCCATATGCTGAAGAAATAATCACTCTTGCAAAAAGAGGCGATTTACATGCCAGAAGACAAGCTGCAAAGTTCATATTTGATGTAGAAACATCAAAATTTGTTGATAGTCAAACAGGTGAAGTTTTCACAGAATTACAAGAAGGTAAAAAATTAATTCCTCAAACAGTTCTAAGAAAATTATTCTCTGAAATTGGCAAACAATATGAAAACAGAAATGGTGGATATACAAGAATATATCACTTACCACCAAGACGCGGTGATGCTGCAGAAATGGCTTTAATCCAATTAGTATAATGAACAGATACTTATTGGTATTGGAGTATATTGGCACATCATATATGGGAAGCCAAAAGCAACCCGAAAAAATGCCTAACAGTAGTAAGCTTGTAGTAACAATACAAGATGAACTGGAAAAAGCAATCAGTACATTGACAAAAACAAAAACCAAAACAATTTTTTCAGGTAGAACCGATGCCGGTGTTCACGCAAAAGGACAAACAGCCCATTTTGAGACAGAGCTTGAACTAAATCCGAGTAAGTTCGTTAACTCACTAAACGGTATTTTACCTAATACCATTAGTGTAAAAGAGTTAAAAAAAGTCCCGAAAACATTCCATGCACAAAAGAGTGCTAAGGCAAGACATTATCGTTATACAATTGCTAACAGGACTCAAAGAAGTGCGTGGGATGCACATTGTTTGTTAGTGAGATATCCTTTAGATATTCAAAGAATGAATAAAGCTTTGAGTTATCTTATAGGTGAGCATGATTATACTTCTTTCAAGAAAGTAAGAACATCAAATCCCGCTAAAATATGCAATATGTATAAAGCAAAAGCAGTCAGAGACGGTGATTATGTTTATATAGATTTTATTGCAGACAGGTTTTTGTACAATATGATCAGATCGATCGTCGGAACTCTCCTGTTGATAGAGAGAAATTCTTTAGCCCCCGAGACACTTAAAGAAATTCTTGATTCAAGGGATAAAACAAAAGCAGGTTCGACCATAAGCCCTGAGGGCTTAACATTAATTGAAGTAATTTACAATGATATAAATGGAGAAAGCAAATGAAAACTTATTCAGCTAAACCTCTAGAAGTAGAAAGAAAGTGGTATCTGTTAGATGCTGAAGGTCAAACTTTAGGCAGACTAGCTGTATTGGCTGCTAATCTTTTGAGAGGAAAGCACAAACCTCAATTCACTCCTAACGTAGATACAGGTGATTTTGTAATCATTATCAATGCTGAAAAAATCTGCGTTTCAGGTAAAAAAGAAACAGATAAAATCTATTATCATCACACAGGATATCCTGGTGGTTTAAAATCAGCATCATTCAAACAATTAATGGAAAAAGATGCTACATTAGCTTTAGAAAAAGCTATTAAAGGTATGTTACCACACAACACTTTAGGTCAAGAACAATTTAACAAATTAAAAATATATGCAGGTAGTGAACATCCGCATGCGGCTCAAAAACCTGTTTTATACACAGAAACGGAGGCTAAATAATGGCAGATAAAGAAATTATGGCAACCGGAAGAAGAAAAACCGCTATTGCAGTTGTTAAACTTGTAAAAGGTAAAGGTAGAGTTTTTGTTAACGGTAAAACTTTTTCTGAGTACTTTGGTAACAGAGC
>DVJT01000116.1 GCA_018716565.1 Candidatus Avigastranaerophilus faecigallinarum | reverse complement strand
CTTTTCTTTTTGCAACACAAGGACTTATAAATACAGTTATTGCATCAGGATATTTTTCTTTTACTATTTCAGCAGTATAGAATAATGGTGTTTTTGTATCTGAAACATATGGTTTTATTTCAGGCAAATGTTTTTCTATAAGATTATTGTATCCGGCACAACAAGAAGTAGTCATAAATGGTGCACCGTTTTCCATCCTTTCAAGAAATTCAGCTGATTCTTTCCTTGTCGTTACGTCAGCACCTTGTGCAACTTCAATAACATCATAAAATCCTGCTTTTATCATTGCTGATTTCAACTGAAAAATAGTTCCGGGGAATTGACCTGCAATAGCTGGGGCAAACATTGCTACAACTTTTTTACCCATTTTTATAGCTTTTAAAATATCGATCAATTGACTTTTTTCATTAACTGCTCCAAATGGACAAGCAGCAACACATTTACCGCAAGATATACATTTTTCAAAATCTATTACAGCAGTTCCATTATCACCTTTTGAAATAGCCCCAACAGGACATGCCTGTTCACAAGGGACAATCAAACGTACGATTGCATTATAAGGACAAGCACTAATACACATACCGCAATTTTTACATTTTGAAGCATCTATATTACTTTTTCCGCCAGCTATTTCTATAGCACCAAATTTACATGTTTTCTCACAAGAGCGAGCAACACAACCTTGGCATAAATCTGTAACATATACTTTTGAAGGAACACATCCCTTACAAGCTGCTTCTATAATCGTTAACGGATTTTCTTCTACCTCTTTTCTATCAAGTGATTGAGATGCAAAATCCTCAAGTTTTTCCGATTCATCAAGATTTTCAAGAGAGAATCCCATATCAGCAATTATTCTGTCTTTTATTATTTCACGCTCTTTATAAATACAACATCTATATGGTACTTCACAATCTTTCGGTCTCATCTGGAAAGGAATTGAAGCAGTATTCTTTTCAAATTCATTTGAATCAAATGCCTGTACCAATCTAATTAAAATATCTCTTTTAATATGAATAGCTTGACTATTATTATTCATTTTCACCAACCTTTTTTTCAATAGCCAATAAAACCTTCTCGACAGTAGCAGATGAAATAACTTCCCCATCCACCTTTACATATGGAGCTTTTGAATGCTTATCATTTGAAGAGCATTGTCCCAAACATAAACTTGGTTTAACCACAACTCTATTACCATATTTTTGTGGAACTATATCATATAACTCATTCAAAAAAGAACTTCCCATAACAAAACAAGTAGTTCCTGAACATATTCTTACTTCTATTGTTTCCATATATACCCCTTAACAAACATTCAATAAAACCATTTTACCATAATTTTAAATATATCTTACATCAACTTTTTTTGTATATTTTTCTTCCAATATTTCAACAATTCTTTTTACAACATTTCTCCTTATTTCAATTTCTACAGGCATATTAGGATTATAATGAGCTTGATTTAACTTAACTCCAACCATAAATTTAATCTCATCACTATCTAAAAGAAAATTAATTAATTTACCTGCCGCATCATTTTCTATAATTCCTTTTTCTAAATATTCCAAAGTTTTAGTCAAGGTCAAAATACCTTCTGTAATTAAATCAACGCCTTTCATATAAGAGATGCCCGGAAGTTTTCCAACATTTAAATTTCTATCTGTTTCTATTTCCAAGTTTAACTCCCTAGCTATAAGATTAGCAGTGGTTCCTCCTGCTATTGCTTTTTTCCCGTTGAAACTATAAAAACTTTTAGCGTATAGAGCATCTTGTTCCATATCATATGGCGGTCCGGTAAAGACAATAGATTTTCTCGGTTCTCTGAAATAAAAACAAACAACAGATGTATCATCTTTCAACTTGTGATCAGGTTCAATTAATTCAATCTGTCTCAAAATATGTTTTGTAAGTTCATCTGAAGATATAAAAGGTGTCTCATTTAATTTGTTTAAGACTATCTCTATAAGACCTTCTCTTCTTACACCTAATCTTAGTTCTTTAGTTCCTAATGCAGCCTGGGTAACGCCATCAGAACAAAAAATTATCCTATCATCCTTTTCTAACTTTATATTATATAAATGCATGTGACGATTTGGAAAAGTTTTTGATGTAATTACTCTTTCTTCCGGATTTAGAATTTTATTATTTCTAATCCACAAAAACTGAGGATTACCTTCTTCAACTATTTTGGCATTACCTTCTTCATCACAATCTATAGCAGAAAATGTGGAATAACTGATTTTTCTCACTTTACAAACAGGTAAAGAATTCATGATTGTTTCACATGCTACTTTTATATCAGATTGAGCCTCAATAAACTTCAATAACATAGTAGCAGTCATGCTCGCTAAAATATTTGCTTTTATTCCACTTCCTAAACCGTCAGACAAAATACCTATAACTCGACCATTATCTTTATATCTTTTTGAAATAAAATAATCGCCATAAGCATTTTGGTTATATTTTTTTTCTTGACTGCATCCTACATCTATGAACATTATTTATCCTCTTCGGTATTACTTTCATAGTCTTTTGCTATTGAATCTAATAATACTTCAGTTTCAACCATATGTTCGCCTAATAGACATGCTATTTCTTGAACAGTTGCTATATTTTTTGCAATTACATCCCTTGCTTTTTTTGCAATTTTTTCTCTATCCATTTCAGATTTTGTTACATCTGTTATAACGGCACCGGCTATTTCTCCGGACTCGATAGTAAAAGCACTTATATCATATAACTTATCACCTATGGCATAGTGTTCTTTATGTATATCTTGCCCTGAACGTAATGCCGTTTTGAATATATCTCCAAATGGCACTATTCTTTCAATAGCAGCACCTTTTAATCCTTCTTCTCTTGATGAAAAGACATCGTACATATCAGAACAAAACATCTTAAGAAAAGCATCATTAGTTTCTAATATATTATAATTTTTATCAACCATAACAACAGCAGCAGGCATACATCTAACCAAAGCTGCAGCTTTTCTTACTGCTATTTTTCGCATATATGATACACACATAGATGTCTCTGCATCTCCGGCAATTAATGCATTTACGAAATCACGACACGTCGAATACCCGCATCCGCTGCAATTTAGTTCATCTTCTTGTGAATGTTTACTTATTCTTTTTAAAGCTTCATCGATTTGTTCTATTGTATATTTACGCTTTACAACAGGTTGTGGTTTATAATTTTCACTTACAACAACTTCAGGTTCTTTTGGAACTTCATCACGATATTTCGTTGTTGTTAAAACATCAGAAGTTACTGCTATAATTCCTCTTTCCGTTGACAAACAAGGACCATTTACACATCCGCCTTCACAACCCAATGCTTCAATAAATATCTTTCTTGTTAACTTATCTTCTTCTATACCATCTAATGCTTTATCAAAATTATTTATAGAACTTATACTTATCAAAGAAACTTTATTTTCATCAATCCCAACTTTTCGAATTGTTTCATTCATTCCGCCTTCAATTGGATATAGTGCTCCTTCATATGCACCCTTTGGTACAAATTCAGAGCCTTCAATTTCTTCAATATCATGAATATTAATATCCTCATCTTTTAACCACAGATTTAATTCTTCAAATGTCAAAGAAGCATTAATTAACTCTTGATGAGAATCTGATTCTTTTTTCTTTGCGATACATGGTCCAATAAATACAACAGCTATATCTTCCCCAAACGTCTTCTTCAGTAAACCTGCATGAGTCAATGCCGGCGATACAATAGGCACAATATTTTTTGCAAACTTTGGCTTATACATACGTATATAATCGACAATAACAGGACACGCACTTGAAATAAATATTTCATTTTTATCCGATGAATTTATAATCTTTGCACATTCTATAGATACTTCCTGCGCACCTAAAGCTGTTTCACTAACACCTTCAAATCCCAATTTTTTAAGTGCAGAAATCATCTTTTCTTTTTTTACACTATATACTCCAACCCAGCTTGGAGCTAGAGATACATATACTTTTTTGTTTTGCAGAAACAATTTTTTTACTTTATCAATATCATTTCTGACTCTTTTTGCACCTGACGGACATACCATTACACAATGCCCACAAGCAACACATCTTTCTCCTATTACATAAGCACTGTTATCTTGTATCTTTATTGCCTTTACATGACATTCTCTAATA
>DVJT01000115.1 GCA_018716565.1 Candidatus Avigastranaerophilus faecigallinarum | reverse complement strand
GACAGTGAATATGATAAAGAAAAACTTCAAGAAAGATTAGCAAAACTTTCTGGCGGTGTTGCTGTTATAGAAGTTGGTGCAGCTAGTGAAGTTGAGTTAAAAGAAAGAAAATTAAGAATAGAAGATGCACTAAACGCTACAAGAGCAGCAAAAGAAGAAGGTATTGTTCCAGGTGGCGGTGTTGCATTAATCAGAGTAATGCAAGACTTAGAAAAATCTATAAATACAGTAGCATATACAACTGATGATGAAAAAGTAGGTTTCAGAATTTTACTTGATTCATTATATATTCCATTGAAGCAAATAGCAGATAACGCAGGTGTTAAAGGTGAAGTTGTTGTTGAAACCGTTAAAAAACTTCCAGTTAATGAAGGTTATGATGCTATGACTAATAAATATGTTGATATGATAAAAGCCGGTATTGTAGATCCTGCAAAAGTAACAAGAAGTGCACTTCAAAATGCTGTATCAGTTGCAGGTATGTTATTAACAACAGAAGCAGCTGTAGTTGATATTCCTGCAAAAACATTAGCTCCTGCTATGCCTGATATGAGCGGTATGGGTGGTATGGGCGGTATGATGTAATGCCCGTAACGAGCGAAAAGTATAAAACCATAGAAGGGGAGAGTTTAATTCAACTCTCCCCTTCTTCTTTTTTCTTTAAAATTATAGACTAATATATCCTAATTTTAATTGTAAGTTTTTATAAAATTCATAACTTTATTAAAAAATATTTTATTTTTAGTTCTTGCAAAGTTTAAAGCTTCAGTATTATTAATATCTCTATTTATAAAGTTATTTATATCATTTATATTTTCACAAAAAGAATATTGGAATGGTATTTGTTTAATTTTATAAGGTAGCCATTTTCTTCCTCTTTCATCAATCCAAGGAAGAACTATAACCTTTCTGTTTAATAAACAACCCCAATATGCACCGTGGTATGAATTTGTGATTATTACGTCACTGCTTGATAGATATTTAATAATTTCTTCAAATGTTTTTTTGTCTGAATTTGTAATTAGTGGAAATTCTTTTATATGATTTATATAGCTTTTTGTATAATCTTTGTGAAGATAGAAAATGATTTTATTTGATTTCTTTGCATTTGAATATTTATCGAATAATTTAGACATGCAACTTGGGCAAGGAACAAAATCGTATTTCGTATTCTTATCTCTAATTCCAATAAGTGAAGATTTGTTTAAAAAATCCAGATTAATTGTTTCTCCTTGTATATTTTTGTCTATTCCTGTACCCCAGTATATAATTTTATTTTCTAATGACAATTTTTCTAATGTTTTTATTGCATCTTCAAAGTATGGTTGAAATAGACCACCTCCACCAACAATAAGTATTTTATTTTTTATTTTTATGTTTATATTTTGTAAATCCATAATATCTATAGATTTATATTTTGATAATTCATCAAAATATTTATTTGGACAACAATTCAAATCACCAATATTTTTTGTGTTTTTTCTATGTATAAATATGATATTATTGGAATAAATGATATTTATTGTATATATTCTTCTTAATAAATTTTTTATTTTCTTCATTGTTTATTTCCTGAAAAATGTGAATCCTCTATCAAAATTTATTTCTTATTGCCACTAAATTTATATTTCCTACCTAATATTGTTATGATTTTAGTTTTATTATTTTCTATGTATTGGTTTCTAATTGAAAATAGATTTTGAATAAATGTATTTTTTTTCTCCCAACTATTATTCCACCAGTGTATGGCATATGTATTGTTCGTTATAAGATGTTCTGAAAAATTAGCTTTATATGGTAAAGGGTAAAAATATTCGCAAGGGTATATTATATAGTCATTTCCTTTATAATCCTTTAATACTTCATTTATCAAATCAGTTATTATTATAGGTTTATTTTTTAGATTTTTATTATTATATATTTGAAGCATATTATTAAGTATTGGATGGTGTTTACTGACACCCAAAATACCCATCCCTACCCTATTAGGAGCTTCATATCCCAAAAATAAGTTATTATTTAATAAAGGAGAAAAATCTTTTTCAATTGTAATGTCTGTATCTAAATAAATACCGCCATGTTCATATAATACTTTACATCGAATATAGTCGCTTACAAATGCCCATTCTTTTTTGTCGTATCTGTTTCTAAAGTATTTGCAATTTCTATATTCTTTATCAAAATCAAAGAAAGGTGAAGATTCATTTATTTCTATTAATTTGTAATCTTTAAGTTTTTGCTTCCAATTATGAATGCAAATATTTGCAATTGGTTTTTTCTTCCCTCCTAACCAAATATAAAAAATCTGTTTCTCAATCATTTTTATTCTCCAAATTTTTTATTAAGAATTCTCTATATTTTATTAAAGCTATAAATTTATATAAACCAAAATAAGTGCAAAGAATAAACCCGTCTGCTCCTGATTTGTATCCTTTTTTTAATATAAATTTCTCAAAAATAAGAAAAAGTGATTTAAAAAAAGCCCAAAATACATTTGGCATTTTTTGTTTTTTATTAATCATTTTTTCCAGTTCTTTATCTGTATAAACATTTAAACTTTCAAATAGTTGTTTTATTGTTGATACACAATGATGTTTTATTGCAAGTTCTCTCTGTGATTTTGGAATTGTATAAATTTCGCCTTCTATTATTGGTTGTGAATGTATTTGAGAAGGCCAATCTACTTTTTCTTTTTTGATGAATCTTGTAACATAATCAGGATACTGTATTTCAATTTTTACACCCCAATAATAATTTAAGCGTGGAATTTTTACTGCATTATATTTTTTATTATTTTCAATAAATTTGTATAAATAATCTTTAAGTTGATCTGAGATTATTTCATCAGAATCAACAATTAAAACCCATTCATTAGATGCTTGTTGTATTGCAAAATTTCTTGCAGGTTCTACATAGCCAATTTTATTATGCATTACAATTTTGCAATTATATTCTTTAACGATTTCAAGAGTTTTGTCATTTGAGTACATATCACAAACAACAATTTCATCAAAATCTTTAACAGCTTCTAAACAATCACGAATTATGTTCTCATTATTGTATGTATGAATAATAACTGATATGCCCATTATTTGTTACTCCTATAATACTTTTCCCATTCGTAAGCTGTTTTTATACTTTCATCGAGAGTTCTTGATGGTTCCCAGTTTAGAACTTTTCTGATTTTTGAATTATCAGCAACAAGAGTTGCAGGATCTCCCGCTCTTTTTCCTTCTATACAAACTGATATTTTTTTACCTGTAATCTTTTCACAACTATCAAACACTTCTTTTACTGTATTCCCTATTGTTGTTCCTAAATTGAAGTAATTTGTATTCCCTCCTTTGTTCAAATAATCAAGTGCTAGAATATGTGCTTGTACTAAGTCCTCAACATTTATATAATCTCTAACACAAGTCCCATCTTTTGTATCATAATTAATTCCAAAAATTTTAAATTCTTTATTCTTTTCAAATACTGATTTTAAAATATTTGGTATTAAATGTGTTTCAGGATTATGTAATTCTCCAATTCTTGCTTTTTTATCGGCTCCGACAACATTAAAGTATCTTAGCCGGACAGATTTTAAGTTATATGCTTTTTCATAGTCATCCATAATATTTTCAATCATTAGTTTGCTTTTTCCGTAGGGATTTATGGGGTTTTGTGGATGATTTTCATCTATAGGAATATATAGTGGTTCACCATATGTTGCTGCTGTTGAAGAAAAAACAATTTTTTTTACGTTATTTTCCAACATCGCTTTTAACAAATTTAATGTACCATATACATTATTTATGTAATATTTTTGTGGATCGATTGTAGATTCTTGTACTTGTGAAAAAGCTGCAAAATGGATTACGCTTTCAATATTATAGTTTTTGAAGATATTATTTATCTCCTCAAATTTTGTTAAGTCTCCTTCAACGAATTCAAAATCTTTTATTTTCTTTAAATCTTTGATGATTCTTATGTTACCTGTTGATAGATTATCAAAAACACAAACGTTTAATCCTTTTTCAATTAGTGCAAGCACGCAATGACTTCCAATATATCCTGCTCCACCTGTGACTAAAATCAATTATAACCTCATTTCATATTGTTTTGCTTCATTTTTTATTATTATAATATACTTTTGTTTAATTTATTAAATATTTATATATGTCCGTTGTCTTAAAGGCTACAAATCTAGTTAAATTATTTTAATATAAATTTATAAAATAGTGCTATATAAAAATTGGGACGAAGCCAGAAAAAAGGTCTTCTTTTGATATATGCAATTATTGAATCTCGTTCATTGTCTATTGTCCAATATTTAAGTTCTTCTTGTGTTAATGCCCAAGGTGTCTCTTGCAGATATTTAAAATATTCTTGTTTGTGTATGCAAGCACTGGCATATTTCCAAGGTTTTGCAAGCATATGAATTATTTTGGGATGATTTGTATAACTTGAACGATTTATAAAGTTGCTTGATTGTACATTCCACTTATCATCTACTATTTTTATTTTCCCTTTTAATACCTCATTTATTATTTCTTGATCGCCAAGTTTTATTGTTGATATATTATTAAGTGTCCATTTTAAAAACTCATTTTCAGTATTATGTTGTCTCATTTTCTTTAAATCAAAAACGACAACTCCTGAATTTATATAATTAGGATTCTTTTTCAATTTATTTTTATCTGTGTCTTTTACTCCGGCTATCAAATTATCTCCAAAATTAGTATTATATAATTCTGATAAGCTTGTACAAACAACTACATCACAATCTAAATATATTATTTTATCAATATTTGGAAGAATACTTGGTAATTTTAAACGGTAAAAAGCCGGTAATGTTATATAATAATGTGTTCTGACTTTTTTATATTCTTCAAATAAATTTTCATCTACATTTATAAAGTTAATGGTACAATTTTTTATTTTATTTAACGAAACAAGTTTCTCTTTATTATCTTTAGTTATTCCACCATCAAGTATATAAAAAACTAATTTGTCATCTTCTTTCTTGTTGTATAAAATTGATGCAATTGTAACTCCTGCATATTTTGCATAGTTATCATCGCATGAAATACAAACATTTATT
>DVJT01000114.1 GCA_018716565.1 Candidatus Avigastranaerophilus faecigallinarum | reverse complement strand
TGATGGACATAAAGGAGAAGTATCATCCTTTGGTGCCTTAGCTACAGCTTTATCCGGAACGATAGGACTTGGGAATATAGCAGGTGTTGCAATTGCTATTTCAATAGGAGGACCTGGCGCAATGTTTTGGATGTGCTTTGGTGCAATTTTTGGCATGGCACTCAAGTTTTGTGAAGTTACTCTTTCATTAAAATACAGAAAGTTTAATAAAGACGGAAGTGTATCAGGTGGTCCTATGTTCTATATAGAACATGGATTTGCACAAAAAGGATATCATAAATTAGGTAAGACATTAGCCTATATATTTGCACTTGCATGTTTACCAGGAACAGTAGGTGGAGGGTGCATGCTTCAAACCAATCAAGCTGCTGAACAATTTATATTAATTACAGGTGGTGAAAACAGTTTCTTTACAAACCATACTTGGGTATTTGGATTTATTGTTGCTTTTATAATCGCACTTGTAATTGTAGGCGGAATTAAAAGTATTGCAAGAGTTACATCTAAAGTAGTACCTGCAATGTGTATTCTATACATATTCGCATGCATAATTATAGTAATTACTAATTTTACACACATACCACATGCTATATACACAATATTTAAAGAAGCATTTTTCCCGAATGCAATATATGGAGGAATTATTGGTACAATAATAATTGGCTTGAGACGTTCAATACAATCAAACGAAGCAGGTATAGGTTCATCACCTATAGCGTATGCAGCAGTAAAAACAAATGAACCGGCATCTCAAGGTTTTGTATCAATGATAGAACCATTTCTTGACACAGTTGTTGTATGTTCAATGACAGCTTTCGTTATTATCATTACTGGTGAATATCTAAATTATACAGATGGAATTACCGGTGTACAATTAACATCTTCTGCTTTTGCAAGCGTAGTGCCATTCTTTCCATACATACTGGCTTTAGTAATTATTCTATTTGCAATATCAACCATTTTATCTTGGGCATATTATGGTCAAAAAGCTTGGACTTTTCTTGTTGGCGAAGGTAATAAACGTATAAAGTGCTACCAATTTATATTCTGCCTATTTATAATTATCGGTTCAACAATGAATATACAAAGTGTAATCGATTTTACAGATGCAACATATCTTGTTATGGCAGCACCAAATTTAATAGCAATTTTTGTAATGTTGAAAGACATAAAAGCTGACCTTATAGAATATTGTAAAAGACATAATCTGATTTTCAAAATGAATAAAGTCTGGTTTAAAGATGAGCAATAATTTAAAAAGGACATTAAATCTAAAAGATTCCATTTCCGTAGTTGTAGGGTCTATGGTAGGATGCGGAATTTTTATTGTGTCAGCTGACATAGCAAGACAAGTAGAAACTGCTTTTTTATTGCTAATCGTATGGATATTAGCCGGATTATTCTCACTATCAGGAGCAATAGCATACGCAGAACCCGTCTTAAATATAGAAGAAGATGGCGGGCAATACATGTTTCTAAAAAAAATGTTTAACGACTTGACTGCCTTTTTATATGGATGGTCATTACTTCTGGTAATACAAACAGCAACCATTGGAGCTGTTTGTATTGCGGTTGGAAAATTTCTAGGGATAATATTTCCTCAGATAAGTTCAACAAATTATCTTTTTGAAACGTCATTCTTCTCTTTCTCAACACAACAATTATGTGCTTTACTTGTATGCTGCTTGTTAACATATATAAATTCACGCGGCATAAAATATGGTGTTATAACACAAAATATTTTTACAATAACAAAAGTGATGTCTATAGTCGGAGTAATTGTTTTTGGAATATTTTTAGGCTGCAACATAGATATAATAACTGAGAATTTTCCATATTTATTAAAACTATCCGATTTCTCATTTTCAACGTTAGAAGTTATTTCAACAGCAACTGTTGGCGCTATATTTGCAATGGTAACTTGGAATAATATAACTTTTATTTCAGCAGAAGTAAAAGAACCCGAAAAAAATATTCCCCAAGCTCTATTTTGGGGAGTTGTTATAGTAATGGTTCTATACCTTTTAATAAATATATTGTATGTATGTTCAATCCCTATAGAACAAATAAAAACAGCACCCGAAGATATTGTTGCTGTAGTTCTAATGCAAAATATTACAGGGACTATAGGCAAAATTATAATTGCAATAATAATATTAATATCTGCTTGCGGAAGCGCAAACGGATTAATAATGACAGGAGCCAGAGTATATTACCAAATGGCAAAAGACGGATTATTATTTAACAAACTTGCCGTTTTAAATAATAAAACAAATGTTCCTGAAAATTCATTATTATTACAATGCATATGGTCGTCTGTATTTATCATATTTTGTGGAAATTATAGCGAGCTTTTAGATTATGTCATATATGCAGCTTTGATTTTTTATGTATTAACTGCAATCGGTATTTTCGTATACAGAATACAGAATAAAGAAACTATTAAGAACAAGGTTAATAGTATATTTGGAGTATTTTTCATTATTGTAGGAAGCTTCATAATATATTCTTTAACAATACATAAGTTTGAAAACTCAATAAAAACGCTATTTATCATCGCAACAGGAATTCCAATTTATTATGCTTGGAAAAAATCGAAATTTTCGAGAACTTGTATAAAATAAAATAAAAAGGTATCATATACATATCAAAAAAGGAATTTAAGAGGTATGAGATGATAATTGATGACTTATTAAAAGAAGTTGTACAGTATAGAGCAAGTGACTTGCATATTTCTGCCGGTCTACCACCGGTTATAAGAGTTGACGGTAACCTGTTAAGAACAAAATACCCTCCTTATACACCGGAAGGAGTTGAAGATTTATTATTTCCAATGTTAAATAACGAACAAAGAAGAACATTAGAACAAACATGGGAACTTGATATGTCCTATGGATTAAAAGACTTAGGACGTTTCAGGGTAAATATATATAAAAACAGAGGCACATATGCTGCAGCATTTAGAACAATTAATAGTGTTATTCCATCTTTTGAATCATTAGGCTTATCAGATGTTGTACGTTCAATAACAGAACGTCCGAGAGGTTTAATACTAGTTACAGGTCCAACAGGTAGCGGTAAATCAACCACACTTGCCTCTATGATTGACTATATTAATGAAACAAGAAGTGAACATATTCTAACAATTGAGGATCCTATCGAATTTGTACACAAATCAAAGAAAAGTGTAATTCACCAAAGAGAATTGGGTCAAGATACACGTTCATTTGCAAATGCATTAAAATCATCATTAAGAGAAGACCCTGATATTATTCTGGTCGGTGAAATGCGTGATATTGAAACAATCGGACTAGCATTAACAGCAGCAGAAACAGGTCACTTAGTATTTGGAACTTTGCATACATCATCTGCTGCACAAACAATAGACCGTATTATTGACGTATTTCCGGAAGGTCAACAACAACAAATCCGTGTTCAACTGGGCGGTTGTTTAGAAGCAGTATTTGCTCAAACACTTCTTCCCAGAATACAAGAAGACGGAACAAAAAAAGGCCGAGTTATGGCACAAGAAATTTTGGTTAAGACAAATGCTGTTGCAAATATGATTAGAGAAGGAAAGTCAGCTCAAATATATTCAGCGATTCAAACAGGTGGTGGATTTGGTATGCAAACACTTGAAGCGGCTTTAGCTGAATTATATAAGAAAAAACTTGTTACGGCAGAAGATGCATTATCAAAATCACAAAGACCTGATGAATTAAGAAGACTCGCAGGTATAAACGATGACTAATTAACATACATAAAAAATAAAAGTAATTATCAAATCGGCCATAAGCAAGAACACAGTAGTCTTAATGGCCGCTTTTGTTGTTGATATACCTACATTTTTAGCACCGCCACTTGTTTTATAACCTTGAGTAGCACATACTAGCGGAATAATTATGCCAAAAACAAATCCTCTTAATATACTTATATAAATATCTCTTGTATTAAGCCATAACCAAACAGATGACATATAACGATTAGGATGTAAATCTATAGCATAATAAGAAATAATCATCCCGCCAAGAATACCAAATAATTCCGCAAGAATAACAACCATAGGAACAGTAATAGCACCTGAGATAATTCTTGGTGCGAAATAGTATCCGATGGGGTCAACCTTTAGAGTTTTTATAGCATCTACTTGAGATGTAACCTGCATATTAGCGATTTCAGCACTTATTGCAGTACCTGCTCTGGCACTAATAGCTAAAGCAGCAAAGCCCGGTGCTAACTCACGAATAAGAGCAACCGCAAGAAAGCCTCCAACATAGCTTTCAGCCCCTGTCATTAAAAACTGTTTTGAAACCTGCAGAGCAATTACAACCGCAGCAATAAAAACAATACTTAATGCAATAGGTAATGAATCATAACTTATCATAGCTGCTTGAGACATTACATTTTTCCATTTAACATTTCCGCCCAAAATGTACTTCAATGTTTGGATAAAATTTTGTACACAAAGTCCTAAAAAGCTAATCATCTATATAAACTTATCCTGTTTTTCGTCACAAAACTATTCTACCACAATAACTTACATATTTCTTGCAAAAAACGACGCAACTTCTTTTATTGGAATAAAATGAGAGATTGGTCTGCCATGTGGGCACGTATAGGGATTCTTTGTAGTTCTTAATTTTCTGACAATCTCTTCCATTTGCCAAGGCGTTAACTTATCTCCTGCTTTTATTGCCGCTTTACATGATGTTGTTATTAGAATTTTCTCTTCAATTGTATCTAAATCATTATCAAGTGAATTTCTTAAATTCTGAAGTAGTTCAGAGAGAATATCTTTTGGTTTCACATTAGACAATACTTGAGGAATTTTTTTAAATATAATTTGATTATCAGAAACTTTTTCTATTTGATATCCAAACTTTAAAAGATTCGATTTTGCATTATCAAGAATTTCCAAATCCTCAGGTTCAGCATCTATAACGTCAGAAATTATCAACAATTGAGAAGCTATTTCTTTTTGCGATTTCAAATTTTCATATATATAGCGTTCTTCTGCTATGTGCTGATCTATAATTTCAAGATTATCTTCATTTTCAACAAGGATATAAGTATTTTTCAATTGACCTATAACATTTATTTTATTGGTTTTTACAGGTGTTTCAAAATCAATTTCTATTTTGGTTTGAGAATGTTCTATAGGTTCAATCTCAATTTTTTCATTTTGTTTCTTAACATTTAATGGGAAAATAGTTTCTTTATCATCTTTTTCTAATATTTCAACTTTTTCAGAAAAGATATCAGAAAAGGGCACAACTTTATCTTCTTGTTTGGTATTTGCATCTATTTGTTTAATATTATTAGCAGACAATGCGTAATTTACTGCACTTTGAACAAAATTAAAAATTTGATTTGGATTTTTATATCTTATTTCACGTTTAGTAGGATGTGCATTAACATCAATTTCCTCAGGATTAATATCAATATTAATAACAACAAAGGGATAACGTCCGTTTGGCATCATATTTTTATATGCCACATCAATAGCTTTCATTAAAATTGGACATTTTACAACTCTTGAATTTACAAATGTATAAATAGATTTTTTACTTGAGCGTGTATAACTTGGAACAGAAACAAAACCAGAAATATTAATACCCGATAATACATCAGTTTTCTTAACTTCTTTGAGTTCTTTCAATATGTCCGTTGAATATATTTCCGTAATTCTGGTTAACAAGTCCGCATTCTGAGTTGTATTTATTATGGTCGAATTATTATTTTTAAGAACAAAACCAATTTCAGGATGTGAAATAGCAAGTGATTGTATTAATTCTTGAATATAAGCAAATTCTGTTTTAGCGCTTTTTAAAAATTTAAGACGTGCCGGTTGATTAAAGAATAGATCTTGAACATCCATAATTGTGCCTTTTGCACAACCAACTTTAGAAGTTTTAACAACGGAATTTTGAGATTCAACACAAGTACCATAATCAAAATCAGCAGTCCTTGTCGTACAAGTAACTTTAGCAATAGATATAATACTTGCCAAGGCTTCACCTCTAAAACCAAGTGTTTGAATATTAAAAAGACTATTTTCATCTGTTAATTTACTTGTAGCATGTTTTGTAAAAGCAAGTTCAATATCATCAGGATGAATACCTGAGCCATTATCTGCAATACGAATATTACGACACTCATTTGAAATAGAAATTTCAATTTTGTTCGCTCCTGCATCAATAGAATTTTCAACAAGTTCTTTAACAACACTTGCAGGTCTTTCTATTACTTCCCCTGCTGCAATTTGGTTTATAAGATTAACACTTAATTGTTTTATTCTTTTCATACTTTTATTTTAATATATTCAAATAATAGAAAATCATCTTTTTATCAAATGTTACAAAAATATTTACGCCTCTTCATGATATTCATCTTCTGTATTTACTTTCCAAATTTTTTCTTTAGATGAATGATTTATAAAAGCCCTAGCCGCTTCAAAACCTGTTAAAATTGAATGATCCATATTATTATATCTATGCTGGCCGTTTCTTCCTATACAATATAAATTTTCAATAGAATCAAGATATTTTCGCACCTTATCAAAGTCTTTATAGGCTCCGAAGTATGCAGGATAAGCTTTTTTAACCTTAATAATTGTTGAATCAATTATTGACTCTTTATCAATAATACCTATTGACTCAAGTTCAGTTGCTGCCATTTCTATAAACTCAGATTCATCCATATTCCACAATAAATCACCTTCGCTACAGAAATATTCAAGCCCAATAAATACATTATTTTCAAAATCATTCAACATATATGGCGACCAATTATTGAAAATCTGTAATCTTCCAAGTTTTACATTTCTTTCTTGAATATAAATCCAACAATCAGGAATTATATTACCTACAGTTTTTATCTTTGTATTATTTTTAACCTTTAATTTATTTAGCAAAAGACCAACAGTTATAAAATCACGATAAGGAAGATTTTTCGCTATATCAGATATTTCATTATCAATCTCGGTGTTAAAGGATGCAACTAAATCTTTAACTGGCATAGATGAAAATACAACATCACAATCAAAGTTATGAATTTCACCTGATTTATCTTTAATTTTTAGAGAAGAAATTTTACCCTCGTTAAAATCAATACCAACAACAGAATTTTCGAGAATAATTTTACCTCCCATTTTTTCTATTTGAATTGCCATTGCTTCATAGAACTGACCAGGGCCTTTTTTAGGATAAATAAATTCTTCGATTAAAGAAGTTTCAATCTTATCTGATTTTTTTCTAAAACAATTTTCTAAAACTTTTTTTATAGATAACCCTTTAACTCTTTGTTTACCCCAATCAGGTGAAATATCAGATGGATGAATGCCCCATAGTTTTTCCGTATAATCTTCAAAGAACATCTTATACAAAGGTTTTCCAAATCTGTTTATATAAAAATTTTCAAGAGATGTTTCTTTCTTTTTTGCAATACAAGCAACTATATAACCAATACCTGACGCTATACAATTTAAAAGCCCTAAATTCACAAAAGTTTCTAATTTAAAGCTTATTGGATAATCAAAAAATTTTTTTAAAAAATAGATTCTTGAAACTCGTTTTCTTTTCAAAAAAACGTTATCACTTTTCTCAGGGTCAGATTCTATTTTATTAATATTTTCATCAGGCAAATAATCATTCAATAATATTGAATCCTTTGAAGGCATTGTCTGAATTTTAAACAACTCTGTCCATAAATTCATAACTTCATCATTTTTAGTAAAAAATCTATGCCCACCCAAATCCATTCTATTACCATTATATATATGAGTTCTGGAAATACCTCCAATATAAGGTGTTTCTTCAACTATAACTGGTTTAAAATCAGTATTTTTTAATAAATAGTATGCGACACTCAAACCGGCAGGTCCGGCACCAATTATGTATATTTTTCTATTATTCACTAATCATAGACCTTTCATAATTACAAATTATAATCGGATAAAGAATAACTTGCAAAAACGATACATTTTATTAAACTGGTGATATAATAACAGTATCTTGCGGGTGTAATTCAGTGGTAGAATGCAACCTTCCCAAGGTTGACGTCGGGGGTTCGAGTCCCCTCGCCCGCTAATTATAAAGATTTTATAACTATGATAAAAGATACAATAATTTTTGATTTAGATGGAACGCTATTAAATACACTTGAAGATTTACATGCCTGTTTTAATAAAGCAATAACAGAATATGGATACCCTAAAAGAACTTTGGAGGAAATTAAAAGTTTTGTAGGGAATGGAATAAAGAAAGCAATTGAACGAGCACTTCCAAACAATATCGATGAATTTGAGTTAAATAAAATTGTTAATTATTTCAGAAACTATTATGAGCAACATATGTTAGAACTGACAAAACCATATGATGGCATAATAGAAATGCTTGAAGTACTAAAATCAAATAATTATAAATTAGCTGTAGTGTCAAACAAATATGATGCAGCAGTAAAACAACTTTGCAAGAATTATTTTAGCAAATATATAGATATAGCAATCGGGGAGAGCGAAGAAGTACGTAAAAAGCCTGAAAAAGACGGGGTTATAAAGGCAATAAGAGAATTAAATTCAACTATTGATAATTCAATTTATATAGGAGACTCCGATGTAGATATAAAAACAGCTAAAAATGTAGGCATTCCTTGTATAAGTGTTTTATGGGGTTTTAGAGACAAAGATTTTTTAATAAAAAATGGCGGAAAATTTTTTGCAGAAAAACCAAAAGATATAATAAAAATAATTGAAAAAAAATTATATTTAATATAGTATAAAATACAGCGGATACAAAATGCCGGAGTGGCGAAATTGGTAGACGCATCAGACTCAAAATCTGACGCAGCTCACCCTGCGTGCCGGTTCGAGTCCGGCCTTCGGCAAATATTAAAAAGACCCCAAAAAGGGTCTTTTTTTATGGCAGGACGAGAACCCGCGAAACGAAGTTTTGCTTAAGGTTCGGCGCGAGTGAGCAGAGGCTGAAAAACGGAAATGAAGAATTTTCGTTTTGAACGCCGTTTATCGCGAACGAGCAAGACAGCGCGAGTGATGTTCTATTTATATCCAGGCCTTCGGCAAATATTAAAAAGACCCTTTTTGGGGTCTTTTTTATGGCAGGACAAAACCTAAAAACTTATAAATCCTCATTAATTTTATACAAATCCATTCCGCCCGCAGCTTTATAAAGTCCTATTGTTGATATTACAGAATTCATTTTGTTTGAAACTTCATCTTTTTTAACCATTAAATAAGCTTGTTTAGCATAAAGAACATCTAAATCACTTGCAGAACCTATTTCCAACTTATCTTTAACTAAAGAATATGTTTTATCTTGCAATTCTAAACGTTTAGAACTTTCTTTATAGTTTTCTTGTGCTTCCTTATATTTAATAATTCCTAAATTTATATCTTTAATACCGTCAATAATTGTTTTCTTATAAGAATTAAATGCCTCATCATACTGAAACTTCTTCAACCTTAATATAGCAAGCTTTCTGCCGCCCGAAAATAAATCAATAGAAGGCAAAACTCCGGCACTAAACATTTGCGAAGCAGAATTAAATAAAGTATCCAAATGATATGCATTAAGACCAATTTGCCCAAAAATAATAAACTTTGGAAGAAAATTGCGTCTTGCAACTTTTATATCTATTCCGATACGTTTAAGATTTGCTTCTTCCTGCAGATAATCAGGTCGATTTTCGATAACTTCAGTACTATATTCAAGCGGAATTCCATTCAATAAAGTAATACGTTCATAAGAATTCCTTTCAACAGTATCAGATGAATCAGCTAAATATACTTTAATAGTATCAATTAATGTATCACGATTTTTAATATACGTATTTCGTTCCTCATTAAGCAATGTCAAAACTCTTTGTTCGACAAGTAAATCATTAACTGAACAAAGCCCGACTTCATACTTATCTTTTATTTTTGATACAATTTCTTCCTGTAATTTAATAAGTTCATTTTGTA
>DVJT01000113.1 GCA_018716565.1 Candidatus Avigastranaerophilus faecigallinarum | reverse complement strand
AATTGAAACCAAATTTAAAAGCTTATTCAATATGCTTTGTTTATCTTGTTTTTGTTCTAAGTTTTCTTTATTCTTTTCAGTCATATAATTTCCTGTTTATTAAAAAAGTAATATTTTGTTTATATTCCCTTTTTTCATTTTCTTGAAACATATAGTTTTTAACTCAATAAACTTTTACTGCTTTTCTGTAGTAAGCAAAATTCATATTCTATATCTTTCTTTTGAATTGAAAACAAACAGCAAGATATATTTTTAAATAGCAAAAAAAATAAATTATATGTTTTTTACCAAAATAAGGTATTATATGAGAGTAAAAGAGTAAGGAAAAATTTATGAAGATTTCACCTGTAAGTTTCGGAAAAACTGTAAGAGTTAATGCCACAAGTGATGTTGCTTTTGATATTGCAAGATTAGCAAATGAAAAGAAAGTTTCAAAATCAGAAAAAAGTGCACAAAAAGAAGTAAAAGCTATATTTGATGATGTATCATTTGCTCCTGCACAAGTAGCTACCTATACAAATCGTTGGGGAGAAGAAGAAGTATATATTGTTAGTGGTAAAGAAAGTAAAAAAATTGATTTATTAAATGAACAAATAGCGACCGGAATAATACAAGCCGGTGATTCTCTTTTGCCTCTCGGAAAGAGTGAAAAGTTTGAAAAATCTCTTGATAGGCAATATAACAGATATCTTACTCAAAAAAGAAATTTTCTTTTAGATTCTGCTACTAACTTCAGTATAAGTGCAATCTATAATCCACAACAAACAAGGGTAAAATCTGTATCAAGAGAATATGATAGTGTATATGCTGTTGCCGGTACTGAACAACAAATTGAAGAAATGAAGAAAATTATTGAAAAAACAAATGGTAAAGCAACTATCTTAGATGCTACTGAACTATATACTCAAGGTTTAACTTATGGATTATGCAATGAGGCTGCTTCACAAGGTAAAAAAATAAATTTTGTTGTTACAGGTAAAGAAGCAACAGATAAAGTCTCTTTTATGGATTTTGGTTGGTCTTCTATAAATGGTATTTCAAGAAAAATTCAAAGATTTATTTCTCTTGATAATGTTAAAAAGCAAACAAAACCCATTCAAGAAGCAATGGAATATGATTATACTAAAAATTTAATATAAATTAAATTATATCAACAGGGTCAATATCAATTATCATTTTTATGTCATCTGCTATAGAAGTATTTTTCATAAAGGTCGATACAATATATTGACCTTTTTTGTTCATTTTATTTTTTATTATTATTTGAAAACGATATTCTGAATTTAATTTATACATTATGCATTTCATTGAACCATTTATTTCTATATATTCAGACAATCCCAATTTTGTTATTTGAGTTTTTAATCGTTCTGAAATTTCTTGTGCACATTTATATGCTCTATCTTCATTTATAGAAGAGATTACAATTTTTATAATTTGACAAAATGGCGGATAATCAAACATTTCACGTCTATTAATTTCATTTTCATAAAATTCCAAATAGTTTTGAGCTTTTGCATTTTCTATAGCATATAAATCAGGATTATATGTTTGGAAAATAACTTTTCCGTCAAATTCGCCTCTGCCTGCTCTACCTGCCACTTGCATTAACAATTGAAATCCTCTTTCGCTTGAACGATAATCCGGTAATGAAAAACTTATATCAGCATCTACAACTCCAACTACTGTTACATTTTTATTATCAAGCCCTTTAGCTATAATTTGTGTACCTATTAAAATATCTATATCCCCATTTTGGAATCTTTCAAGAATTTCGATATATTTTGTTTTCGAAGAAAGTACATCCGAATCAATTCTTTCTATTTTTGCATTTGGAAATAGTTTTGAAGCTATATTTTCTATTCTTTGAGTCCCCATCCCTGACATTTTTATTTCAGTTGAAGAACATTTAGGACATTTATCAGGCAGTTTTTTGGTTGTATCACACCAGTGACATTTTAATGTTTTATCTGCATTATGGTATATCATTGGAATATCGCAGTTAGGACACTTTATGACTTCACCGCAGCTTTTACATTGTACACTTGTGTAAAAACCTCTTCTGTTCATTAAAAGAATTGTTTGTTTTTTATCTTTTAACGCATTGTTTACTGCATTTATTAAAGTATTAGAAAAAATACTGCGTGATTCTTTATAGAATTCTTCACGCATATCTATAACTGTTACTTTTGCTAAATCTACATTATTGTATCTGTTTTTTAGTGTTATTAAATTGTCGGATGAAAGTGCTTTAAAATAAGAACTTATATCAGGTGTAGCACTTCCTTTTATTAATGTTGCATTATTTAATTCACATATTTTTTCTGCAACCAAACGTGCATCATATCTTGGAGAAGGTGATGTTTGTTTATAGGTGTTTTCGTGTTCTTCATCTATAATTACCAAACCTATATTATTTAATGGTGCGAACACAGCACTTCTTGCACCTATAATAATTCTGATTTTATTTTCTCTTAATTTATTCCATACATCAAATTTTTCGCCTTCTGAAATACTGCTATGCCAAACAGCTATTTCCTCCTGATTAAATCGTCTGATTAACCTTAAAGTTAATTGTGAAGCAAGTGCAATTTCTGGTGCTAATAATAATATATTTTTACCTGCCTCAAGTGTTTTTTTGATTGCTCGGAAATAAATTTCTGTTTTCCCGCTTCCTGTAATTCCGTTTATTAATATGGATTCATATTGTTTTTTATCCATTTTCTCTGAAATTTTGTCAAAAGCAATTTGCTGTTCTTCAGAAAGAGGGGGAAAATCATCTTTTTGTATATTTTTAAATACATTTAACGGATCTCGATAAACGGATTTTTCGGTTATTTTAACAAAACCATTTGCTTCCAATTTTAAAATAGTGGCTCTTGTTGTTTTTACTTCTTTTTCAAATTCAATTAGAGGAACCTCATTTTTATTTTCAAGCTTTTCCAATATTTTAATTTGTCTTATCGGGGCATTTTCTTTTGTTATAAATGAAATA
>DVJT01000112.1 GCA_018716565.1 Candidatus Avigastranaerophilus faecigallinarum | reverse complement strand
TTTATCTGAAGTTTTTTTAATTTTTTATTAAATACTCTAAAATTCTTATAATATTTGATGTAAAAAATTTCAAAAATTAAAATTTATTTGTCATTTTCCTTAATTTTTTTGCAAAAAATTAAATGCCGTATTGTTAAGTAGTGTTAAGGTTGAATGTTTTAAAAAGATTTTGAAATAAAAAATGGACTGCATTTGCAGTCCATTTCAATTTGAAAGTTTTATATCAAATTAAAGTTTAGAAGCAACCATTAATGTTGTTTCAGCTAATCTTGTAGAATAACCCATTTCGTTATCATACCAAGAAACAACTTTAACCATATTGTCGCCCATTGTCATTGTTAATGCAGCATCTACTGTTGAAGATTGAGAAGTACCAATATAGTCAGAAGATACTAATGGTTCTTCGCTATAGCATAATACGTGTCCGTCAGCAGCTTTCTTTAATGCAGCGTTAACAGCTTCAACTGTTACAGGTTTTTGAGTTTCAACAACAACGTCTACAACTGAAACGTCCGGAGTAGGAACTCTCATAGCAAAACCGTTTAATTTACCTTTCAATTGTGGTAATACTAAGGCAACAGCTTTTGCAGCACCTGTTGTTGTAGGAACGATGTTCAATGCACCAGCTCTTGCACGACGTGGATCTTTGTGTCCAGCATCTAAGATTCTTTGGTCACCTGTGTATGAGTGAACTGTTGTCATTAAACCTTTCACGATTCCAAATTTTTCGTCTAAAACTTTTGCTACAGGAGCTAAACAGTTTGTTGTACAAGATGCCATAGAAATTACGTTGTGTTTTGTTGTATCGTATTCTTTATCATTTACACCTAAAACGATTGTAATATCTTCATTCTTAGCTGGAGCTGAAATGATAACTTTTTTAGCACCTGCATCAATATGTGCATGAGCTTTTGTAGCATCTGTATAGAAACCTGTTGATTCAATTACTACATCAACATTTAATTCTTTCCAAGGAAGATTTGCTGGATCTTTTTCTGCATAAAATTTGATTTTTTTGCCGTTGATTACTAAACCATCTTCAGCAACTTCTACTGTACCATCAAATTTACCCATAACTGAGTCATATTTAAATACATGTGCAGCATTTGCAGGTGTTAAACCCGGGTCGTTTATAGCAACATAATTAATTTTGTCAAAGATACCTTCTCTGATTGCTGCTCTTAAAGTGTTTCTACCGATTCTTCCGAATCCGTTAATTGCAACATTTACCATAGTTTTTGAACTCCTTCTTTTACCTACCATGATTAACTGTTCATGAATTATTTATAAATTAAACATAACCTAAATTCAAGTATATTCATGAATGAAACTTTAATTATTTTTATTTTATGTTTTGTAAAATACAACATAGTTGTTTTTTTTGATATAATGTCATTATAAATGAAAGAGATATGTATTTTATGACAACAAAGTTTTCTGCAAGAACACCGAAAAGTTTTAATAAATGGAGAAAAAGTTTTCAATATATTGTTTGTAATTTAGTTATTATTAATGTAATAAAATCAAAATATAATTTACTTAAGACAGAAGGGCTTGAAAATATAGATAAAACGAAAAAATATGTAGTTGCAAGTAATCACATTACAGGTTTTGATCCTTTTTCTGTTGCTGCTTGTCTGAATTTGACAATTGCGTATATGGCTAAAATTCAACTTTTTGAAACATTTTGGTCTATGCTTTTAATGGATTGGTGTGGTGCTTTTGCTGTTGATAGAGATAAAGTTGATGTTTCAACTATCAAAACGGCTCTATCTATTAAAAAAACAGATTGGAATCTTGGTTTGTTTCCGCAGGGAACAAGATGTAATAACGGTAAACTTGAAAATATAACAAAAGGTTTTGCTTCTATTGCAAAGAAAATGGATGCAGATATTTTGCCTGTTGGTATTATTTTAAAAGATAATCCTAATTCCAAGAAAAAAGATTTACAATTGAAGGTTGGTAGTGCAATATCTTGTAAAACTCCGGTTGATGAAATTGTGGAAAAGTGGGCAAAAGAAGTAAGTAATTTAGCTGAACTGGAATATATTCCTTCTACAAACTAGAAAGATTATACGAAGATGGAAACTAAGAAAAAAAATTATACAAAAAGGGAAGTATCTGATTTTACTGAAAATAAATATAAGTTTCAGTTATTTGGTCGTTGGCTTGTTCCTAATACTTTGATGCCAATATTTTATAAAATAGAATATATAGGAAGAGAAAATATTCCCAAAGATAGGAACTTTATTGTAGCACCTAATCATATTTCCTATTTTGATCCATTTATTGCCGGTGAGGCCGTAAGACAACCGATTGCTTTTATGGGGAAGAAAGAACTTTTTGAAAATCCAATATTGGCATTCTTGTTAGATGGATTAGCTTGTTTTGCTGTAAATCGAGAAAAACTTGAAGTTTCTACAATTAAAACTGCTTTGAATATATTCAAAACAGAACGTTGGAGACTTGGTATTTTCCCACAGGGCGGTATTAGAAGAAACAGAAAAATAGAAAAAATAAATAAGGGGTTTGCTGTTATTGCAAAGCAAATGAAAACTGATATACTTCCTATTGGTATAACAGGTTGTGAAGAATATAATTGGATTCCTTTTAAAGGTAAAGTTAGAGTTGTGATAGGTGAGCCAATATCATTCAATCAAGAACTTGAAGACATAATTGATGAATGGAGTTGTAAAGTAGCTACTTTAACAAACTATGAATATATAAAAGAAAAATTAAAATCTACTGAAAATAATGAAATAGAAAAATCTAAAGTTTAGATTAACTTTAGTCTTCTTCTATTGGAATTTGTTTTATAGCAGAAGATGATATATGTAGGCTTGAAACGGTATTTCTTATAAGCTCAAACGGATTTATAATTAAACAAATTTCTCCGGTTGAAAGCGTTGTGAAGCCACTTATATTCCTTATTCTTAGGATTGGTGGTATTAGTTTCTTTTGGAAAACTTCGTGATCGCCAAGTAATTTATCTATTACATATGCAGCTTGTTTCTCTTGGTTTTCTATAATTATAACTGTAAGTTGTGTTTCTTTATCTAAATTATTAATTTCACCAAAAACTTCTGACAAATAATAAACAGGTATAGAATGATCTTCATAAATTATGCAATTCATTCCGTTTCTCATAAAGATTTCTTCTTTTGATATTTTTTTAACAAATTTTATTGAATTAACCGGAATTGCGTACTTTTGATTATTAACTAAAAGTATAAATGTTTTTATTGTAGACATTGAAAGAGGTAATTTTATTGTTACTTTGCATCCTTTATTTAGAATTGAATCAATAATGATATCTCCGTTTAGATTTGTAATCTTTGTTTTTACAATATCTAAACCAATTCCTCTACCAGATATTTCATTTATAGACTCTTCTGTTGAAAATCCTGGTAAGAAAAGTAATTTCATTAATTGTTCATTGCTCATATTTGAAATTTCTTCATCAGTCAATAATGCTTTTTTTATTGCTATTTCTTTGACTTTTTCTATATCAACACCATAACCATCATCTTCTATTGTAATAATTACATTATTTTCTACTTGTTTTGCTGTTAGTTTTACTATTCCTGTTTCTTTTTTATTGTTTTTTAATCTTTGTTCTGGGGTTTCGATTCCATGAGAAACAGAATTTCTTAATATATGAATTAATGGCATTTTAATTTCTTCAATAATTTTTTTATCAACGGTTGTATCGCTACCTGAAATAATAAAATCAATTTTTTTATTGTTCTCATTTGCAATATCTCTCATCATTCTTGGAAATGAATGAAATAATGTTGCTAAAGGAAGTACTCTTATTCCTTTTGCGATGATTTCAATTTCCATTGCTGTTTGATGTAGTTTATTATCATCTTCGGAGATGATATTATATAAACGAGTAAAATCATTATTAATTTCATTGATTATTTCCGCATTATTTACAAAAAAATCTTGTGCTCTTTTGTAGAACATACTTGCACTATCATCAAGCTCTGAATTGAAAAATCCTTTTTTCTCAAGATATTTCAGATAATTGATAATTTTTTTACTTACAGCATTCCATTTCACTATTTTTGAATTAATTTTAGATAATTCTATAATGTGTTCTCGTGTTTTTATTCCATTGATTAATAATTCTCCTGTTTGAGAAATTAAATTATCTAATTTGGATGTGTCTACACGTAAAGTCTTTATTTCCTGTAAATCAATTGTTTTTAGATTCTTTTTTAGGTTTGAGTATTCTTCTTGTGATAGTAAATTATTATTTTGATGTATTTCTATAGGCTTAGTAGGCTGTATATCTTCTATATTAAACATATCTTCTACTACGCTTAATCTTTGAATTAGAAAATTTAGGTTATTTAAATTTTCTTCTTTCTCGTTTAAAGACATTCTTTTAGTCAGATATATACATTGTAAAATAACCATATAGCAGTCATTATCAATTATTATATCCTTTGAATAAAATAAATTTAATATATTTATGGTTTTTGTTAAAATTAGAGATATTCTTTTATCTGTTGTTTTTTTTATTGTTTTTCTTAAAACATTTATAATTCTTAGTATAAAATCTTTTTCATACCTGATTTTTTGCAAATTTGCTAGTATAAAATCAAATTCTTTATTTATATCATTTTCTGCTTCTTTTATCTCTTTTTTCTCTTCTTTTTTTACCTTTTTAGTGTTGTCTTTATGTTCCGTTCTATTTATATTTGAATTAATATTTAATTCTTTATAAAGATTGTATATGATATTTTTTAGTTCAATAATATTGTGTTTTAATGATTCATTACAAATATCATTATCTAGAGATATATTTGATAGAATTGCTGCAATTTTCTCTTTTACTTCATTATAATTAGTTGGTTCAAAAATCTCTGCGAGTTGCTTTATATCTTCTGATATAACAAGAAATGCATTTTCTTCATCTTCTTTAACATTATTCTTCTCTATCACGAAAAGTAGTTCAAGAATAAATGCTTTTATATCAATACTCTTTTCTGCAAGATAGTTATCTGGCAATTTATCCATTTTATCTACAGGTATAGTTTTATTTGAATTGATTAAATTATTTAACTTATTTATAAATAATAATAAATTCTTATCCTCATAATTTGTTTTTTGCTTTACTGATTTTTCTACTAGGGCTGTAAGATAGTCACAGACTTCATATATAAGTTGAAATGAATTTATATTAATTGTTATATCTTCTTTCTTCCAATAAGAAAGTATGTCCTCCAGTTTGTGAGAAATGTCCTGAACACTTGTAAAACTAATCATTCTTGATGCACCTTTTAAAGAATGTACTAGTTGTAATAGTTTCTTTAATGGGGTTTTATCTTTAGGATTTTTTTCTAAAGTTAAAAAACCATCATTAAGTTCTTGAATTATTTCTTCGCTTTCTGCTTTATAAATATTTAGTATTTCATTTAATTCTTCAGGATTATATTGCATATTTTGTCCTATTAATTAGCAATATTGTCTTTAATATTTGTTGATATTTCAGAGAATGCTCTGATATTTTCAATATTTTCTTCTAAAGTATTAATTGTTTCAGATATGCTTTTTTGCATATTATCAATAATTTCCAAAACATCATTTGTAATAGATTGTTGTTCAATTGCAGATGTGAGTACATCGCTTAAATCTAAACCAAGTTCTTTAATTCTGTTTACAATTGAAGATATATTTGAATTTATATCATTTGCGAATTTAACGCCTGTTTCAATTTCTTTTGCACCGTCTTCAGCAGCCATAATAGTAGAAGAGGTTGTTTGTTCAATTTCCGCAACTAAACTTGTAATTTTGTTTGTTGCATGTTTAGACTCATCTGCTAGTTTTCTTATTTCTCCGGCTACTACAGCAAAACCTTTACCATATTCACCTGCTCTTGCCGCTTCAACTGCTGCATTCAATGCAAGCATATTTGTTTGTTCTGAAATGTTTTCTACAACTGTAACTGTAGAGCCTATTTGTTTTATATAATCTGTTAACTCAATAATTAATTCTGCAATTACTTGGACTTTATGTTTGAGATTTTGCATTGTTGTTATATTCTCGGTTAAAGATTTTGCTTCTCTTCCTGAAGTTTCATATGTTTCTTGTATTTTTAAAGATATACTTTGTGTTTTTTCTTTTGTCTTAATTGCTCCATTTTTAAATAATTTTGTTGTTTGAACAACTTGATTAAGCATTTCTGTGTATTTATGTGTTAATTGTCTTTGTTTTTCACTTAATTGGAGAACTTTTACTGAAACTTTTTGGAATTCTTTTAGTTCATTATCTATTAACTTATCAATAGATTTCATTAGTTCATTTTTTGATAATTGATATTGTGCAAAGTAAAACAACAATACAGCAACTGTTGAACATATCATAATAGGTTTATTTTCAACAAACGTAATGATTGCAACAATTAAAATAGTTGCTAACCCAAGTATCAAAGTATCTTTTATATTCTTTTTTGATAATCTGTTTATTATGCTAATATCTCTACCTGCCATTTTTTACTCCTAGTTTTCTTTTTGTAATTATAGTCCATTCTTTGGATATCATAATCATCAATATATTGTATAATTATTATAAAGGTTTAATTAGAAATGAACAACAATTACTCAATAACATTATCATCAGAAATAAATAATCTTAATGAATATTTTATTGTTTTTTCGTTAAAAGGTAAGCAATATGCTATTAATATTCAACAAGTAATGGAAGTTATTAATATACCGGAAATAGAAATACCATCCAAAGCTCCAATGAGTATTATTGGTATGTTTAATTATAATGGTTTAATGATAAAGGCTATTGATTTATGCCCTTTTTTAGGTTTTGAACCATCAACTTTCTCGATAAATAATCAGCTAATCATTACAATTGTTGATGGAAATTGTTTTGCTATACATACTGAAAAAATAGAAAATATTACACAATTAAGTTCACAGAATATTCAAGTTATTCCTTATGAAATGGATGATTCTATCTTAAAAGAAGTTTATAAAGCAGAAGATAATTCTATAAATATAATTGATATTCATTCTGTCAACAAATTGATTACAGAAAATCATTCAAATAATAGTAATATTAATTATGTTGATTTGTTTCCTGTAGATGAAAAATCGCAACAGATATTAAAGATTAGGGCCCAACAGAACAAATCTGCTCAAGAGGTTTTTTCTTTTCCTTTCAATCTAAATACAATGAATCAATATATATTGTTTACTCTTGATAATCACAATTATTATTTGGATTTAAAATATGTTAAAGAATTTATATCTATAAAAAGATTGAATATTACAAAGCTTCCATATACACATGATTTTATAAAAGGAATTATAAATTTGAAAGGTGACTTTCTTGTTGTTGTTGATTTAAAACGTTTTCTTAATAATGATATAAATACTATACATGAAGGTAGTAAGCTTATTATTGCAAAAGGAAAAGATTTTAATATTGCTTTTTTAGTTGATGAAATTAAATATATAAAAAATTTAAAGAATATTGATAGTTATAAAACTTTTGCAGAAAACTCTAAATATATATTTTCTGAGTTTATGGAAAATGATAAGCTTTACAGTATATTAAATTTTGAAAAAATAATCAATGATGATCGTTTATATATAAATGTTAACTAAATAAAAAAGAGGAAATAAAATTCCTCTTTTTTATTTAGTTATTTATAATGATAAATCTTGAGTTTTTGTTTTAATTTTATTAAGTGCTTTATCAATAAATTCATCTATAGATAATTTACCTGATTCACCAATTCCTCTTACTCTTATTGCGACTTTATTTTCTTCTATTTCTTTGTCACCAACAACAAGTACATAAGGAATCTTATTGCCTTGAAGAGCTTCTCTAATTTTGTAATTCATACTTTCACTTCTGTCATCAAGTTTTACTCTTATACCTGCTTCAAAAAGTTTATCATATATTTGTTTTGCATAATCACAGTGTCTGTCTGCAATAGGTACAACACATACTTGTGAAGGAGCCAACCACATTGGGAATGCTCCTGCAAAGTGTTCAATTAAAATACCATGGAATCTTTCCATAGAACCGAATATTACTCTATGAAGCATAACAGGTGTTTTCATTTGACCGTCTTTATCCTGATATTTAATTTCAAATCTTTCAGGAAGATTAAAGTCTAACTGAATTGTCGCACATTGCCAAGTTCTACCTATGGCATCTTTTACTTTGAAATCTATTTTAGGTCCGTAGAATGCTCCGTCACCTTCATTGATTTCATATTTCATTCCACGTTTATCCATAGCTTCTTTTAAACCGGCTTCAGCTAATTCCCAGTTTGATAATTCACCGACATAGCTTTCAGGTCTGGTTGAAAGTTCTACTTCGAAATCCATATTAAAGATTTTCATTGTATCTGAAACAAAGTCAATAATCGCATTAATTTCATCTACTAATTGTTCAGGTGTACAGAAAATATGAGCATCGTCTTGTGTAAAACCTTGTACACGAGTTAGACCTGACAATGCACCTGATTTTTCTTTTCTGTATACGGTTCCAAGTTCTGCCATTCTTAACGGCAGTGAACGATATGAATATCTGTTTGCTTGATAAATCATAATATGGAACGGACAGTTCATCGGTTTTACTATATATTGATCATCTTCTTCGTTTTCTTTTTGGATGAAAAACATATTTTCTTTATAGTGATCTATGTGTCCTGAAATTTCCCATAGCTTTGATTTTGCCAGTTGAGGAGTTTGTACAATAACATAGCCTCTTTTTCTGTGTTCTGTTCTCCAGTAGTTTTCAATTTCTTCTCTTACAATAGCCAAATTCGGATGCCATAGAACTAAACCGCCACCGATTTCTTCTCTAACAGAGAACAAATCTAATTGAGTTCCAAGCTTTCTATGGTCACGTTTTTGAGCTTCTTCCAAGAAATTCAAATATTTTTCTAAATCTTCTTTGTTCCAAAATGCTGTCGCATATATTCTTTGAAGCATTTTGTTCTTTTCATTACCTCGCCAGTATGCTCCTGCAACTTTCAGAAGTTTTATTGAGTTGCCTTTTATATATGATGTATTTGGAACATGAGGTCCTGAACATAAGTCATTGAATAGAACATTTCCGTCTTTATCTTTTGTTAAATATAAAGTCGGGTTATCATTTTTATGTTCCTCAAGTAATTCAGCTTTATATATTTCACCTTGTGCTTTGAATTCATCAATTTGTTTTTGAACATCAGGAATTTCATACTTTTCAAAAACCAAATTTTGTTTAAGAATATTCTTCATTTCTGTTTCGATTTTTACTAAATCTTCATCGGTGAAAGAGTGACCTTCCAAATCAAAATCATAGTAAAATCCGTTATCAACAGCAGGTCCGATTGCTAATTTTGCGCTCGGGAATAATTTTTGAACAGCTTGCGCCATTATATGTGAAGCTGAGTGTCTTAAAATATGTAAATTCTCGTTGTTCTTTTCCATAGCTTTTCCTTCGATATTACTTTTAAGTAAATGTTATCACTCATAAAATAATATATCAACAAATGGTAATCTTATATAGTTTTTCTTTATTAAAATACCTATTTCAAAAAATCTTTTCCAAGGGAAATGGTACTCTGTATGATATTTTTTTACATCAAATTTTTCGAAAAGGAAGTTTTCATATTCTTTCATTGTTATTTTTAATACTGTATTTGAAAGATTTTCTTTATTGTTTCGTATTAGTGTTCTTATATTTGCTTGGTATGCCCAATCATCTAGAAATCTTGTTAATTGAAGTAATTTAAAATCTTTCTTACTTGGTTGTTTGGCCCCATAATATGTTAGTGCAGTGGCTATACAACTTCCGAGGGTATTTCCTGTTGTATTCCAAGCTGCATAACCAAAAAATTCTTTTAGATTATTATTTGCAAATAATGCTTTAACAAAACTGTTGTCACTTCCGTTTGCATTTAAAATATCAGCTATGAAATATGGCTTATCTGGAATTATTAAATCTTTGTTATATTCCGGTTCATATACGCCCATTACTAGCTCACCTTGTTCTATTTCAAAGTTATTCACAAGTAATATTAAGTTACAGCTCTTCTCATCACTTATAATACCTCCTGAAAGTTCTATTTGTGATTCAACTGATTCTTTAACAGATATATCTTCATATTTTGATATTTTGTTTATACTGTTTGGATTTAAATATACAGGACATATTTTTATATGTTTTTGTTTATTTATTGCTCTTGATAATAATGTTAATGGAATTTCGTCTGCACCTGTTTTGATGAATATATTCTCTTCATTTGAGGATAAGTTTTCCAGCTCAATAGCTTCTTTTACATTTATCCCATATTTTG